>NZ_BAAAIF010000076.1:0-50545 GCF_039525925.1 Streptomyces javensis | reverse complement strand
GCCGGGGGGCGCGGGGGGCCCCCCCCCCCCCAGCCCCCGCGGAGCGGGTACCACATCGCTACGCGATGTGCAAGCGAACACCCGCGCTGCGCGCGGGTGTTGCGCTCCCGCTCCGCGGGAGCTGCGGGTGGCTGCGCCACCCGCGCACCCGGACTGCTATGTAGTCCGGGTGATGACCCCGTCCGCTGCGCTCCCTTGCCCGGACTTCCGCTTCGCTCCAGTCCGGGCAAGGGGGTCCGCTGCGCTCCCCCGTCTGACGGCCCTTCCGGCTGCGCCTCCAGAACCGTTGAGGCCCGCTGCCGCGGGCCAAGCTGGCCGCGGGGAGTGGGGGCGCTCGTTCGTGTCGGGTCCCAGTGTAGTGGGTGCATCAGGTTGATGCACCATGTACCGTTGGCGAAAACGCGAGACACCCACAACCACCCGGAAACCTCCCCAGAATCCTGAAAGGACGACCGCAGATGACCAGTCACCACGAATCTACCGGACCCGATCCCGCGCCTAAGCAGCGCTTCCCTGCGCCGGGTGACGCAGTACCAGACGGCGGGCGTGAACGCCCGGTTGAAGGTGTCCGCGCTCCTAGAGGCGCACGGCGTGCCCGCGAGCGAGGCGGACGACCTGGTGGCCGTACTGGAGGCCGGGGCGGTCACTGGGGCGCAGTGCGAGGTGGTGGAGCTGGGGGACATGGTGCCGGCCTCTTGGGGCTCACTGTTCTCGGACGGCTGGGATGACGGTGTGACGGCCGTGAGCGAGGCCCTGGTGGGCATCGCGGACCGGGGCTGGCCGCGGCGCGGCGGCCGATCGGCCGGGTCCGCTGAACTGGCCATATATCTCGCGGACGTGAGGCAGCGTGAGCGGGTCGGCCTCGTGCGGCTGGAGAGGTTTGTTCGGGAGCCCGTGCTGCCGCGCACGCACCCGCACACCACGGCGCGGCGCCGGGTGCTGGAGGCGCTGGGTGAGGCCGACGGTCTGAGCACGGCGCGGACGGTTAACGGCGGCGGGGACGTCATCGTCTGCACGCGCGAGGGCGGGCACTACGATCCGGACAACAGGCCGTCCTTCAAGGATGGGCAGCCCGGCGGCTGGCACAAGGCGGATGCGTCGATCTGGAACGGCTTGGGCGCGGCCTGCATTCCGCACGCGGGCCTCTGAAAGACCGCAGGAATTTAGCGCTCGGGGAGGCATGGGAATGTCAGCGATTCAGCTCAAGGAACACCAGGTAGATCAGCGCTCCGCGTTTCGTAGGTGGGTGGGATTCCCTGCAAGGTCATCTGTGCCCCCGCAGGGTGCCCGGGGCACGATCGTGTCCGCGACCGGTTCGGGCAAGACGATGACGGCCGCCGCGTGCGCGCTGGAGTCGTTCGCGGACGGCCGGATTCTCGTGACCGTGCCCACTCTGGACCTGCTCGCGCAGACTGCCCAGGCGTGGCGTCTGGTGGGCCACCGGGCCCCGATGGTCGCGGTGTGCTCGCTGGAGAACGACCCGGTGCTGAAGGAGCTGGGCGTGCGGACCACGACCAACCCGATCCGGCTCGCCCTGTGGGCCGGGTCCGGGCCGGTCATCGTGTTCGCCACGTACGCCTCCCTGGTGGACCGCGAGGACATTGATGGACCCGAGGGCCAGCGGAAGGTTCGCGGGCCGCTGGAGGCTGCTCTGGCGGGCGGAGACCGGCTGTACGGCCAGCGCATGGCAGGCTTCGACCTCGCGATCGTGGATGAGGCGCACGGCACCGCCGGTGATCTTGGTCGTCCGTGGGCGGCGATCCACGACAACCAACGGATCCCGGCGGACTTCCGGCTCTACCTGACCGCGACCCCGCGCATCCTCGCCGCGGCCCGGCCGCAGAAGGGCGCGGGCGGCCAGGAGGTGGAGATCGCGACCATGGCCGATGACCCGGAGGGCACGTACGGCGCGTGGCTCGCGGAGCTCGGTCTGAGCGAGGCGATCGAGCGGGAGATCCTCGCCGGGTTCGAGATCGACGTCCTGGAGATCCGCGACCCCTCCCCCGTCCTCGGGGAGTCCGAGGAGGCCCGGCGCGGCCGACGCCTGGCGCTCCTGCAGACCGCGCTCCTGGAGCACGCCGCCGCGTACAACCTCCGTACGGTGATGACCTTCCACCAGAAGGTGGAGGAAGCGGCGGCGTTCGCGGAGAAGCTGCCGGAGACCGCTGCCGAGCTGTACGTCAACGACGCCTCCGACGACGACCTGGCCGCCGCCGACAAGCTGCCGAAGTCCTCCATCGACGCGGAGTTCTACGAACTCGAGGCCAGCCGCCATGTCCCGCCGGACCGGGTGTGGTCGGCGTGGCTGTGCGGCGACCACCTCGTAGCTGAGCGGCGGGAGGTGCTGCGCCAGTTCGCCAACGGCATCGACGCGGCCGAACGCCGGGTGCACCGCGCCTTCCTCGCAAGCTGTCGCGTGCTCGGTGAGGGCGTGGACATCACCGGTGAGCGGGGCGTGGAGGCGGTGTGCTTCGCGGACACCCGCGGCTCCCAGGTGGAGATCGTGCAGAACATCGGCCGGGCGCTCCGCCTCAACAAGGACGGCTCCGCCAAGGTCGCGCGGATCATCGTGCCGGTGTTCTTGGAGCCCGGCGAGGACCCCACCGACATGGTCGCCTCCGCGAGCTTCAAGCCGCTCGTGGCCGTGCTCCAGGGCCTGCGCAGTCACGATGAGCGCATGGTCGAGCAGCTCGCCTCCCGCACCCTCACCAGCGGCAAGCGCAAGGTCCACGTCCAGCGTGACGAGGGCGGGCAGATCGTGGGGGCCGGCGGCGAGAACGACGGCGACGACCAGAAGGAGGACGACACCGACGCCGCTGCCGAGTCGGCTCTGCTGCACTTCTCCAGCCCGCGTGACGCGGCGACGATCGCCGCGTTCCTGCGCACCCGGGTCTACCGGCCGGAGTCGCTGGTGTGGCTGGAGGGCTACCAGGCCCTGCTGCGGTGGCGGGCGGAGAACGAGATCACCGGCGTCTACGCTGTGCCCTATGACGTTGAGGTCGAGGTCGGCGTCACGAAGGACTTCCCCCTCGGGCGGTGGGTGCACCAGCAGCGCAAGGCGCTGCGGGCGGGTGAGCTGGAGGACCGGCGCAAGGTCCTCCTGGACGCGCCGGAGGCCGGGATGGTCTGGGAGCCGGGCGAGGAAGCGTGGGAGGCCAAGCTGGCCGCGCTGCGGTCCTACCGGCAGGCGACCGGGCACCTCGCGCCGCGTCAGGACGCGGTGTGGGGCGAGGGGGAGGCGATGGTGCCCGTCGGGCAGCACATGGCCAACCTCCGGCGGAAAGGCGGCCTCGGCAAAGACCCGGAACGAGCGCAGGCGCGGGCGCAGCAGCTCGCGGCCATCGACCCGGACTGGAACTGCCCCTGGCCACTGGACTGGCAGCGCCACTACCGCGTCCTCACCGACCTCGTCGACGCCGACGGCCACCTGCCCCACATCGCACCGGGCGTGATGTTCGAGGGCGACGACCTGGGCAAGTGGCTCGCGCGGCAGCAGGAAGCGGGCACCTGGGCGCAGCTGTCGACCGAGCAGCAGCAGCGGCTAGCAGCACTGGGTGTGAAACCCGCCGAACGGCCCGCCCCAGCCCCGGCGGCCAAGGGCACCGGAAAGGCATCAGCCTTCCAGCGCGGTCTGGCAGCCCTCACTCAGTACATCCAGCGGGAAGGCAGAACCGTCGTTGGAAGAGCGCACATCGAGGTGCTACCGGAAGGTTCGGCGATCAAGCTGGGTGTGTTTCTGAGTAACCAAAAGGCCAGGCGCGACCGACTGGATGCGAAACAGCGGGCCGCCCTCGCCGAGCTGGGCTACACCTGGGCTGCAGAACAGTCCGGGCGCAGCTGATGTTCCCCGATGGGCTGCGCACACCCATTACCGGATGGGCCGATAAGCCGTTTGGTTCTGTATGCAGGATGCTGGGTGGGATGGAGCAAGAGCACGGCGGCCCGAAGTCGAGTCGGTGGAGGTGCTGTTCCGGGCTGCGGGCGGGGCGACGGAGTGTTTGAGGTGGTTGTCGGCCGCCGCCGAGGTGGTCTTCGAGAACTGTCTGCCGCTGAAGCCGTTCCCCGCCCGCAAAGGCAAGCGGCTGGCACCGGGATGGTGGTGGTCGGCCACCACCGGACGGCTGGTGCACTACGGGTCCGCAGCGATGCGACTGCATGTGATGCTCCTCGACCGCGACCCGCGCGTCATCGGTCTGGCCGCCCGGCCGCTTGAACTGCGGTGGCATGTGCCGAGCAGGGTGCGGGCGCATGCTCCTCAGCTGATGCTCCGGCTGGCCGATGGCCAGGGGGTGCTTGCTGACTGCACAGGGAGAGGGGAGCTGTCTCGGTGTCAGCGGTCTCTTGCTGCGGTGGTCGGAGAGATCTGTACGGCGGTGGGCTGGCGGTACTGGGTGCTCGGGCCTGTCGACCCGATCTACCGGCGCAATGTGACTTGGCTGGCCGGATACCGGCACCCGCGGCATCACGGTAGTCAGTTGCTGGCTGCCGCGCTGCAGGAGGCGTTCGCCGAGCCGGCGCCGCTGTGGGAGGGCGTACGCGGGATCGGGGATCCGCTGGTCGTGCTTCCCGCGCTGTTCCATGCCCTGTGGGCGGGACAGCTGGCGGCGGAACTGGAGGCGTCGATGCATGAGCGGATGCCGGTGTGGGCGCAGGCGGCAGAGTGAGGGCGGGCAGCGGGATGCCGGGCAGGCCGGCGGTGGAGCTGGGGTGCCAAGTGCGGTTCGGGGGGCGTACCTGGACGGTGGCTGCCCTTGCTGACGGTCAGGTGCGGCTGGTCACCGAGGACGGTGAGGTAGCGGCGGTTTTGCTGTCGCTGCTGTTCGCCGATGCGGAATTCGAAATCCTGGGTGCGCCAGGAGTGCCCAGGGTGGCACCGCTGGGCTTGCTGGAGTCGTTGCCCGAGGCGGTGCGGGAGCGGGCGCTTGTCTGGGAGCGGCATGTGCGGGAGGTGGAGACGGGGCGGCCGGGCACGCCCGGGGCAGCAGGTCCGCTGCGGGCGGAGTATGACCCGCAGGTGCGGACGCTGGCGCAGCGGGAGGAGGCGAAGGCGGCGGAGCTGTCGGCGGCCGGCATGCCCACCAGCGTGGTGACGGTGCGGCGGATGCGGGCCCGCTACCGCCGGGAGGGGGTGTGGGGGCTGGTGGACCACCGGGCAACTCGGCCGCGGTCCGTCCTGGGGCGTGCGGACGAGCGGGTGGTGGCCGCCCTACGGGAGGTGTTGGAGGCTGGGCGGGAGCGCTCCAGCGGGACGCTGGGGCGGCTGCGGGTGTACACCGAGCGGCTGCTGGGCGAGCAGTACGGGGACGGAGTGGTGCCGCTGCCCTCAAGTGCGACGTTCAACCGACTCGTGCACGCCCTCGCCGACAGTCACGGTCTGCTGGACAGTGCGCGTCAGCGCCGCTGGCGCTCAGCCCGGCCGGCTCCCCCGTTCGTCCCGACGACAGCGATGGCGCCGGGTGAGCTGGTGATGATGGACAGCACCGTGCTGGACGCCTTCGTGGTGCTCGACGACGGAGTGGTGGAGCGTCCGGAGCTGACCATCGCGCTGGATGTGGCCACCCGCACCATCTGCGCGGCCGTGCTGCGTGCGAAAGGAACCCGCAGCGTGGACGCGGCGCAGCTGCTGGCACAGATGATGGTCCCGGCGCCGGTGCGGCCCGGTTGGGCCGAGGCGCTGGCGATGGAACACTCGGTGGTGCCCTACGAGCGGCTGCTGAGCAGGGACGCCCGGCTGGAAGGTGCCGCGGCGCGGCCGGTGATCACCCCGCAGACCATCGTGGTCGACCAGGGCAATGTGTTCATCTCATCCTCGTTCATCGCCGCCTGCGAGTTCGCTGGGCATTTCTGTGCAGCCCGCACCACCGGGCAACGGGCCGGCCAAGGGGCATGTGGAACGCACGTTTTCCTCGATCAACACGCTGTTCGTACAGCACGTAGCCGCCTATACGGCCTCGCACACCGGCGAGCGCGGGAAGGACACCGCGGGCGAGGCGGTGTGGACACTGGCCCAGCTGGCCGAGATGTTCCAGAAGTGGATCATCTGCGGGTGGCAGGAGCGTAAGCACGATGGGCTGCGACACCCGATAATGCCCCGCTGTGCACTGTCGCCGAATGAGATGTGGGCGGCGCTGGTCGCCGTGTGCGGGTACATCCCGGTGCCGCTGGGCCGTGAGGACTACATCGAGCTGATGCCTCTGATGCGGCAGAAGATCAACGACTACGGCATCCGCATCGACTACCGCACCTACGACCACAAGGCCCTCAACCCCTACCGCGGCGAACGCTCGCCGGCGGCGGACGGCCTGTGGGAGATCCACTACAACCCGCACGCTCCCGGCCAGGTATGGGTACGCCTGCCCAAGACTGACCAGCCACGCGGATATGGATGGGAGGCGGTTCCGTGGATCCACCACACCCTGGTCGACGCCCCGTTCACCGACTGCGCCTGGCAGCACATCAAGCGCACCGTCGCCCGCCGCGCAGACCGCGCCCAGCACGAACACGACCTGGCCCTCGCCCTGCGCGAGCTACTGGAACGCGCCGCCGCCGGACATGGCACCCGCCGGGAGAAGGTCGTCGCCGCCCGCGCCCGCACCGCCGCAACCGATGGTGCGGTGTGGGGGATCCTGTACGGCCGGCAGCCGGAGGCGGAAGCCGATGAACCAGGGGAGGACGTCTTCGGCGACAGCGAGGACGACAAGGAGCCCTTGAGCGACGACGGCGCTACGGGTATCTGGCCGACTGAACACCCGCCACTGAGCGACTCCCCAACCGGCGCGGCGCAGGAAGCCGGCGTGCCTGCACCGAGACCTCCCCAGGTCACGGTCTACGACCCCTTCGAGGAGTCCCTGCGATGGTGAGCCCGCTCTCCAACGATGCCGTCGGGTTCGCCCCGCTGGCCCCTCCGACCGTATGGCAGGGCTGGGACGCTTTCGTCCACCGAGCCCCGGCGCCCGTGCGCGACGCCGACGATCCCGCCTGGCCCCAGGCAGAGCGCGAGGACTACCACTCGGAACTCGCCGTCATGCGCACCCCGGCCATGGACAGCGTGTTCACCGCCGTGCGCCGACTGCTGCTGGTCAACCGCCGCCAGCAGGCCGGCGCCCGCCGCGGTCTGATCATCTCCGGACCGGCCACGACCGGGAAGACCACCACGATGATGGCGCTCGGGCGTTCCTTCCAGCTGGCCGACGCTTGCCAGTATCCCGGCCAAGACAACAGAAGACCGGTGCTGTTCATCAGCATGCCGCCGGCCGCCACCCCGAAGATGCTCGTCAGCGAGTTCGCCCGGTTCGTCGACATGCCCATCACCGACCGTCTCAACCAGACCCAGATCACCGGCGCCGTGTGCGACCTGCTGTGCGAACTGGGCACCCAGCTGGTCCTCATCGACGACGTCCACCTCCTGGACACCCAGCGGCGCGCCGGCGCGGAAACTTCCGACCAGTTCAAGTACCTCGGCGAACGCATCCCGGCCACCTTCGTGTACTCCGCGATCGACGTCGAGACCTCCTCCCTCCTCAGTGGGGTGCGCGGGGCGCAGATCGCCGGCCGTTTCAAGATCTTCCGCCACCGCCCGCTGGCGTATGCCACCGAGCAGGACCGGGCGGTGTGGGACGACCTCGTGCGGGCTATGGAGGACCTGCTGAGGCTGCGCGCCCACCGTCCCGGAACGCTGGTCAAGCACGCCGCCTATCTCCACGCCCGCACCGCAGGACGGATCGGCAGCCTCTCCCACCTCATCCGCGAAGCCGCCCTGGTCGCCATCACCGAAGGCACCGAACGGATAACCAAGCAGCTGCTGAGCGAGGTGGAGCTTGACGCAGCCGCCGAAACCCAGGCCCGGTCGGCCCGGCCCGCACGACGGAAGTAGGGGCATCCGGCGTGACACACCAGCTCAGGACCACCGCGCCCAGCCGCACGCCCGCAGCATCCGGCGCGGTCGTGCCCGCCATCGGCTGCGGCGCGGCAGGACGGGTGGCTCCGCTGCAGGGAGAGCGGACGCTGTCGTTCCTGACCAGGCTCGTTGGCCGCTACCACCTCACCATCCGCGACCTGCTCGCCGCCGTCACCGACGTCGGCGGCCTGCAGAGCCTCACCGGCATGCTGTACCCGGACAGCGAGATCCACCTCAACGCCCAGGCCCGCGCACGTATTGCCACGCTGTGCCGCGTTCCACCGCGGGTGCTCGGGCGGGCCCTGCCCGCGTGGACGAGGGAAGAGCCGTGCGGCAAGTACAGGGCCGGTCCGGTCGGTCGGCTGATGCGCGGCGAGGAGACCGTCGCCGCCTGGGGCCCGGCCTGTCCCGCGTGCACCGTCGCCCGCACCGGACGCCGCGTGCCCGCACGCCGGTACCTGGCACCTGAGGATCGCGTGTGCACACGCCACCTCTACTGGCTCCTGTACCTGCCCGGCACCAGCGGCCTGCCCGTGCCCCTTGGCCGGTGCCTGGAGGTGGTCGGCGCCCAGCGACGGCATGTGAGGCTGCTACGCCGCTCCCCCACCGGAGCGCGGGCCTTCGAGGTCGCACGCGCCGTCACCAACTCCTGGTGGGACCAGCCTTGGCCCGTCGAAGAACGGGCGTGGCCGGCCCGCCTGGAAGCCACGCGGCCGGACGACGCGGATCCGGGCTGGTGGAAGGTGGCCGCCCGCGGCCTGATCACCTATCCCGAGACCGTCGTCCTCGCCTGCCTGCTGGCCTGCCGCCCCCTGCAGCAGCGCACCGTCGCCGCATCGCGCGGCCATCTCCCCTACCGTCTCGGCGAGCTACCCGCCCTGCTGGCCGAACTCGCCCATGAGCTCCAGCGGCCATGGCTCGCCCGCCGCCTCGCCGCCGTCACCCACGGACCGCTGTTCACTTGGGCCCACTCCTGCGTGAAGATCCGTGCCTCTTCTGAGGCCACCGCGCAGAAGAGGCTGTGGAGGGTGCACTCGGCACACCGCCCCCGCCCTCTCAGCGACCTCCTCCCCCAGGGATCGACCGGTGACGGCGAGCAGCCCGCGCCACACGTGATCAAGCGGCTGCGCGGCCACAGCCTCCAAGCCGAGCAAGCCTTCCAAAAGGGCCTGGCCCAGGCCCACGCCTACCACCAGCGGCACGGTCACCTGGCCGTGCCGAAAGAAGACATCCCCCACGGCTATCCCCTGGGCCAATGGATCGCCAACCTGCGTACCAGCCACGCCAGAATGCCAGCCCACCAAGCCGCCGCCCTCCACGCGCTCTACCCGTGGTGGAACGCGCCATGGAGCACCCTGTGGCAACGCACCTGGCACCAGGCCCGCGATCCCGCCGAAGCCCACGGCCCGCTCCAGCCATCCCACGGCTTCCCCACCACCAGCTACAGCCTCGGCGAATGGCTCTACCTGCAGTGCACCCGCTGCCCCGGCCTCCACCCCGAACAACAACACCTCCTGACCCAGATCGGCATCGACCCCGCGGCGGCGGCCGCCGCCCGCCCCAGACGACGCAGCTACGCAGAACGCTTCCAGGTAGGGCTGGCGCATGCCCGCGCGTTCGCAGACGTCCACGGCAACCTCGCCGTCGTCACCCACACAGCCGTGCACGACGGCTACCCGCTGGGTCAGTGGCTGGCCAACCAGCGCAATCACCGGCGCTCCAACCGCCAGCCCATGCCCGCCGACCGGGCTCAGGCCCTCAAGGACATCGATCCCTGGTGGAACCCACCTTGGCACCTGCGGTGGCAGCGTCACTACTACCGGGCCCGAGACGCCGCAGCTGGCCACCCCCTCCAGGCCGAGAACGGCTTCAATGACCTCGACGACTCTGGTGCCGCCGACTGGTTGTGGCGCCAGTGTTCCAAGTACGACGAACTCCACCCCGAACAGCGGCAACTCCTCACCGCCCTCGACATCACCACCGAGGTAGCCCGCAGCGCCCGGGAACATGCACCTACAACCCCGGCGAGACCGGCTGCGGCCCCGGCCCCGGCTGTGGAAGGCAAGGCAGGCCACGCCAGAAGGGCTGCAGATCCCGCAACCACCACCGGTCCGCGTCGTGCACGGCGTGCCGCCGAGCCGAAGCGTCCCCGCGAGCCTGGCAGCCGCCTTGGCCACCGCCCCGATCTGAGACCAGGCTTCGAAACAGCCCTGGCACACGCCCGAGCCTGGCACGCTGAACACGACCACCTCGCAGCTCCCCGTGACACCCTGCACGACGGCTACCCCCTGGGCATGTGGCTGTTCAGCCAACGCAACCGAGCCAAACAACGCGCCCGAGCCGGTATGCCGCCCTCACCCCACCTGACCGAAATCGCCGCGATCGACCCCTGGTGGAACCCACCGTGGGACCTGCACTGGCAGCGCAACTACTACCGCGCCCGCGACCACATCGCTGCGGGCGAACCGTTCGACCCCGCCGCGCTGGTCCCCTCCCCCGGCACCGTCCTGGGCTCCTGGATCACCCGGGCCTGCATGCAATACCCTCAGCTCCACCCCGGCCAGCAGCACCTCCTGACGCTGATCGGCATCACGCCTGAGGTCGCCCACGCACGCACCCGCCGCGCGCACCCCTGGCGTACCGCCGTAGAACACGCCCAGACCTGGGCCGAGACCCACGGCCACCTCGCCGTCCCCCGCGACACCACCCAGGACGGCTTCCCACTCGGTCGATGGCTGAACAAGCAGCGCTACCGGACAAGAAAAACAGGCTTCACCCCCGCAGCCCGTGCTCTGACCGCTATCGACCCCTGGTGGAACCCGCCCTGGGGCATGGTCTGGCAACGCGCCTACCAGCGTGTACGTACCCACCCCCACACCCCCGCCACCCGCCGCTGGCTGACCAGACAGCGACGCAGCTGGCCCCTCCTCCACCCCGACCAGCAGCACCTCCTCATCGCAGCCGACCTCATCAGCGTCTGAACGTTCCCCTCTGACCGGCATGGCGCCACCGACTCCGGTCGGCCGACTCCCTCAGCCGGCCGCAGCCGGGGAAAACTTCTGGTGCTGATCTGGCTCAACAGGCCACGGACGGCGCCGCGATGACCGATACTGGTGAGCACGTCTGGTGTGCCCGCAGGAGGGTGCGTGAGGCCAGCGAGCAAGAGAAAGGCGGCGCGGAAAAGGTTAAATGAACCGGCTTAAGGGCTTCATAAGCATTCTTTTTGTTATTTTCGCCATGTAGCCCACCCTGCCCAAAAAGCCGAAGAAAACCTTCCCCGCAAAAACCGCCGAACACCCCCTCGAAACCACCCCACGGGAACAGCGAACCCGCCTCCCAAGGGGCTGACAGGCTTGCCGTAAAACACCACCGGCCCGCCCCGCGGCGGCGCCGGCCCTTGGCATGCCCCCACACCACGGCACACCTGTGCCGCCTCTCCCCGTCCCAGCCGTCCCCGCACGGCTCGTTCAGGCATGAGGCGGCCCAGCCGTCACGTGCTGGAAGGGCATCCACGCGATGAACTCGTCCTCCCTCGCCCCCCTCACCGGACTCCTGGCCGGACTCCCCGCCGTCCTCGCCGGCGCCCTGGGCGGCGCACCCTGGTGGGCCGTAGGAGCGACCGTCATCACGGCATACCTCACCGTCCCCCTCACCAGCCTCATCCTCGAACACGCCCGACAGCGAAAAGGAACACACCTCGACGAGAAATTCGCCGCCACACTCGACCAGATAACAGACCCCGAAAAAAGAATCCAAGCCATCATCAGCTACCGGCAAGCCACAGCCCCCACCACCACCCCCCAGCCACCACCCGACCCACCACCAGGAGCACTACCACCCACAGCCCCAGACAGCGGCAGCCAGCCACCAGCAGCCGCATAGACAAGGACACCCAGGACCTTCTCCGGGCGCAACACGACGGGGCCGGATGGCCGAGAGGCCATCCGGCCCCTGGGCGATCCCCCACTTCTGGGCGATCTCGCACATCGACGGCCCACCCGCCCAGCCCGACGCCGCCACTCTTCCGGCTTCCGCCAGGCACGCCCGCTCCAGGATGTTCCAAGATATATCTCCAGCGCTGTCGCGGAGGGGGATCAAGTGCCCGGACTAGGGTGGGAAGACTGGACAGCCGCAGGAGTGGATCCCAACCGCCTGCCGGCCGACTGGGGCTGGAAGGTGACACGCCCTTCAGGCCACGGCTTCGAGGACGACCTGGCCGACTACGCCGCCGCGCTGCGCGACCGCCGCAGCATCCTCCTCGAGGAATCGCCCGGCGTCGCGTTGCGGCACCGCAAGCAGCCGTGGCACCGGGCAGCCCCGTACGCATCGGGTGCGACCTACCTGCCGTTCACGAACGACATCCCGTTCGGGCTGTGGATCTTCAGCCTCACCCCGGGCGACGACGAGGCACGCTCCGGACGGACCTGGGGCCAGACAATCTGGTTCCGCGTGCCGGCCTGGTGGGCGCTGGGACCCCAGGGGCGAACAGCGGCCGCAATGCTGGCCCGGCTGAAAAAGCTGACCTGGGACGAAGTCCTCACCCTGCGCCGCTCCTACAACAAGGCATGGCCGACCGACCGCGAAGACCCAGCCTGGTACGAGGCACAAGACCTCGCCGCGAACACCGACCGGGCCCCACTGAAAAACGCGCTGATCAAACACACCGAAACAGCACTGGACCGAGCAGCCCGCACCCACGGCAAACGCGTGACGGACTTCTCAGACGAACAAAAGTCCGTGTGCTTCGCCGCCATGGCACTCGCGATCGAGGACCTCTCCCCCAGCCTCGCCCACCGCCTCCTCGGCCCCCTCCACCTCGCACTCGGCGACATCCACACCTGCCCCGTCCCCACATGGGCCCACAGCCTGTAACCCGAGACGGCCTCACGGACACACACCCCGGAGCCCGGCGAACACGTGATCGTCAACAGAGGCGATAGAGACGAGCATCCCGGCAAAGTCCAGTTCAAACAGACAGCCCGTCCAAACGCCGCCGCATACCAACGAACACTGAATCTGAACCCCGCACAACACAGATGACACAACCTGATCACCCAACAGCTACCTCACAAACCCGCAGGCCAGACCCTCCCTCAAACACAGCCCCCACAACCACTACAGCTACTGACACACCGCAATCCCCCAACCACAGAAACACCACAAACTGATCAACGCAGACCAGACCACCCACTACTGATCAGAAATACCGTTCCTGGACATGGACGCGCTGCGGAAGCTGGGCGTGGATTGGGCGTGACGCTCCCGCCGGCGGGCCGTTGAACCGGTCGGACATCCCAGAGCACAGAGAGACCCCGGGCCGCAGATGCCCGGGGTCTCGTACTGTCTCGCCGCAATGGCGAGGGCCGCTCTCGCGGCGCGGGTCAGCGCCGTTCGACGGTCTGTCCCGGGGCGGCCCCCCCTGTTGCGCGCGGGCTTGCCTTCATTCCTCTTCTCCGTCCCGACGAGAGCCGGGTTGGCCAGGGAGTCAGTGAGGCTGGGCGGAGGAGGCGGAGGAGGAGGTGGGGGTGGGTTCGTTCCCCTGGTTCTGTGTGTCTGTCATGGTCGCCAGTGTGCAGCACGAGACTGACAGTGGAGAGGACGATCCCGGCGGCGACAGCGGCCAGGGCGACCGTCCATCGCTTCGTCTTCCGCTGGTGCAGGCGGGCGTTCTTCTCGAACATCCCCACCCGCGTTCCGGCCAGGGCCCCCAGCGTCGCGCCCTTCTCCGAGCGCGCGTAGGTGTCCAGGACGTGCCGCGGCTTGATGTCCTCGTACTCGGCGAGGTTGAAGACCGAGATGCCGAAGCCGACGGCCACCGCGTACGCCGCGAAGGCCGCGGTGCCGGTGAACGGCTCGAAGCTCCGGGAGGCCAGGAACTGGGCGCCTGTCCCCGCGAAGCCGACCAGGAAGACCGCCTTCGTGTCCACCTTCGCACCCGACTCCGACTGCCGTGCCAGACGCGCCGCGAGTTCGCTGTTGATCAGCTCCAGGGTCTCTTTCTGGTCCTCGAGCTCCTGCGGCGTCATCGTCATGTCCTGAGCGTATGTAGCGCGGAGCGTCCGTTCATGGTGTCTCGATGAATGGCAGTCCGACTGCGGCGAGCTTCGTCTGGAGGTTGATGTCGTCTCTCGCCACGTATACGGAAGAGCCGGGATGCCGGGACTGCAGCAGCAAGGTGGAGGCCACCAGACGGTCATCAGGCACGTCTAGGTCCAGCCAGTTCGGCAGCCCGTCGCCCTTGGGTTCGATGTGCTCGAAGACGGCGTGCACATCGCCGGCGACTCGGACGCCGCGCCGCACGTCGCCGTTGGTCCGCAGTCCCTTCAGGCGGCGGTCGGCCTTCTTGCCGCCTCCCGAATATCGGGGTTGCGTCCGGCGCGCTTGTGGTCGTCCAGTTCCCGCAGGACAGCGGGCATCAGGTGAACCATGTACCGCTTCCCCAGCAACGGCGTGTAGATCGCCACGTCGGGGTCGTCCAACAGCACGTTCGTGTCGACCACCAAGCGCACCGCCCAGGGGTCAGAGGGCAGCAGCTCACCCAGTTCCCGGAGCGTGGTCACTGCGTCGCGCACGTGGTCGGTGGCCTTGTCGATGGTGGCCGGCACCGTCTTGTCACGCGGGCGCTCAAGCCAGCGCCGCAGTAGGTCAAGGTTCTCCTCAAGGCGCTTGGTGACCTCGGGAGTCGGATGTGGGAAAAGCAGGCGGAACAGCGGCTCCCAGTCCCGCACGCGCCCCAGCAGTTGCATTCGTCGCGCCTCGAGTTCGGGGCTGCTGGGCACCCATCCCCACTTCGGAGCGCCAAGGTGCATCACGTAGTCGCGTCCCCGGTTGGGGTCGGTGTTTCGGATCTGCGAGTCCGCGAGGATCTGCACGAAGTCCGCTTCGATCAGGTCCAGGTCCGCCCGGAGGCGATCCAGGTAGGTCGGTGGAGCTGCTTGCGTGGCCATCTGCCGATGATGTCGCACGCTACTGACAAGCCCTCAGTGCGCGTTTCTCATCCCATGGTTCGTAACGAGCCTGGTGGGGGCTCATCCGGGTGCCCTGGCGGTGCCGGTTGGGTTAAGAACCGTCACACGGCGCCCGGCAGGTCAGCGTCAGACTGGTGACGGCCCGCACCGGGGGTTATCCCCCGTTCTGATCTTGGGGTGCGCCGGATCGCGCCCCCGTTGGAGCGAAACTAGCGTTCGACCATGACCTCGACTCTGCGAAAGCACCTCGCCATGGCAATCGGTGTCGCTACGCTCCTCGCCGCAGAGGCGGGCACGGCCGTCGCCCAGCCTGCCGGTCCCTCCCTCGTGGAGCAGTTACGCCAGGATGCCGCAACGATCCACGCCCTCGATGTCAGCGGTGTGCAGGCCCGCGTCATTGGGCCTGACGGTCGGCAGTCGGTCGCCACCAGCGGCACCGCCGACCTGACCACCGGTCGCCCGGTCTCTTCCAGCGGCTACTTCCGCATGGCCAGCACGTCCAAGACGCTGGTCGCCACCGTGGTCCTCCAACTGAAGGCCGAGAGCAAGCTGTCCCTGGACGACACGGTCGACCACTGGCTGCCAGGAGTGGTGCAGGGTAACGGCAACGACGGCACTCGAATCACCATCCGCCAACTCCTCCAGCACACCAGCGGCATCCGCGACAACCTGCCGGGATACACCACGCCGGAGGAGTACTACCAGCAGCGCCACAACGTCTACGAACCCAAGCAACTGGTTGACCTCGCCATGGCCCACGAGCCAGAGGACTTCCTGCCTGGCGAGGGCTGGGCGTACTCCAACACCGGCTACGTCCTGCTCGACATGATCATTCAGAAGGCCACCGGTCAACCCGCCCACCAAGAGATCGAGAACCGCATCCTGCGCCCGCTCGGCCTCAACCAGACCCGGTGGATGGGCACCTCATCCACCCTGCCCCGCCCTCACGCCCAGGCCTACCAGCTTTTCGGCCCCGGTTCCCGGGTGAACGTCACCGACCAGATACCGGTGGACTACGAGAACCTTTCGTGGGTCACGACCACACGGGACGAAAACCGCTTCCTCCGCGCGCTGCTCGACGGACGCCTACTGCCGGCCCGGCAGCTGGCCAAGATGAAGCAGACCGTCCCCGTGAGCGCGGCGGTCCAAGAGCTGTGGCCCGACGGCCGGTACGGACTCGGCCTGGTCGAACGCCCCCTGAAGTGTGGAGGAACCTACTGGAGCCACGAGGGAGGGGACGGCGGCTACATCACCCTCAACGGCGTCACCGATGACGGGCGTCGAAGCGCTGTGGTCTCCATGTCCGAGGCCCGCGGTGACACCAAGGAGCACATACTGGAGCAGGAGAACGCGGCCAGCGCCCTGATCGACCACGCACTGTGCGCCGGCGGCCCCAGCACCCGGTGAGCGGGCGCGTCGTCGCGGTGAGCTCGGCGCGACGCTCACTGGTGCCGCAGATGAACGCCGCGCACCACCTCGCCCCAGGCCCCTCTTGGGCTCACCTCGGCGATACCCCTAGGAACGTAGGGCGGTCAGCCCCCGGCAGACGCCGGTTTCCTCGGCCAGCTGGGAGTGGCGCCTTTGCGCGCCAGGCGCCTGGTCATGAGGGTGATGGCGGCCCAGGTGATCAAAGTTTCGGAGTGCTGGACGAGCCGTTCATATTCCCGTGCATGCCGGCGGGCGTGCATCATCCACGCAAGACTGCGTTCGACGACCCAACGACGTGGGAGTACGACGAAGCCGGATGCGTCCTTGGGACGGCTGACGGGCTTGATCGTCAGATTGAGGTGCTGTTTCGCCCAGTCGACGAGCTTCCCGGCGTAAGCCGAGTCGGCCCACACGATCGTGATTTCGGGGTGCATCAGGCGCAGGCGGAACAGGACTTCCTTCGCCGCAGCGGAGTGTGCAGGTCGGCGGAGGTGACCATGACCACGGGGGGAAGTCCTCGGGTGTCGACGACCAGGTGGCGCTTGCGACCGTTATCTTGAGCCCGCACGGGCGTGTCCTTCATGCGCGTGAAGCGCTCTGAAGGTCCCCCAACTCCCGTGGTGGATGCGGTTATCTGCCGCCGTCCAACACGGAAGGGGCGGATGCGCGATGCGCGTACAGAAGGTGCTGGCACCCGGGTCGACGACGGAGTCGTGGACGCTGCTGGGCGTTGATCTGGTGCCGGTCGATCCGGTGGAGTCGTTCCTGGCCTACCTGTCGGCGATCGAGCGGTCGCCGAACACCGTCAAGGCGTACGCCCACGATCTCAAGGACTGGTGGACCTACCTCGACGGCCGAGGGCTGGGCTGGAAGTCGGTGGATCTGGAGGTGATGGCCGCCTTCGTGGCCTGGCTGCGGCTGCCGCCCGTGGCCCGGAACGGGACGGTGGCGGTGCTGCCGACGGTCGAGCACCATTGCACGGCCTCCAGCGTGAACCGCAAGCTCGGCGCGGTCAGCACGTTCTACGAGTTCCACGCCCGCAGCGGCATCGAGGTCGCCAATCTGCTGGTGATGATGCGTCCGGCTGGGCGGCACCGCTCAGCGGCCACCTCCTACAAGCCGTTCCTGGCGCACATTGCCTCCGGCAGGCCCGAGCGGACCCGGACCATCAAGCTCAAGTCCGGCCGCAAGCGTCCCCGCGTGCTGAGTGCCGCCCAGGCCCAGAAGATCCTCGACGGGTGCGAACACCTGCGGGACCGGCTGCTGTTCTCCCTTTTGCTGGACACCGGGGTCTTCTCCGGGGTTTCGCAACCTGTTGTGCTATGTCGCTTGATCGAATGGATCGAGGCGATGGTGCGGCACGTCTCCGGGGGTGTGGTGCTCGTGGCTGATAGTCCTTCAGGCTGTCAACCGGGAGTGAGTGAAGACAAGTGCGGGCTTTTCCGGTGAGATTGCCGTCCGGTCAGCGGTACTGGACGGTGCTGGATGAGGATCTGCAGGTGGTAGCCGTCGCCGACGGTTTCCTGAGGCATCAGCGGTTCGGGCGCGACGGAGCGGAGTCCACGACGAAGGCGTACGCGCACGCGATCGCGCTGTTCTTGCGCTGGTGTGTCAGGACGGGCCGGTCCTGGCAGACCGGCGCCGGGCATCTGGGGTCGTTCATGACGTGGCTGGCCCATGCCGGGCCGAGCGTTTCGGGCTCGGCAGCCCGCGCGTCCGTGGTACTGGCCGGCCCCGGCGGCCGGGCGGCGCGCTCGCCATCGCGAATCAACGGCGTGCTCACCGCGGTGCGGGGCATGGTGGTGCACGCGGTCGCCGAGGGCCAGGGGCCTTCGGATCTGGTGCCGCTGCTCTACGAGGTCGCCGACGACTGCGACTTGCCGACGGCCGCCCGCAGCGAGGACGGGTCGATGACGTGGCGAATGCGGGCTCGCCATCGACTGCACGAGCCGGAGACGGCGGTGGACCGGGCCAGCGAGGAGGACATCCTCGCGCTGCTGCGGGCCTGCCGCTCGGCCCGGGACCGGCTGATCGTGCTGCTGATGGCCCGGGCCGGGCTGCGCCGCGGCGAATTGTGCGGGCTCCGCCGCAGTGATGCCCATCTGCTGTTCGACTCCCGCGCGTTGGGCTGCGAGATCGCCCGGGCTCATCTGCACGTGGTCCGGCGAGAGGACAACCCCAACGGGGCCTGGGCGAAGTCCCGACGACAGCGACCGGTCCCGTTGGACTTCGTCACCGTCGGCGCTTTTGACACCTACGAGTTCGAACGCCTGCGGGTTCGGCAGGCCGCGGACAGCGACTTTGTGCTGGTGAACCTGTCCGCCGGGCAGATCGGCGCCCCCATGCGACCGGATGGAATCGGTGAGTTGCTGGCCGCGCTGTCGGCCCGCGCCGGCTTGGCGGCTCAGGTCCGGCCGCACCAGTTGCGGCACGCCTGCGGCAGCAACATCGCCGACGCCGGATGCGGTGTCGACGTGGTCGCCGAACTGCTCGGACACGCGTCCATCAGCTCCTCGCAGGTTTATGTGCATCCTGACTCCTCCCGGCTGCGGGCCGCGGTCGACCAGGTGCCCAGCCCGCGCGAGCAGGCCGGAGCCATCCGATGACCGCCGCGATGCCGCTGACGGCGGCGCCGTCAGCCGAGGCGTCGCATGCGATGACGCATGTGCTTCACGGTGCCGTACTGTCCGGGGCGGCTGCCACACTGGCCGGGCTGCTGGATCCGGCGTTCCTGGCCGAGGCTGGCTGGGATCCGGCGGTGCGGCTGTTGTCACTTCCCGCGCGGCACCCGCTGCTGGGACGGACGCTGTGTCGGGTGGATGGATGCGAGGCCACCGCCCACGGCACCAAGAGCGGCGGCCTGTGTCATCGGTGCCTCACCCGGCTGGCCAAGGCCGGAATGAGCCTGAAGGACATCGCCGCCGCCACACAGCTGCCATCAGCCCCGCCGGTGTCGTCCCAGTGCGCCGTTGCTGGCTGCCTGCGCATGTCGCCGGCGGGCGGCCGGTCGCGGACGCGGATCGGGCTGTGCCAGGCTCATCTGCGCCGCCTGCGCCGCACCCCAGGGTTGTCGGTGGAGAGGTTCCTGGCCGATCCCCGCGTTAAGCCGCTATCGGCGCTGGGGCCGTGCATCGTCGCAGCCTGCGTCCGCCGCGCCGAGAGCGAGCACGGCCTGTGTCCGACGCACTATGTCAGATGGCGAGCGATCATCGGTCGCGCCCCAGGGACCGACCAGTGGAACTGGTGTCTCACCGCGTCGGCGGTTGCCGAGAGTGGTCATGTCAGCCTGCGAGGACTGCCCGACCTGGTGGTCGTCGAGACGCTGTTCGGCCTCCAGCAACGGGTCTGCAACGGGGCCAAGGTCAACGAGGTGAGCCTTCGCGCGGTCACCGACTCGCTGCGCCACCAGCAAGCCGTATCGATCACACAGTGCGATGTCGACCGGGTTCGCGCCGGCAGACCCGCCCGCGCACTGGCGCGGAGCCTGATCCGCGACATCCGCCGGGCGCTGGCCGACCCCGGCAGCGAGCAGCCGAAAGACCACTGGGACCTGGGCGTCTTCGGCCATCCCGGGCGGCTGTCGTTCACCGGGATCCGCCAGAGCTGGCTGCGGGCCGCAGCGAAGCTGTGGGCCGCTGAGGAACTGCCCCGCCACCGCGGCGCCGGCGCCAACAACGTCCGGGAGAAGGTCAAAGCACTGGCGCGGCTGTCCGAAGTCCTGCACCTGCGACCCGACCAGGGAGAACACCTGGCGGCCCTCGGCCGGTCCGACATCGAGAACTTCCTGAACCGGCTTGCTTTCCTGGAATCGACCGGGCAGATCAGCCGATACCGCCGCAACGTGATCTGTCGCGGAGCCCGCGCGGCCCTTGCCGGGATCCACGCCCGCGGTCTGACCCGGGCCGGGCAGGTCGCGGCCGGGCTGCCCGGCACGTTCACCATCGGCATCGGCGACATCCCCGCCGAGCCCGAGCGCGGCGAACCCGGCCGCGATCTGCCCGCCGAGATCATGACGGTGCTCTGCGCCAACCTGAACAGCCTGGAGCCCGCCGAGGTCAAGGCCGCTATCCAGATCGCCATCGACACCGGACGCCGCCCCGAGGACATCGTCGCCCTGCCGCTCGACTGCCTGCGACACGACAAGGACGGCAGCCCCGTGCTCGTCTACGACAACGCCAAGGCCGACCGCCTGGGCCGCCGCCTGCCGATCAGCACCACCACCGCCACCGTCATCACAGGCCAACAGCAGCGGGTCCGCGACCAGTTCGGCGACACCCCGATCGCCGAGCTCAAACTGCTGCCAGCCCCCAGGCGCAACCCTGACGGCCGCAGACCGATGACGATCTCCATGCCGGAAGGCCGCCACCGCCTCTGGGTGGACGGCCTGGGCGAACTGCGCACCCGCGACGGCGTGACATTCGACAGCGCACGGGCGGTGCCCTATGCCTATCGGCACTCCTATGCCCAGCGCCACGCCGATGCCGGAGTGCCCATCGACGTCCTGGCCGACCTGCTTGATCACCGGAATCTCAACGTCACACGCGGGTACTACCGCATCGGCGAAGACCGCCGCCGCGACGCCGTCGACAAGGTCACCGCGCTGAGCTTCGACCGCCACGGCAATCGGATCTGGCACCAGGCGGCGGCATTGCTTGAGTCCGAACACGCTCGCTATACCCTCGGCGAAGTCGCCGTCCCCTACGGCCGCTGCACCGAGCCCTCCAACGTCCAAGCCGGCGGCGGGGCCTGCCCGATCCGGTTCCGCTGCGTGGGCTGCGACCACTTCCGCACTGACGTCTCCTTTCTGCCAGATCTGACCGTCTACCTGGACGATCTGCTACGCACCAGGGAGCGACTGGCCGCCGCGGTCGACGGCGTCGACGAGTGGGCCCGGCTTGATGCCACTCCCACCGAGCAGGAGATCGCGCGGATCCGACGCCTGATCAGCAGGATCAAGACCGGGTTGTCCGGTCTCGACGATGCAGAGCAGACCCGCATCGACGAGGCAGTCGCGATGGTACGCAAGCACCGCGCCGTGTCGTTGGGCATGCCCACTCTCCGCGTCGGGCCCACCGCGCCTCTGAAGGAAAACGCATGACCACAACCCCACGCAGCGACAGCATGCGCAAGGGACGCCAAGCGGACTCCGCTCGCCGCCGCCAACGCGTCACCGCCGTGATCGAACAAGCAGCGGCCGAAGGCATCGAGATCACTGTCTCTGGCATCGCCCGCGCCGCCGGAGTCGATCGCAGCTTCCTCTACCGGCACCACGACCTGCTGGAGAAGGTCCACGCCGCCGAGGCCGTGCCGCCAGCCGACGCAACCGCCATCGGGCCTGTCGTCTCGCGCGCCTCGCTCCAAGCCGACCTGCTTGCGGCCCACGAACGCGCCGTCCGCCTCGACGCGCGCAACCGGCTCCTGGAACAACGCCTGTCCGAGGCCCTCGGCGCACAGGTCTGGCGCGAGTCCGGCCTCGGCGCCCCCATCGACATCGACGCCCTCCAACAGCGCATCACAGAACTCGAACAGCAGGTCCTCGATCTGCGTGCCCAACTCGAAGGACGCGATGACGACCTGGCTGCCGCCCGCGCGACCAACCGCGAGCTCATGACCGAGCTCAACACCGCTCACCACAACAGGTGAACCCCTGCAAGCCGCGTTGCACTACACCTGTCGCACTCGATAGCGTTCCTGCATCAGCCTTTGAGCTGCACAAACGCGAGGAACGAGCCGCTAAGACAGAGCTCGAACCCCGGAGAACATCCCGGTACAGGCCAGCAACGCGATCAGGAAACGGTCCCTGGCACTCGGAGCCGCAGCGATCATGCGGCGGATCTGCTCGTCACTGAGGTCCTCATAGCCAGACTCGGTGACCTTGAAGCGGAACGCGGCGGCCTCGACCCGGTGCTGCTGTCCCGACTCCCCGCTGTCAAAGCCGGGCGGAGTGCAGCGCAGGAGCTTCGGCTGCGACAGCAACGCCGTCGTGGTGGTCGGCACCCAGCCGTGCGCGGCACCGAACCGCAAGAACTCCCCCACCACCGTCATGATCACGTTCGCCGTCCCCCGCGACCGGTAGCGAACAGAACCGGGCCGCACCTGGCCGACACGGGGCGGGACAGGCATCTCGACCAGCCACCGCTGCAGCCCAGCCAGATCCAGGAAGCCGGGAGTCCTCCAGTCCAGCCGCCGCATCCGGCAGTAACTCAAGTACAGAGCGACCCGCCCCGCATACGCGCGCTCCGTGTTCGGCGAACACCCCCGCGCCCGCAACGACGCCAGGAACGCCACCGCCTCCGCCTGCAGATCAAACGAACGGGCATCGACCACCACCCACCGCACCACACCCGTCACCGGAGAAACAGCACGCTCCGCCACAAACTCGGCATCCACAGGACAAACACAACCACCACCAACACCGGGGCGTATCGCACTCAGGCCAGCACCATCACCGCAGGCGACAACCCAAACAAACATCCCCCGCCCCTGGCCCTCGCCCAGATAATTCTCGGCAAGCCCAGAGACAGGGATTCGTCGGGTCAGCGCTCGTTCTCCAAGCCGCGTTCAACCCGTGGGCACCTGCTTGCGACAGACTGTCGATGATGTCCAGGCATCGGATCCGCTGGAGCCGCGGGCTTTGGCGGTAGAGGCGGAGCACCGCCGAAACCAGGTAGTGGCCGTCCGCTGCTCGGTGGGTTCTCAGGTCGCCGAGGTCTTTGCCCGCGTGCTGGACGATGCGCTCGCAGGCATCAATAGCCACGGCGGGAAGGGGGCCAGTGTGGTCGTAGAGAGCGAAGGCCAGATGTTCGAGGTGGTCGGGAAACGCGTCGCTGTCGAGGAAAGCCCTGACGAGTTCGTCGGCTTGCGCAGGAAGCAGGTCGAATGCCTGCCGCATGCCCTGGGAGGCGTTCTTTCGCACGTCGGGGACTGCGTCGTTGAACAGCGGGACAAGGTGCGGGTAGTGGTCGATGTTGTTGGCGAAGACTGTTGCCGCCCCACGGCGGGCGAGGGCGTTGAGTTCGTGCGTGCTATTCGGGAGGTCCGGGGTGAGGCATCCCTGGATGGTGGCAACAGCCCAAGACTGGCCAGCGAGTTCGGCCGTATCGCCCGGCCCTTGGAGGGCCCGGGCGAGGTGGGCAGCGAAACGTGAGGACTCACGGACCAGTGTGTTGATGAGCAGCCGTTGGGTGGTGGAGGCGTTGTAGACGTTGGCGTCCTGGTGGTTCAGGAGTTGCTCAGCGGTATCCAGCGCAATCTGAGGGTCATGATGCATCAGGGCCAGCACGGCCTGGGCGGCACAGACTCGGACCGCGAGCACAGGGTCGTTGGCCAGGCGAGCGACCAGGGGCGTCAAGGCGCGGAGGTGCTCACTACCGTGGAAGAGCAGGGCGGCAACGGCGAGCGCTGCCTGGCCGCGGGTGGCGTTCATGCCAGCGGTCAGCAGATCCGTTCGGGTTCCCTTGGCATCGGCATCGCGGATGTCCTGCTCGGGGTGGGGATCCATGGTGTAGCTGTCGAGGGCTGGCAGCGAAGCAGCGGTGAAGTTCTGCGGAGCCGACTGCAGGGCGCGGCAGATTGTGGGCGCGGCGGCGGAGCCGAGGGCCTGGTGGGTGTGGAGAGCCAACTGCCCCCAGCGGCCGGCGTCCAGGTGAGGCGTGACCGCTCCCACGATCGCGCACAGGTAGGTGGCTGGTGCGTCCGGGCCAAGCATGAAGGCGAAGTTGGTAAAGCGCTCGGGTTCCTGCTGCGCGCGGCTGCTCAGCGTCTGGGCCAGTTCGTGAGCGCCCCCTTGAGGAGGCCAGAGTCGTTCGGGTTGGGGCTCGGCGTACTTGTTCAGGGCTCGGTGCCACTGTTCATCGGTCATGTGCCGGGCCGCATGGTCACTGACCGGCGAGCCGACGACCCCGGACTGGATTGGTGTCGGTGGCGACGGGACCTGGCCAGGGAACTTGCGTTCCCATTCGACGAGTCGGCGGCGTCCCGCGGCGCTACGGCGCGAGGGACAGATCGCCGACAGCAGCTCGTACTGGCTCCAGCCCCAGGCGCTGCGCTGCCCCTTCTGCCGTCGGCGTTCCCACGCCGGGTAGAAGTCGAGCAGCATCACGGTCAGACGTTCCAACATCTCGTCACTGCAATGGGGCGTAGTTGCCTCGATGAGTTCACGCGAGGCCTAGCGCGCGCTGCTCAGCCACCCCAGGCGCAGGTTGCGTTCATCGTTCAGGAGCCAGGCGATCGCCTCGTCTGCCTGGTTCATGACGGCGTAGACACGGCAGGCGAGGAAGCGCAGCTCGGCCAGCGTGCCGGGCGTGAATGCGATGTCCGCTGTGGCAGATGCGGCCAGGTGAGGGCGGATCCACAGGGGCATCACGATCTGCACCGCCGCGAAGGCTGCGAGAGTGGCGCCCATGGCGGCCACGGTGCGGCGGCTCACGACACCGAGCACGACGCCTAGCAGGAGGGCAAAGAGGGCGTAGGCGATGGGGACGACCGCGATGCTCGACAACGCTGCCGGCCGCTGGCCGCAAGCGGAGTCCTCGGCCGCGGAGGGACTGCGGCTGGCCCAGGACCTGGGTGCCGACCACATCGCCTCCCACTGCCGCACCAGCCTGGGCTGGCTCGCCGCGGTGCGTGGTGACGAACGTGCCGTCGCGGAGGCCACCGCCAGGGCTCTGGAGACGTCACTCCCGCAGGGCGTCCGCGCGCTGAGCGCCGCCGTGTACTGGAACCGCGGCATGGCCTCGCTGTTTCGCGAGCGTCCCGAGGAAGCACTGGACTTCCTGGTGCGCCTGACCGAGCCGGGCCGTGGTGCGGAACACCCGACCTTCGCGCTCCTGGCCGCCCTCGACACGGCCGAGGCGGCCGTGCGCGTCGGCAGAAGCGACCTCGCGAACGAACGGGTACGGGTGCTCGAAGCCTGGGCGCGGCGCACGGGAGCGCCGTGGGCCCGCTGTGCCGCGCACGTCACGCGCGGGCTCCTCGGCGGCGCCCGGGCTGAGGGTGCCTTCCGGGCCGCACTCGACGTGCCGGGTGCCCGATCTCACCCGCTGCTCTACGCGCGCGCTCAGTTGTCCTACGGCGAGTGGTTGCGACGGGGCCGCCGGCGGACCGATGCGCGCGTCCGGAGCGGCGCCGCCTTGGAGGCGTTCGACCGGCTCGGTGCCGAGCCGCTGCGCCAACGCGCGCAGCGCGAGCAGGACCTCACCGGAGCGCCGGGACGCCGGGGAAGCTCGGACACCAGGGCGATGAACCGGCTCACCGCCCAGGAACAGCGAGTCGCCCAACTGGCCGCCGAACGGCTGACGAATCGCGAGATCGGCGTACAGCTGCGGATCAGCCACCGCACCGTGGGCCACCACCTCGGGAACGTGTTCGCCAAGCTCGGCATCAACACCCGAACCGAGCTGAGCAACCTCCACGCCGGTTGTGAGCCGCCGTGAGCCCAGGGAGGCCGCGGCGGAACGGGCGCACGACGCCTCCGGCGGAAAACAACGGATTGCCCGCCCGATTCGCGCACCGGCCCCGACTTGTAGCGTCGCTGACGTTGTTCCGCGCCCGCGGCGAAACGCCGTGCGACGCATGACGAGAGGTCACCTCATGCCCACATCCGAAACCCTGCCCCACGCGCGCCACTACATCGACGGGCAGTGGCAGGACTCCGGCTCCCGCGGAGAGTCACGCAGCCCCGCGACCAACGGCCTGCTCGGCACCTTCGCCGACGGCGGTGCGCGGGAGGCGAGGGCCGCCGTGGCCGCGGCCCGAAGGGCCTTCGACTCCACCGCCTGGTCCCGCGACCGTCACCGGCGTGCGGCAGCGCTGCACGAACTGGCCGACCGGCTCGAGCAGCGCAAGTACGAACTGATCACCCTCCTGGCGCGGGAGAACGGGAAAGTACTCGCCGAGGCGGCCCTCGAAGTCGAAGGCACCATCCCCAAACTCCGCTACCACGCGGCACTTACCCTCACCGACCACGGCAGGGCCGGGGAAGTGCGGCCCGGCATGTACTCGATGACCCTGCGCGAAGCCGCGGGCGTCGCCGCGGTGATCGTGCCGTGGAACTCACCGGTCATCCTCTCGGCGCGATCCTTCGCACCCGCCCTGGCCGCCGGCTGCACCGTGGTCATGAAGATGCCGGCGCAGACCGGCCTGGTCAACGGAGTGCTGAGCGAGATCATCGCCGACACGCCGAGCCTGGACCCGGGCGTGTTCAACGTCTTCACCGAGAGCGGCAATACCGGGGCTCCGGAGCTGGTCTCCTCCCCGGACGTCGACGTGATCAGCTACACCGGCTCCACCGCGGTCGGCCGCGTGATCATGGAACAGGCCGCCCCGACGCTGAAAACGCTGTCCATGGAGCTGGGCGGAAAGACGCCGATGCTCGTCTTCGACGACGCCGACCTGGACGTCGTCGTGCCCGTGCTCACCAAGGCCGTCACCATGTTCGCGGGCCAGTTCTGCATGACGGGCAGCCGGATACTGGTCCAGCGCGGCGTGGCCGACGAACTCCGGCGGCGGCTCGTCGCCGCCCTCGAAACGGTCCGGGTCGGGCCCGGCGACGACCCCGCCAGCGAGATGGGCGCCATGATCGACGAAGGAAACGCCCAACGGGTCGAACAGACCGTGGCCGCCGCGGCCGACTACGCCACCGTCCTCGTGCGGGGCAAGCGGGATCGGGCGCTCCTCGGCCCGTCCCTGATCGAGGTCACCGACGTGTCATCGCCGATCGTGCAGCGCGAAGTGTTCGGGCCGGTCGCCACCTTCGAGGTGTTCGACTCCGAGGCCGACGCCGTGGCGCGTGCCAACGCCACCGAGTTCGGCCTGGCCGCGAGCATCTGGACCCGTGATGTCGACCGCCCCCTGCGCGTCGGCCGCGAACTGCAGGCCGGGACCGTCTGGACCAACACCTGGGCCATGGTCCACGACCAGTTCGAGGAGGGCGGCTTCAAGCAGTCGGGAGTGGGCCGCCTGAACGGCATCCGCGGGATCGAGGAATTCCAGGAGACCAAGCACCTCGTGCATGTGGCACCGCAGCTCTGACAGCTCTCGACGGCGGAATGAGAATCGATGACCGAGACGGACGACGTCGGCCCGGCCGACGTCACCCTGCTGACCGCGCGCGCTGTGGAACCCGGCTACGAGCACGACTTCCGGGAGTGGTTCGGGCGGGTGACCGACACGGCCTCAGCGTTTCCCGGACACCTGGGGGACGGGTTGTTCCGGCCTGCCACGGCCGCCGGGCCATGGGTTCTGATCCACCGGTTCCGCGACCAGGAGTCCGCGCGGCACTGGACGACGTCACCTGAGCGGGCCGCACTTTTCGACCACTGCGAGGGCCACCATCAGAGCGAGGTGGCGCGTCGCGAACTCTCCGGAATGGAGACCCTGTTCACCACTGCGCACGACACGCCCACGACGGCGCCGCCTCGGTGGAAGATGGCGCTCGCCGCCTTCGCGGCCGTGCTCCCGATCTCCCTGCTCGGCAACGGTCTTTTGGGGCCGGCGCTCCGTGCCTGGCCGCTTGTGGCGCGGGTGCTGGTGCTCGCGTTGCTGTTCAGTACGTTGATGACGTATCTGATGATGCCGGCTGTGACCCTCGTCCTTCGCCGTTGGCTCTATGCCGCCACCTCGACCGCGCGCGAGGGACCGACGCGATGACGCGGCCCCTTGGGCGGACCGCGCCGTCTTGCGGCTCGGCTTTCAGCGGGACACTTCCATCGTCAGACGCAGCAGTTCCAGGGCCTGGTCCACACCCTGGTCGGCCAGGTGGATGGACGACGAAGACGTGGTCGACGTCCGTCTCATCTCCCGTACGGGGGATGATGTCCGCGATCTCCGGCACGGTCGACTCGGTGGTGGGGTTCTTCCTCAGGATGGCGTCGATGCCGGCCGGGTCGCGGCCCTCGGCCTCGGCGACGCGGCGGACTTCCCGCAGCGGCTGGTTGATCACGGCGGCGGGGTCCTCGGGTCCTGCGGCAGTGAGCGCTTTCCAACCTCAGGTTGACGCGTGGTGAAGGACGAGGACGGCCTTCACCACGTCGGTGATCCGATTGGTGCTGCAGCGGAGTTTCCGCAGAAGGCGCCAGCCCTTCAGGGTGGCCATCGCCTGCTCGCCAACGCAACGAATCTTGGCGTGGGTGGTGTTGTGACGGCGCTTCCACCTCTTGAGGCGACGACCACGAAACGGCACCCGAACGGGCCCGCCTGCGCCTTGATACGCCTTGTCCGCCCAGCAGCTGAGCCCTGCGTCGACCAGGGCGTCGATGATCCCGTGCTGCCTGGCGGCGGTCAGGTCGTGGGTCGAGCCGGGCAGGGCGGGCGAGGCCCACCGCAGCCGTCCGAACGGGTCGGTGAGAACCTGAACGTTCATGCCGTGGTGTTTGTGCTTCCCGGAGTAGTGCGGGGTGTCGGCGGCGATGCGGTCGATCGGCAGCAGGGTGCCGTCAAGGATGACGAACGCCTTCTCCCGGATCGTCTCCATCGCTTCGGTCAGGGTCGGTGCGAGGGCTGCCAGGAGGTCAACGGCCTCGCGTATGTAGCGGTAGACGGTCGCGATCCCGATGCCGAATCCGGCGGCGAGCCGGGCGTAGGTGTCACCGCACCGCAGGTGGGCAAGGGCGAGCAGGGCCTGCCGAGCTGCGGGAAGTCGCCTCCAGCGGGTCCAGATCTCCCTTCGTCTCACTGCCAGTTGCCCGGTCAGGAACCGCAGGCTGCGGTTGGACAGATCAATCGAGGACGGGGTAGACAAGCACGCGAAGCTCCTGGCAGACACGGGTGATCTTGGTCGAGAACCCGTCTACCAGGAGCTTCGTCATTGCGCAGGCTTGTCCAACCCTCGTTCAGCGCCGCCAGCTTGGAAGAGGCCCAGTGCCTCTCCCGGGTTCAGAGATTGGAGTTCACTCGGTCGGGGCGGGACAGATGCTGCCGATGACCTGTTTCAGCGGCTCGTGTGATCGCCTCGAGTACCCGGTGGCGATCGAGTGCGACCGCGAAATCCGGCGCATCGGCGGTTCCGTCGCGGAGGTCGGCGGCGAACTGGGCGTAGAGGCGGGCGACCCCCGCTGCGGGTGCGTCGAGTTGCAGGTCAGGAGCCGCATAAGCGGGGGGGGAGCTGTAGCACTTGGACAGGCTCGCTGCCGCGGCGCAGCGTGATGGTGAAATCGGTGAAATGGAGGTAGCCCGACGCCGACTCCACACGCACACTGCCTTCGGTGCCCTGGATCTCCCATACCATCGCCGAGCCGGCGGACTGCCCGGCACTGTAGTGCAGCGAGGTGACGATCCCGCCTTGGAGAACGCCGGCGACGACGATCTCATCCGGCGCGTCCTTCGGCAGCGGCGCGCCATCGGAGAGGCGGACGCCGTCACCGCGCTGATTGGCGACGACGGCGGACAGGCTCTCGAACGTGCCGAGCACGCGCGCAAGCGGTTCGAGCCCGTGGCCGAGCATGATGCTCAGAAGCGTGGCGCCATGCTTTGCGTGAGCCATGTACTCGACCGGCGGGTCGTATCGGCCGACCCACATGTCGTCGGTCAAGTGCGCTCGGATGCTCGTGCTGAGCGGCTTGCCGATCACGCCTTGTGCAATGAGGTCGCGAAGGAAGAGGATCGGCGGGTGCAGGCCGCCCTGCAACCCGACAACCGTGCGCAGCCGCCGCTCGCGGGCAAACCCCTCCAGCGCTTCGGCCTCCGATAGATTTCTTGCGAGCGGCCATTCGCAATAAACCATCTTGCCCGCGGCCAGCGCGTCGGAAACAACCTGCTTGTGATCCGGCACCTTGACCGCGACCACCACCAGGTCGACCTCCGGTCGCACGACCAGAGCCTCATGTGTGTCGAAGGCGAGATCGGCGCCCAGCCGACGAGCGGTCGCGTTCGCGCTCTCCATACGAGTCGTACTGACGGCGCGGATCTGGAACGCGTCGAGCGCCTGCAGCGCCGGGACGTGAGCAATTCCGCCCCAACCCCGATCGGAACTAGCCCCGATAATACCGACGCCGATCTGGGTATGTGCTGAATTCGTCATGAGGATGCTCCTGCCATGTGCAGCCCGGAAACGCTCTCCGGGCTGCGTCACGATGATTCGTTTCCGGACACATGCGTGGGCACTCGGGCTCACCATGGCGAGCGAGCAATTATTGCCGTTCGCCACGGTGAGCCCGAGTGACCCAAGCGCAGGTTTTACACGTGAGCCCAGTGGGCCTCGAGTTCGCGCGCGACATCGGCCGCACGCTCTATCATCGGCCAGTGCGAGCTGCGCAGCTTGAAGACGGCACGTGCGCGTGTGGCATTACCGAGCTCGTCGGCGAAGCGGTGAGGAAGAAACGGATCGTCCAGGCCCCAGATCACTAGCGCTGGTGCGGTCACCTTGCTCAGACCTGGCTTCCACTCCGCTCCGACCTCGATCGCCGAACGGTAAAGGGCGAGAATGCTTGCCCTCATAGTGACATCGATATGCCGGACCGCTTCGTCTGCCGCGTCGCGCGGCATCTGCGCCTCGTTGAGACTTGTTGCGAACTCCTCGAGGTCGAGGTCCGCCATCCATTGCTCGCCCTCGCCCGGCGTTTGCCAGATCTTGGCAAGATAGTGCCACGGATACTCCGGATCGATCGGTCCGCTGATGCCTGTCCATGTCCGCACCAGATCTGGCCGGACAGACGCGAGACGGCCCGTGAGTAGAGACCCCCAGTCATGACCGACCAGGTCGACGGGTTCGCCGATTTCTTCGATCTTCTCGATCAGCCAATCGAGATACTCTTCTTTCGTCGACGTGAATCCCGCTGGTAGGGGTACGCCAAACCCGGGGAGATCGATCGTCACAATATCTTCGCGTTGAAGATGGGAACGGACGGTGTCCCAAAGCCGGTGGGTGTCAGGTACACCATGGACGAGGACTGCAGGCATTTCGGATTCTCCAATTGATTGGTGCCGTGGTTGAATGGCCGGCCGGCCGGCCGAGTCAGGGAAGGAGGATGACTTTGCCGTGGGTGTGGCCCGTGGCGACGAGGCGATGAGCGTCCGCGGCCTCGTCGAGTGGGAAGCTCCGGCCGATGCGTGCGGTCCATGCGCCGGCGGCGATCAGATCCAGGGCTTCCTGGACAGGGCGGTGGTTACGGTTCCCGCTGCCCCCGGGGCTGAATGCGACGCCGTGTCGTGCGGCATCGCGGTCGGCGAGCGTCACGATCCGGTCGGGGCCGCCGAGAAGATCGACGAGGGCGGGGAGGAGCCCCTTGCCGGCGGTGTCGAGCGCGGCGTCGACCCCGCCCGGAGCGGCGGCACGGATGCGATCGACCAGGCCCGGGCCGTGGGCGACAGGGGTCGCTCCGAGACTCCTGACGAAGTCTGCGTTGGCAGTCCCGGCGACGCCGATCACCGTCACACCGCGCTGTCGCGCGAACTGCACGGCGGCGCCGCCCAGAGCACCGCTCGCGCCGGTGACCACGAGCGTCTCACCCGGGCGAATGTTCAGAAGCCCGAGAGCCCTCGCCGCGTTGTCGGCGCCGATGACAGTAGCCGCGGCCTCTTCGAAGGTAACGCCGTCGGGGATCATCGCGAAGTTGCTGCTGACCGTGTACTCGGCGTACGAGCCCTGGGTGGCGGAGTCCGGCCACCCGGCGACGCGGTCGCCGACCACGCCCCCGTCGACGCCCGGGCCGACCGCCTCGACGACGCCGGCGAACTCGAATCCGATGACGGCGGGAGCATGCAGGCCGAACGCTCCGGCGCGTGCCTGGATCTCCGCCGGGTTCACCCCCGCGGCGTGAACCCGCACCAGTACCTGACCCGCACTCGGCACCGGTCGCGGAGCCTCCGCAACCCGCAACACGGAGGGTTCGCCGAACGAGGTGATGACGACGGCTTTCATGATGATCCTTCTCGTATACAAGGGTCGTTTGCTCGCACCGTTCAGAGCGGTTTCAGGTCAGGAAGACCGGAGGATTCTCGCCCCGCAGGCGGTAGTCGGGCCGGGGCCGTTCGAGGCGGATCGACTCCAGCACGGTGTACGCGTGGTACTTGGTCTGGGTGGTGGCTCCTGCCAGCCGTTCCCACCAGAGCCGGCCGTCGCTCGTCTCCTTCTCGAGGACGTGGCGGGTGGTGTAGTTCGCCATGGAGCTGATCCAGTTCTCGGTACCGACGAAGATCCTGTCCCAGCCGGTGCCGGTCACGATGTCGGCGAGCGCGTCCGAGCGGCTGAACCGCTCGACCGCCGCAGTCGCCCCCTCGAGCACGTCGCTGAAGTACTCCACGCACAGCTTCACCTGCTCGTAGGTGCCGTAATGCATGTGGTGCCCGCCGACGAAGTAGTCGAAGTCGTATTCGAGGATCTGGGACTGGGCTTCGTACCAGCCGGTGATGTTCTGCGAGGCGTCGCAGTGCATGAACGTGACGCTTCCCGGACTGACGATGTCGACGGCCGTGAGCACCTTCTGCTGGGGTGCGTAGATGAAGATGTTGCCGGGGCAGTGGTTCTCTCCCCTGTAGGAGAGGTGCAGGCTCACGCCGCCCACTTCGAGGACGAGTTCGTCGTCGAACGTCCTCGTCGGCAGGGGGCGCTTCGGGTCGGGGAAGCGCTCCAGGAGTTCCTTGGTGATGCGGTGGGCGACGATCTCGACGTCGGGGCCGAACACGGAGGCCGCGCCGATGTGATCGGCGTGCCAGTGGCTGTAGATGACGTGGGTCACCGGTCGGTCGGTGACGTCCTCGATCGCCGCCAGCATGTTCTCGCCCAGCGTCGGAGGTGCGTCGATCGCGACTACGCCCTCCTCGGTCACCACGAACGCGGCGTCGTAGCCGGCACTGGTGACCCAGTAGAAGCCGCCGCGCAGTTCTTCCACGTGGTAGCCGTACTTCTGGAAGTGCTCGCTCTGGAAGTACGGGGGGTAATAGCCCGCGGGGTCCAACGGGTCGTCCGCCCCCGCGCGGGGGAAGCCATAGTGGTCGATCCCGTAGAAGCTCGGGGTTTCTTCGACGCTGATGGGTATCTGACTGCTCTGGCACACCGGCGTGACGCCTTTCTGTGTTCTTGGGAAGCTGTCGAACGGGTGGTCTATCCCGGTGACGTGAATCGAAGGACCGCCTTGGTGACGCGGCCTGAGCCCGCATCCTCGAACGCGGCGTTGATATCGGCGAAGTCGTAGAAGGACAGCAGTCGGTCGATGGGGAACCGGCCCGCTCGATAGAGCTGGGCAAGGTCGTTGATCAGGAGCGACGAGACGGCGTCGCCCTGGATGATGCCCTGAAGCGACTGGCCGAGCGTGAGCCGGCCCGCGTCGAGCACGGCGCCCGCTCCTTCGTGGAACGCCACGAAGCCGAATCGGCCCATCGGTGCCAGGGCGCCGACCCCGGCGTCGAGGTTCTCCACGCGGCCACTCGTGTCGAGGACGTACTCCAGACCGCGGTCGTCGACGGCGCGGAGCGCGCCGGTCAGATCCTCGACCCGGCCGGGGTCGACGAGGTGCGTCGCTCCGAGATCGCGGGCCAGCTCGAGGCGGCCGGCGTCGACGTCGACGGCGACGATGGTGGTGGCACCCGCGACATGTGCCGCCATGACCGCCGCCAGGCCCACCGCTCCCACGCCGAAGACCGCGAAGGACGCTCCCGCCGGCACGGCGAGGGCCTTGAGTACGGCCCCCGCGCCCGTCTGCAGCCCGCACCCCAGCGGAGCCATGACGTCGAGGGGCAGATCGCTGGGGACCTTGATCGTGTTCCGTTGGTGCGTCAGGGCGTGGGTGGAGAACGAGGACTGGCCGAAGAAGTGACCGTGCGGCTCAGTACCGTGGGCGACGTGGAGACCGTTCGAGCCGTCCAGGCGGGCACCTGCGAAGTTGGCCGCCCAGACGTTGTCGCAGTAGGCCGCGTGCGAGGACAAGCACGGCTTGCAGCGGCCGCACGAGTGGTAGGAGAGGACGACGTGGTCACCGGGCTCGACGGTGGTGACAGCGGCCCCCACGCGTTCGACGACTCCTCCTCCCTCGTGCCCCAGCACCACCGGCAGCGGCGTCGCCATGCGCTGTGCCCGCACGTGAGCGTCGGTCGCGCATATTCCGGTCGCGACCATGCGAACGAGTACCTCGTCGGACCGCGGGTCCTCGATCTCGATGTCGCGGAACTCGAAGGGCCCGTCCTGCGCTTCGAGAACAGCGGCGCGCGCGGAGGTGGTCATACGCCGTGAGCCTGCCGCGAAGCGCCGCGAGGGCCATGGTGACGAAGGACTGACATCATCAGCGACTCCCTGATCGGGGGGTGGGTCTCAGGAACCCTTCAGCGAGTCCGAACCTATGTCGGCCGCCCGTGCCCGCGGATCGGTCGCCGTATCCGTCACGGCAGTAAGGCACGGTGTCGCGAGGTGCGGTGGGGTCACTGCCGGACGCCGGTCCGGGCGGCTTGTTCGACTCGGGCGATGAGACGGCTGTTGTGGGCGGCGTGCTGGAATCCCGGGGTGTGGTGGGTGCCGTTCGTGATGTCGCGGGCCAGGCTGGCGTAGACCTCGCCGACGTTGATGGAAGCGCCCGTCCAGATGTCGGCGGCGGTGGGTCCCGCGCCGGTGGCGACCGGGCGGTCGGGCGCGGTGAAGTCGACGCTCGACGAGAGGGTGAGGTCGCCGACCTGAACGCCCGCGGGGTGGTCGCCCGTCAGCTTCAGCCAGCCCTCCGAGCCGCGTACCTCCAGACTGAAATGGGCGTCGGGGGCGGGCACGCCCGCCAGGATCTGCACCCCGACCGGCGCCCCCGAGGACGTCTTGGCGATGGCGTCGAGGTGATCCGGGACCTCGCGGGCGGACATCGCGCCGGTGTCGATCAGCTTCACCTGGGGCCAGAGGAGTTCGGTGCGGGCGTCGATCTCGGTGATATCGCCGAGTACGGCTTCGACCACATCCAGGACGTGGCCCGCGGCGATGGTGAGGAAACCGGCTCCGGACGCTGCCTTGTCGAAGTACTCGTACGCGCTCACCGACTCCGGGCCGTTGCCGAAGGTCGTCGCGACGACTCGCGCCGAGAGCAGCCGCCCGAGCCGGCCCTCAGCGATGATCTCCGCCGCGCGGCGTACCGAGGGGTTGAGCCGGCCCTGCAGGCCGATCGCGGTGTGCAGTGAGCCGGCCGCCTCAGCCATCTCTTCCGTCTGCGCGACGGTCGCGCCCAGCGGCGACTCCGCGTACACGGCCTTGTTCGCCGCGAGGGCCACCAGGACGAGCTCGCGGTGAGCCGGGACCTTCACCGCGACGGTGACGAGGTCGATCGAAGGGTCACCGATGAGCGCGTAGGGATCCGCGAACCAACGCTCCGCGCCGAACGCCTCGGCAGCGCCGCGCGCGCTCTCCTCGTGCCGCGTCGCCACACCGGCCAGGTGGAAGTCGGGCTGTGCCGCCAGCGCGGGTATGTGCGATGCGCCCGCCCAGCTCGCCTTCGTGTCCGCGCCGATGATGCCGACCCGAATGAGATTGCTTGACATGATGTGGTGTTCCGTTTCTTTCGCTGCAGCAAGACGTGGTGTGGTGCGCGGGGCGACTCGGCGCGTTCGCGCTTCTCTCACTGGTCGACGGCGGCCATGTCGGGCTCGGCATGGCGTTCGCCGCACGCCGGTGTGAGGTTGTTCAAGCGGGCGATCTGGCCCGGGGCGAGTCGGATGCCGTCGGCGGCGCTGTTCTCCTTGAGGCGGTCGATGCGCTTCGTCCCAGGAATGGGCGCGATGCCGTCTCCTTGCGCGAGCAGCCAGGCCAGAGCGACCTGCGCGGGCGTGGCCCCGACCTCGTCCGCGACCTCGCGTACCTGGTCGACGATGCGCAGGTTGCGCGTGAGGTTGTCGCCGGTGAACCGGGGATTGGGGCGACGCCAGTCGGCGGCGTCCAGGCCGTCCAGGGTGCGGATGTCACCGGTGAGAAAGCCGTGTCCCAGCGGTGCATAGGGAACCAGTCCGATGCCGAGCTCACGCAGCGTGGGCAGTACCTCGGCCTCCGGGTCCCGCGTCCACAGCGAGTACTCGCTCTGGACAGCGGCCACGGGATGGACCGCGTGGGCCCGGCGGATGGTCGCCGCTGCCGCCTCCGACAGTCCGATGTGGAGGACCTTGCCCGCCTCCACCAGGTCGCTCAGCGCCCCCACCGTCTCCTCGATGGGAGTGTTTGGGTCGACCCGGTGCTGGTAGTAGAGGTCGATGCGGTCGGTTCCGAGCCGCCGCAGTGAGCCGTCGACAGCCATGTGAATGTTGGCGGGGGTGCTGTCCGGGCCCGGCCGGCCGGTGTGGGAGACGAGGCCGAACTTGGTGGCGAGGACGACTTCGTCCCGGCGGCCCTTCACCGCGCGACCCAGCAGTTCCTCGTTGACGTAGGGGCCGTACACCTCGGCGGTGTCCAGATGGGTGACACCGAGGTCGACGGCGCGACGAATGGTGCGGATCGACTCGGCTCCGTCCCGGCCGGCGCCGGTGTAGAACGCCGACATCCCCATGACACCCAGGCCGATGCGCGGGACATCGAGCCTGCCGAGCGACGTGGACTGCATCTGTTGTCCCTTCCGTGTAGGCGGGCCTCAGCGCCGCAGAGCGAACTTGACGCGTCAAGTTCTACTCCTTCGAACTTGACGCGTCAATAAGTGGGTCTAGGATGTCCTCATGGCGACCACGGCAGACGACACGAACGGCCGGCGCCATCGGCGCCCACGGAACGGGCCGACATCCGAGGCGACGGCTCGTGCCGACGGAGGCTCCGACCCGGGGAAGTCCACCGATCCGGTTGCCGAGACGCGATGGCTGAACGGCGACGAGCTGGCGGCGTGGCTGGCCAACTCCGCGATCATGATCAGCCTGCCGGCCGCGCTGGATGCGCGCATGCAGCGCGAGGCTCAGCTGACCTTCTTCGAGTACATGGTGCTTTCGGTCCTCTCCGAGCAGCCGGACCGCACCATGCAGATGAGCGCCCTGGCCGCGCGAACGGCGGCGTCACTGTCGAGGCTGTCCCATGTCGTCGGTCGGCTCGAGAAGCGCGAACTGCTCGCACGGAAGCGGATCCCCGGTTCCGGAAGGCGCACCACCGCGACGCTGACCGAGGCCGGTTACGACGTAGTGGTGGCAGCGGCGCCGGGACACGTCGCCGCAGTCCGCGAGTACCTGATCGATGATCTCGGTCCTCAGGAGCTGGCGGCACTGCGCCGCATCGGTGCCGCGGTGGACACGGCCATCAAGCGCGGGCAACCCGACGCGAGCTCTGCGGCCTCGTCGCCGGGGGACGGCGCGGTGGACGGGCCAGTCACCCACGATTCATCCGGCTTCACAGCCTCAGGCCGACACCTTGATCGTGACTCCCCACGAGCCCGCCGGCAAAGAGCCTGACCAGCCCTGACTGGCGGGCGTGAGTGATGTCCGCGCATCTTGCGGGCCGTGCTGAGCTGCGCCACGGCACCCGGCCTTCACCGTCCGTGACGACCGTCGGCTTGACGGCGTTCTGCTTCTTCTTGCCGGAGATGAACTTCCCGGGGGTTCGCCAGCATCGCCTGCACCCTCATCTGCTACCGACGGCTCGCCCAAGCAGGCGACTTCTAGGATGCGTCGGCGTAGGCGAGATGGGCGCCGCAGACGGTGCAGCGGAAGAGCATGGCGGTCGCCCCGCCGCCCAGGTGGGTCAGGAAGTGCTCAAGCTGGCTTCCGTGGTGCCAGCCGTCGAGGCGCATATCGGTCCGCAGCTGGTCGAGAGCTTCGGCGTGCGCCGCCAGTTCGGTGGATCCGACTTCGCCGATGAAGGCGGCCGCGTCTTTGCAGTGGACGAACCAGTGCGGGTCCTGCCAGGCATCGAAGCCAAGGGTGCAGCGAGTGACCTCGTGCAAGACGTCCTCGCTGACACCGTCGAGCCCGTAGGAGTCAGTGAATTCGCCCGCGAAGCGTTCAGCCGCGCTCCCGTCCGCGATGCACCACGGGCAGAACCGCCCGTTGACCTCATATGCGGTGTAGAAGGTGGCCGTGTAGATCCAGCCCGTGTTGCATTTGCAGCAGGCGCACGTCTCGGTTGCCGCGCGGATGGACCATCTGGCGAGTGAATCGGGGTGATAGCGGGAGAGGGGCAGGCTGGCACTCATCGCCGGTTCCCGATCTGTGCCCGGTTGGCCATGCCTACTGATCCCATGGAGGGCAGTCTGTCCGCGAGCACGTCCGCGATCAAGCGCGGAGTGGGACTCCTCATGCCAGCCAATTGAGACAGCTTGTAAGCCGCCCGCCGTCGTCTCCCTCGTCTGCACGCTCACTCGCAGGCGTCACCTCGAGACGGCGCGCTCTTGATCCTGTTACGAGCTCCAAAGGGCGCAGCTCGCTGGCCTTCCGGGTGGCATTCGCTGTACCGCAACAGGGCACGCACGCTGCCAGCCCGTCAGGGAAGCCGCAGGTCCCGCAGCTGGCGCCGGGAGGTGATGCTCAGCTTGCGGAAGATGCTGCGGAGGTGGGCCTCAATGGTGCGCGGGCTCAAGAACAGCTGGGCGCCGACCTCCCGGGAGGTCGCCCCGGTAGCTACCAGCCGGGCGATCGTCAGCTCCTGTGCGGTGAGCGCGTCCGAGGGCTGGGCGGACCGGCTGCGTGGGTGCTCGCCGGTGGCGCGCAGCTCGCGGGCGGCGCGCGCGGCGAACGCTTCCGCACCCATGTCCGACAGCAGCTGGTGGGCGGTGCGGAGCTGCTGGCGGGCGCCTTGGCGGCGGCCCTCGCGGCGTAGCCACTCGCCATAGACGAGATGAGTCCGGGCCAGCTGGGTGGCCACTCGGCAGTTTCGTAGCTGCTCGATCGCCTCGCGGTAGTACTCATCGGCGGCCGGGCCGGTGCTGACCAATGCCCATGAGCGCGCTGCCAGCCCGAGCCCCCACGGGGTGCCGCTGGCCAGCGCCCGTGAGCTGAGCTGGTCCAGCGCAGCGGTCGCACGCTCCGGCCGGCCGCTACGGCATGCCGCTTCAATGAGCTCGGAGTGGGCCAGGTTGCTGTGGGTCAGCTCGTCGGACTCGAAAGCCCGCGTCGCAGCGACCAGAGCCGCGGGGTAGTCGCCCAGACCGTTGTGCAGCACCGCCATGGCGTACTGCGCCAGGAAGTCCTCCGTTCGGCCCCCACGTCCAGCCGCTTCCCGGACCATGGTCGCGTGGACCTCGGTGGTCTCGTCCGAGCGCCCGCGCCAGGCAGCCAGGATGAGCTGGCCGTGGAGCACGGGCACAGTTCTGGTCGCGGCCGCGATCGCGGTCTGCTCGGCGGCCCGGGAGAAGTCACCAGAGAGCACCAGCATGACGGACTGGACGAGCAGTGCTGCCGGGAGCGTGGCCAGCGCGCCTGCTTCCCTGACCAGCCGGACATGACGAGCGGCCAGCGCGTGCACCATCTGGTCGTCGAAGACCGACATCGCGGTCCGGCCGGCCAGCCACAGCCAGCGGCGGTCGTCGCCGTCGTTCACGGCATGATCGTCCCGCTCGTGAGGATTGAAGGCCTCCAACGCCCGCTGCACGCCGGGCACTCCTGCCGCGTAGCCCTGTGTGAACGTCGTCACCAGCCCGTCGAGCAACAGATCCACCGGCCTCGGCGACTCCGGTGGTGCGGGCGCGGCCCGGGCTGCGTCGGCCACCGCACGCACGCCGCCGGGTCCGCGGTCGCCAGTAACGATCGCCGCATCGAGCGCGTCGAGGTAGGTCTCCCGGGACAGCGCCGGGTCCAGCGGGGCGAGGCTCTTGGCGGCGTCCAGCAGCATCCGCGGCCCCTCGCCGCCCCTTGCCCCGTGGAACGCGATCCGAGCATGCAGCAGCTCTAGGCGGGCCTGCGCCACGGCGTCCAACGGCCCGGCCGCGGCGATCGTCAGCAGCTCCAGGGCCTCGGACGCACCGGCCTCGTGCTTGGCGTGCGCAGCTTCCAGGGCCCGTTCCGCCCGGACGGCCGGCCTAGGGGTCAGCTCGGCCGCACGCTTCAGGAACGCCGCCGCGGCGGCCAACCCGCCGCGGGCGCGGGCCCGTCCGGCCGAACGCTCCAGCTCCGCGGCGGCGTCCTCATCAGTGCCCACCACCGCCTGCGCGCGGTGCCAGGCACGCCGGTCCGGATCGACCTGCTGGTCGGTGACGGCGGCCAGCGCGCCGTGCGCCCGGCGCCGGTCGGTCGGTGTGGCCGCCCGGTAGACCGCCGAGCGCACCAGCGGGTGCCGGAACCGCACACGGAAGTCGAACTCCAGCAGCCCGGCGGCCTCCGCGGGCGCAGCCGCCTCGCGGGCGATCCCCAGCTCCGCGGCCGCGCGCCACAGCAACGCCGCATCCCCGGTCGGTTCGGCCGCGGCAACCACCAGCAGCATCCGCGCGTCGGCGGGCAGGCTGTTCGCGCGGCGCCGAAAGCCGTCCTCGATCCGGCGCGGAACGCTCACTACGTCCGGCAGCTCGAACCCGCCCGCGAACTGCACCGCCGGAGCACCCCGGGGTAGCTCCAACAACGCCAGCGGGTTGCCGCGCGCCTCGGCTACGATCCGGTCGCGCACCACATCGTCCAGCGGTGCGCGGACCGCGGTGGCCAGCAGCGTCTGGGCATCGGAGGCCCCCAGCCCCGCCAGGCGCAGTTCCGGCAACCCGCTGAACGCCTCGACGTCGGTGACACCGGGATCGCGCAGCGCAAACACCATCACCACCCGCTCGGCCCCCACCCGCCGGGCCACGAAAGCCAGAACCTGCGCAGACGCCTGATCGAGCCACTGCGCATCATCGACCACACACAGCAACGGCCCGTTCTCGGCCAACAGGCTCAACACCGCCAGCCCCACCAGGAACCGGTCCGGCGCGGCACCCTCGCGCAGCCCGAACGCCACCCCGAGCGCGGTCTGCTGCGGCTCGGGCAGCTCGGCCGCCCGCGCCAGGAACGGGGCACACAGCTGGTGCAGGCCCGCGAACGCGAACTCTGCCTCGGCCTCCACCCCGGCCGCGTCGTGAACCCCGAATCCCATCGCCACGGCGGTCTCCCGCATGTGCTGCAAGAGGGCGGACTTGCCGATGCCGGCCTCCCCGCGCACCACCAACACCCCGCTGTCGCCGCCCTGCGCCCGAGCCAGCAGCTGCTCGAGCGCCGCCTGCTCGGCGCGCCGTCCCACGAGCATCGCCTGGTCCTCCTCTGGCGCCGACACGGCGTCTATCCGGTAATTGTCACCGACGCGAAGCGCGCGGGCAGCACCGGGTCGTCAAGATGCCGGCCTCCCCCGCGTCAGGGTCGGTGACGGGATAAGGGATTTCCACCGACGCGGACCAGGCGCCTTCCCCGCGACGCTGAGAGCCGACAGCAGAGCGACCGGAAGGGGAGCGGCCACCGTGATCAGCACCGAGGTGTTCTTCCCCGCCGACGAGGAGTCCCTCCGCTACGGCAGCAGCGCGAGCGGGTCGCCGTCCACGTCCTGGCCCACCGGGAGCTGCACGGCGGTGGGGCGGGCTGTCGGAGGCCGATCGCCGGCCGGCGCCGGCTCGCGCGCCCCTGACCACGCCGAAGACATGTGGGCCGACGACACGTCGGTCGACGACACGACACCTGGAGGGAACAGCCGTGGCCTGGAGGCCCCGCCAACTCGCCGATCTCACCGGCGTGCCAGCCGGGAGGCTGATCGTGGACAGGACCGGGACCGGAGCACAGGGCGAGCACAACGACGTCGGGATCGTGCTGTTCGCGGACCGCGCGCCGCCGGTCTCGCCGTCTACGCCGACCCGGCCGACCCGGAGTCCACGGCCGGCAACGCCACCATCGCCGAAGCGACAACGATCGCGGTACGGCGGCTCGTCGGTCAATAGCAGGCACACCACCCTCGGAAAGAAAAGATCATGGGCCACGTAACCATCGGGAACGAGAACAGCACGCCGATCGAGCTCTACTACGAGGACCAAGGCGCGGGTCAGCCCGTCGTCCTCATCCACGGCTACCCGCTCAACGGCCACAGCTGGGAGCGCCAGACGCGCGAGCTGCTCTCCGCCGGCTACCGCGTCATCACCTACGACCGCCGCGGCTTCGGCCACTCGTCGAAGGTCGGCACCGGCTACGACTACGACACCTTCGCCGCCGACCTGAATGCCCTGCTGGAGACCCTGGACCTGCGCGATGTCGTCCTCGTCGGGTTTTCGATGGGCACCGGCGAACTCGCCCGCTACATCGCTCGATACGGCCACCAGCGGGTCGTGAAGCTCGCCTTCCTGGCCTCCCTGGAGCCCTTCCTCGTCGCTCGGGACGACAACCCGGAGGGCGTGCCCCAGGACGTCTTCGACGGCATCGAGGCCGCGGCCAAGGGCGACCGCTACGCCTGGTACGAGCAGTTCTTCTCCAACTTCTACAACCTCGACGAGAACCTGGGCAACCGCATCGGCCAGGAGGCGGTCACAGCCAGCTGGAACGTCGCCATCTCCAGCGCCCCCGTGGCCGCCCATGCCGTCGTCTCCTCGTGGATCGAGGACTTCCGCGCCGACGTCGAGGCCGTCCGGGCCAGCGGCACGCCGGCCCTGATCCTGCACGGCACCGCAGATCGGATCCTCCCCATCGAAGTCACGGCCCACCGCTTCCGCCGGGCCCTGCCCGACGCGCAGTACGTGGAGATCGACGGCGCCCCGCACGGGCTGCTGTGGACTCACGCCGACGAGGTCAACGCCGCCCTGCTCGCCTTCCTGGGAGATCCACTCCCCAAGGGCGTCCGCCCCGGTTCGCAGGAGTCGCCATGACCACGGCCACCGACGCCTCGCCCCGCGGCGCCGAGCTCGACGTGCGCCCGCGGCGAGCGCCTCGTCCATACGCTGCCCGTGCCGTGGCAGCGGTTCGGCGTGCTCGATGCGCAAGCTCGTCATCGGCGATCGACGAACGGGCCCCGACCCTAACCGCGGCGGCGGGGCCATCGGTCAAGGTACTCGGGCCCGTGGTCTGCGGGCCTAGAAGCACCTGCGGCAGGCCGCTGAGCATGCTCACACCATTCACGGACAGGTCGGCACCACCGAACGGGACCCGGCTCGGTGGGGTGGCACTGCCACAGCAGGAGCCCGAGGATGCGCTCAACAGGATCCGAGCGGGGCTCACCGGCATCGCGCTCGTGCACGGGGTCGGCGTCCTCGTCGGGGCGTCGGACGATCCCGCCGGCCTCGGACGGTACGGCACGGACTTCTGGGGCCGGAAGATGGTCACGGCTGAGGGGACGCGATGAGAGCAACCGGTGCTCCGGCTCCGCTCGTCGGACGACAGGCAGAGATCGCTGCCGTGACCGAGGTGCTCGACCGAGCCCGCCGTGGCACCGGTGGCGCCCTGGTGCTCTGGGGTGAGCCGGGCATCGGCAAGACCGCACTTCTCGACCACGTCACCGCGGCGTCTCCCGATTTCGCCCCGCTGGCGGTACAGCCCGCACGGTGCGAGTCCGGGACCCTCTTCGCCGGCCTGGACACGTTGCTCCGGCCGGTCGAGCACCTGATCGCGACTCTTCCGGTGTCCCAGGCGTCAGCGTTGCGAGGCGTGCTCGCGGGCGAGGCCAGCGCAGCGGGCCGGTCGCTCACCGCCGTGGCGGTGCTGTCCCTGTTGTCGGCGCTGGCAGTCGACCGCCCGCTCCTGATCGTCGTGGACGACGCACACCGGCTCGACGCGGAGACCGAGTTCGTGCTCGGATTCGTCGCCCGGCGGGTGGGGACCGATCCGGTGGTGGTCCTGGTCGCCGGCCACGACGCGCCTGCCGGCGGATCGTGGGAGGGGGTCGATCCGCTCGCGGTGAGGCCTCTCGCTGACGACCACGCCGCCCAACTGGTCGGCGCCGCCCACCCCGGCCTCGACGGCCCCGAGGTCGCCCGCGCGGTGAAAGCAGGTGGGGGCAACCCGCTGGCACTGCACGAGCTGCCTGTACCAGTCGACGATCCTGCCGCCGGCACGGTGCCCGTGGGGCCCCGGCTGCGTAAGGCCTTCGCCGAGCGCCTGCAGACCTTGCCGACCCCGGCACGCGAGTTCGTCGTGCTCATGGCCGCGGCTCGTGCCGACGGTGATCAGCTCACGCTCGCACGGTCAGCACGTTCCCGCGCCGCCGAGGAGCCGGTCTGGGAGGAGACGATCCGGTCGGGTCTGCTCGCCGGGACGCCCGACCGGCCTGCGCTACGGCACCCGGTGGTCCGGGCCGCTGTCTACGCGAGCGCCTCCCCGTCTGAGCGCAGGAACGCCCACCGGACCCTGGCCGCCGCGCTTCCCCCGGGCAGTCGCGGGCATGTCTGGCACCGGGCCGCGACCGTTCACGACGTCGACGAGGAGATCGCCGGGCTGCTCGAGCAGACGGTGCCCTCGGGCGTCGGCGCGGTACCGATCCTGCGGCGGGCCGCCGAGCTGTCCGCCGACCCGGCCGCTGCGACCCGCAGGCTCGCCGGCGCGGCCGTGGCCGCCTGGCACGGCGGCGACGCCACGATGGCGCGTCGGTTGCTGGCCGATGCCCGGAGCCTGACCGACGAGGTTCTGGCCACCCGCGCCAGCCGCGGCCTGCGCGGGGTACTCGAACTCGCCGAGGGGTCTCTGGAACGAGCCCACCGATCGATCAGTCGCGACATCGCCGCGTTCGATGATCCGCGCATGAGAGTGGAGCTCGGCGCCGCTGCCCTGCACGCGGGATGGTCCGCGGCCCGCGACGACCTCGTCGGTGAGTCCCTCACTCGTCTCGCGGGGCTGACGGCCCCTGGGCTGCCCGAGGTCCTCCCGATCGTCCGGACGTGGTGGGGGCCAGCGACGGACCCGGCACGGGCAGCGTCGTCGGCAGAACTCGGTGACGTCATGGCGCACATCTCCCGGGTGGAGTCGCAGCTGCTCCCGGCGTCGCCGCTCGGACTGGTGTGGGGCCTCGACGAGCCACTCGCCGATGCCGTGCACGCCCTTGTCCGCAGGCACCGCCGTCACGCCGATGGCACCTCGCTTGCTGCGGCGCTGGCTCGGATCGCGCGACTCGACATCGCCGCGGGCCGGTGGGGCGCTGCGGAGGACGCCGCGGCCGAGGGGCTCGCGTCGGCCGAGCGAATCGGTGCCGAGCACATCGCTGCGGAGTGCCGGAACTGCCTCGGGTGGCTCGCCGCCGCCCGCGGTGACGGCCGCAGCGTCGACCATCTGACCGTTCGAACCCTGCAACTGGCCAGGCCGCGCCGCGACCGTGCGGTCAGCGCCTCGGCCCACTGGAACCGTGGAATGGCCGCTCTGGCGGCCGGTCGCGCCGATGCTGCACTCGACCTGCTCGCCCGCTTGGACGAGCACGGGCACGAGGCAGCACATCCGATCGTCGCTCTGCTGGCAAGCCTGGACACGATCGAGGCCGCCGTGCACGCGCGGCGGCCGGAGATCGGCCAGCGCCGCGCCGAGGCGCTCGACGCCTGGGTACGGCGCACCGGCGCGCACTGGGCGAGATTCGCAGCGCACCTGGCACGCGCACTGCTGGACGAACCCGCCGCCGAACGGTCCTACCGGGCGGCGCTGGACGTGCCTGGTGCGTCCCGGCGCCCGTTCGACCACGCACGGGCCCGTCTGCTCTACGGCGAGTGGTTGCGGCGACAGCGGCGGCGCCGAGACGCCCGCCAGCAGCTCGACGCCGCTGCCGAGACGTTCCACGCACTGGGAGCGCGCCCGATGCTCGAGCGGGCCCGGCGTGAGCAGCGTCTGATCATGGCGCCCGCACGCCGTGCCACTGCCGCCGGCACGGGCATGGCAACGCTGACGGCACAGGAACGCCGGGTGGCCCAGCTTGCCGCCGGCGATCTGACCAACCGCGAGATCGGGGCCCGTCTGCGGATAAGCGACCGCACCGTCGGGCATCACCTATCCAACGTGTTCGCCAAGCTGGGGCTCTGCTCACGGCGCGACTTGGCGGCCACCGGCATCGTCGGACGGAGATGATTCCGGCTCGGTCGCGACGCCTGACGAGCTCGTGCACGGGTAGGCGGTGAGACGTCGCGAGCTTCGGTGTGACCTGGGGTCACGTCTGCCGGGTCGGCTTCAGGTCCACGGTCTGCTGGTGAGACAGCAGGCCGGCGACGGCTTGGATGGTGTCGCTCATGTGCTCGCGGCGGCCGAGGTGGCGGGCCAGGGCCCGCCAGTTCTTCAGATGGGCGATGCCGTGCTCGACCCGGATACGGCGTGAGGAGTGTGCCTTGCGCTGGCGTTCGTGCACCTCCTCGTACCAGTCCGGGGCGTTCTTCTTGAACTTGCGGTGCGGTAATGTCACCACCCGGCCACCGGTCTGGGCGCCCAGGCCCTGGTAGTCGGCATCGGCGAGGATCTCCACCGCGGGCCCGTCGACCAGGAGCTTGACCAGCCCTAACTGGCGGGCTTGGGTGATGTGCGCGCAGCTTGCGGGCCGTGCTGGGCTGCACCACAGCACGCGGCCTTCGCCGTCCTTGACCACCATGGACTTGACGGCGTTCTGCTTGTTCTTGCCGGAGGTGTGGGTGAGGAAGGACCACGGGAGTTGTTCGTTGGAGCAGACCCGGTGGATGCCGCGTTCGGTGGCATCGGCGACATCGGCGAGGTGGTCGCCGGCGAGGTTGGCCAGCTCGCGACCCCAGGGACGTGCTGATCAGGCTCAACCAGATCATGCGCGGCTGGGCCAACTACTTCAAGCACGCGGTCTGCAAAGCCGCCCTGAGCTCCCTGGCCAGCTTCACGTGGCACCGGGTAATCAGCTGGTGGATGGCGCTGCACCGCTGGAAGTGGAAGGACGTCCGCCGACGCTTCACCGACCGCAACGGACGGTGGCAAAAGCTCTCGGCAGATGGGATCGAACTGTTTGACCTCCAGGCGGTGACGGTCACCCGCTACCGCTACAGACGCCGACCGGCTCTTGGCCACGCTCGTCCATCTTCGTCATGGGGTCACCCATGACGTGGGCCTGCTGGTTCGGAGTGGACCGCTCCACCATTACCCGGGCCGTCGGTGAGTTGCGGCCCCTGCTCGCCGAGCGAGGCTGCACCGTCAGCCCCGATGGCCGACCACAGCAGTTCCACCGGGTTGAGTTCGGGCGCATAGGCTGGCAGCCGCTCCAGCGTCAGCCAGTCCTGCCCGGCCACCCAGGCGCGCATGTCCCGGCTCCAGTGCGCGGACAGCCCGTCCCACACCAGCACGACCGGCTCCCCGGCATAGAACGCTCCAACCTGCTCCAGAACCTCGATCAGCGTGGCGGTGTCGTAGCTGCCCGGCTTGAGGTGGAAGCACAATCGCGGACCACGCTTGGCGTCGGCGGCGTGGTATCCCAGAGCGGCGGCCATCGAGGCGCGTTTCCAGTTCAGCCGGTGCCGGAGCGTGGGAGTTCGGCCGCGGGGCGCGTAGGTGCGACGCACTTGTGGGAGCAGCGACACGCCCGACTCGTCGAAGAACACGATCCAGGCACGTTTCTTCACCGCCCCCTTTTGATGCGGGGCCACTCATGGGTGACCCATCGGGCGATCTCGGACTCGTCCCGCTCGACCGCCCGGCGCTGGGGGCGCTGCAGACTCCGCCCCAGTCGCCCGGTCAGCAGCCGCCACACCGACGCCCGTGCCAGCTTCGCCCCGGTCACCCGCTCGACCACCAGGCCGACCCGCTCCAAGGTCCATAAGTCGGCCTCGAACCCGTGCGCCTGGGCGCCCTGTTCCAACGCGGCCCGCACCTTTTCGACCTGGGCGTCATCAAGCTTGGGGGGCCGCCCCGTGGCCGGAGACCGCCGCAGGGCTGGGGCCCCGCCCTGTTCCCACTGGCGCTTCCATCGCCGCACGCTCTCGGGACTGACCCGAAGCATTCCCGCGATCTGCGCATGGGGGCGTCCCTGCTCGAACAACTCCACCGCCCGCATGCGTCGGGCCTCGGCCAACTGCGGTCGCGTCAGCGGCGGAACGGGCACTTCGGAAACAACGGACTGAGACTCGAAAGGCACGCCAAGATACTCACACCCCCAAGCGCCCTACACCCACAGAACTAACGAAAACCTCAGTAGGAGTTGTCGTCAAATGTCACGCCCACATCAGCAGGGCTGCGAGGGTGACGGCTGCTTGGTAGGACTCGGCGGTCTTGTCGTAGCGAGTGGGTGCGCCACGAGGCGCTATGGAATCGAGTGAGGTGAGAGACCTTCACCGCCGGGTTGTCGCAGCAATCCGGTTGAAGCTGGGGGCAGTTCGGTTCGGGGGATGCCGAGCCGAGCGGTAAGCAGCCCCGACAACGCCGGGACGGGTTGGTACTGCCAGACGACCCGGGTCCGGCTAGCGAGACAGGAAGGTGCACGCGAGAAATCAGTGCCTGACGCCCCGTAATTACGACACCGGCTCGAACCTGGCGGATCTGGGCCGGACGCAGTGCACGACCACCAGTGCTCGTCGGTGGTCGACTCCGAAGCCGACTCTACTCATCGGTGGGGAGGCCACGCCGAAAGTCTGCGGCGTAAGCGTGGCGATGCTGCCGGGGTAGAGCTGGGCACCTCACCTGTCGATCGATTTCGTGGTGAACGTGGGAACTGCCTGCGGTCGCTCTCGTATGGGCCATCCAGTCCCATCGGGGGCAGGTCCATCGCCGGCTGATGGCCGTCGGGCAGGACGGAGGCTCCGTAGTACTCCGAGGCCGGGAAAGCCGGTCACATGGGGAAGGGAGCCAGCAAGTCAGCAGCAAGGAGACTGGAATGCCAGGAGGCTGTCGCCGGTGAATACCGACGAGCTGGAATGGGCCTTGATGAAGGCCGAACGCCGGGTACTGGAGATCCAGACCAAGCTGCACCGTTGGGCTGCCGATGACTCTCATCGCAGGTTCGACGGCCTGTTTAACCTCGTGGCCGATCCCGCCTTCCTGTTGGTGGCGTGGGATCGTGTCCGGGGAAACAAGGGCGCCCGCACGGCCGGAGTGGACGGGAAGACCGCCCGCTCTATTGAAGCCGGGCAGGGAGTCGAGGCGTTTCTCGACAAGCTGCGGACCCAGATCAGAGACCGCAGCTTCCACCCGGTTCCTGTCCGCGAGCGGATGATTCCCAAGGCGAATGGCAAGCTTCGTCGTCTCGGGATTCCCACTGTGGCGGACCGAGTGGTCCAGGCATCCTTGAAACTGGTGCTGGAGCCGGTATTCGAAGCGGATTTCCTCCCGTGTTCCTATGGGTTCCGCCCGAACCGCCGAGCTCACGATGCGATCGCCGAGACTCGCTACCTCGCCAGCCACGGATACGAGTGGGTGGTGGAGGGCGACATCACGGCGTGCTTCGACGAGATCGCGCACCCGGCCCTCATGGAGCGGGTGCGGAATCGAATCGGAGACAAGCGGGTGTTGTCCTTGGTGAAGGCGTTCTTGAAGTCCGGGATCCTGTCCCGTGACGGAGCCTTCACGGACACGCGCACCGGGACCCCGCAGGGCGGGATTCTGTCGCCGCTACTGGCCAACATCGCACTCTCGGTCTTGGACGAGCACATCGCCCAGGGTCTCGGAGGGCCAGATGGCACCTCCGAGGATCGGCGCAGGAGACGGCGCCGAGGTTTGCCCAACTACCGGCTGGTTCGGTATGCGGACGACTTTCTCGTACTCGTCTTCGGGCGCCGTGAGCATGCCGAGGAACTACGCGACGAGGTCGCAGAGGCATTGGAGCCAATGGGCCTTCGCCTGTCGGTGGAGAAGACAAACATCACGCACATTGACGAGGGCCTTGACTTTCTCGGATGGCGCATCCAGCGTCACCGGAAACTTGGCACTGATCGGCAGTACATTTACACCTACCCGGCACGGAAATCAGTACGTTCCGCCACGGGCAAGGTGAAGGAACCGACCGGACGGCAGAACGTCGGCTTGTCGCTGGAGTCCTTGCTCCACCGACTGAACTCGGTGTTGCGCGGATGGTGCGCGTATTTCCGTCCCGGAGTGTCGAACGTCGCTTTCTGTTACCTCAGCCACTACACGTGGATGAGAGTGACGCGATGGATCCGACGCAAGCACCCCCGGATCACTTGGAAACAGCTCCGTCGACGCTATTACGGCGGCGGCTGGTGGCCCGTCACAGAGGAAACGGAACTGTTTAACCCGGCAAAGGTAAGCACGACCAGATACCGATACCGGGGGAAACTCATTCCGTCTCCGTGGCCCACTACGGCATGAGGAACTGAACACCCCCTAACGGGATTTGTGGAGAGCCCGGTGCCCGGAAACGGGCACGCCGGGTTCGGGAGGCGGCTCGGGGAAACCCACTGGTGGAAACACCAGCAGGGCGCCCCGAGTCGACCTCACCGATGCCGCGCCACTGTTTGAGGCGGTTGAAGCACCGCTCGACGACGTTGCGCCGTTTGTAGACCTGCTTGTCGAAGGCCGGCGGACGTCCGCCACG
>NZ_BAAAIF010000075.1:0-50897 GCF_039525925.1 Streptomyces javensis | reverse complement strand
CGCCGCCTGCGGCACCGGCACCCGCGTCGCCCGCGCCGCCCGCCGCACCGGCGGCGTCCCCGGCGCCCGCGCCGCCGCTGTCGCCGGGCTCGGCCGCCTCCTCGCCGTCGAACTTCTTGAACTCGCCCTTGCTGCGCTTGACGCTGACCGTGCCCTCCATCTGGCCGGTGGCCTTGGTCAGCGTGTCCCACTTCGTGCCGGTCACCGTCCGGTCGGCGGTCACCTGGACCTTGTTGGTGACCGGGTCGATCGACCAGGCGGTACCGGGCACCGACGCATCGCTGCTCAGCGTCTGGGTGGCGGCCTTCAGATCGGCCATGCTGTTCTGGACGACCTTCGCCACGGCGCCCTTGGCCCGGACGGACTCGGCGGAGTCCTCGTCCACCACATTCATGACCAGCTGGCGGCTGCCGTTGTCGTAGTACCAGCCCGCACCGTTGTCACCGAGGTCCGATGCGAGACTCCTCGCGAGCTTCACCGCGGCCGGGGACGAGAATGTCTTGGCGCCCGACGACTCGTCCGGGTTCGCGTTCGCGTTGGGCAGCAGAATGGCGGCTGCCCCGAGCGCGGTGATGGCGGCTCCGGAAATGGCGAGGGTCCGCTTGTTCACACGTCGGTGGCTCAACTCAGTGACCTCCAGTCGGGGATGCGCGGCAGGCGTGTGCGGAGCGCTTGCCGCGTTCCGCCACGCCCCCGCGCGGGGCCACCACGTCGTACGTGGACGCGTTCGCCCCGTTCTCACCCGTACTCAAGGTCTGATGAATGGCTGCGCCGAACGATCCGGATCGGTAGGCTCCGCCGGTTCGGCCGATCGTCGTGACGCCTGCGACGGGCTACTCCCCTCCCCGCCCCTTCCCACAACTGGGCCTCCGCCCCCGACCCCGGGGCCCAGGGGCGAAGCCCTGCCACACGGCGGACGCGGACGCCCCGTAGCCGGGACCCCGGCTAGCCGCGCTCGGCGGCCTCGGCCTGGGCGCGTAGCTCCCACACCTCGCCGAGCGCCATTCGGTCCCCCTCGGCGGGGGAACCGCCGGTGTCCTCGAAGTGGTCGACATACGCGCCGATGAACTCCTGCCAGCGCTGGTTGGCCGGGTCCTCGTCCAGCGCCGCCATCGCGGCCGCGAAGTCCTCGCAGTCCACGAGGTGGAAGAGATGGCGCCCGCTGCGCCAGATCCGCCAGTTGGTGATCCCGGCCCGGCGCAGCGCCGCCAGCAGGTCCTCCGGGACCGTGGCGTGCACCTGCTCATAACCGGACTCCTGGCCCTCCTTGAGAACCGAGTGCAACGCCACCCGCATCGGCGCACCTCCTCCTTCTTCTGCTTCTTCTTCCACTGCTTCCGTTGCCGGGCGGCCACGGCGGCCGCCCGTCAACGATCCATGATGCAGCGCTCACCCCTTCTGTTCGACGCGCACCCAGTCCACCTCCGCCTGCACTCCCCCGGCCGCGATCCGGTCGACGCTGGACTGCGGCAGGCCCCAGTAGGGGGTGGTGACCTTGTTCCATCCGGCCGGGTACGCCCCGCCCAGGGCGAGGTTGAGGATCACGTACTGGTTGTGGCCGAAGACCCACTGGCCTCGGGTGGATTCGAGCTTGTTGCGGCTCGTCTCCTGGACCACCCGGTCGTCGACGAGGAAGCGCATCCCGGTCGGTGTCCACTCCACCGCGTAGGTGTGCCACTGGTCGGCGCGGCCGCCGCCCGGATAGGTCTGGCGGGCGCCGATATTGCCGTCCGCCGAATAGCCGGGGCCGTGCAGGGCGGTGCTGGTCCAGTCGGCGTAGCCGATGTTCTCCATGATGTCGGTCTCACCGGAGGAGGGCCAGGACACCGAGGGATCGTCCACATCGCTGCCCAGCAGCCAGAACGCGGGCCAGTAACCATCGCCGACCGGAAGCTTCATCCGGGCGCTGACCCGCCCGTAGGTGAAGTCCAGCTTGGTGTGGGTGTCGATGCGCCCGGAGGTGAAGTCGTACGTGCCACCGCCCGCCTGGGTGCACCCCTTGCAGTACTTCGCCCTGAGCACGAGGTTGCCGTTCTCGGTGCGGATGTTGTCGGAGGAGTCGACATACGCCTGCGACTCGCCGTTGACCGATCCCATCTCCTGGCCGGTCCGCACCACACGCCACTTCGAGCGGTCGAGGGAGGCGCCGGTGAAGTCGTCGAAGAACGTCGTCCGGTACGCCCCGGACTGTTCCCCGGGGAGGGCCGGGTACGCGGCGGAGGCGCTTCCGCCGGTGCCCCAGACCTGGAACTCGTAGAGGGAGTAGCCGAATTGGGCGGTGGCCGGGGCCGGGTTGTAGAAGGAGCGGCGCTCCTTCCCCAGCATCCGCACATACCGACCGGTGGCGGGTTGCGACAGCTTCACGGTGTCATGGCGGCCCACCGCGTCCGTGGGGGACTTCACATCCGCGCGGCGGGCGGCCACCTCGGCGGCGGAGGGCTGGTACACCGTGCGCCAGGTGCGGTTGTCGTCGGACACCTGCACCTGGTAGTCGACGGCGTAGGCCGCCTCCCAGTAGAGGTCGACGGTGTCGATCGTGGAGGTCGCGCCGAGGTCCACCGAGACCCAGCGGTTGGCGTTCCAGTCGCTGGACCAGCGGGTCTGGTCGTCCTTGAGGTTGGCGGGCCAGCCGCCGTCGGTGACGAAGGCGGGCGAGTTGCCCGCGTGCTGGTAGTAGTTGGAGTAGGCGGGGTGGTTCAGGGCGAGATTGGTCCGGGTCGTGGACGCCGGGGCGGGCTCGCCGCCGTACACCTTGAACGAGTAAAGCGAGTAGCCGTAGGGCGTGCCGCGCTCGATGCCGCGCATCCGTACGTAGCGGCCGACGACGTCCTGCGGATGGGTGTGGGCGGTGAGGGATCCGCCGGTCCCGGCGTCCTCGGTGTAGAAGGGGGCCCAGTCGGTGCCGTTCCTGGACACCTCCAGGACGTACTTCTTGCCGTAGGCGGCCTCCCAGTCCAGGACGACCCGGTCGATCCGGATGGTGGCGCCGAGGTCGACGCGTATCCACGCGTCGTCGGTGAACGGGCTGGCCCAGCGGGTCGATCCGTTGCCGTCGAAGGCCAGCCCCGGCGCGGTGCCGTCGTTCTCGCTGCCGGACGCGGTGACGGCGCCGGGATTCGCGGCGTACGCGGCCGCCGCCCGGTCGGTGTCCCAGGTCGCCTGGGCGGCGGCCGCGGTGGAGTGCGAGGTGGGTGTGGCGAGGGCCGGGCCCGTGGTCAGGACCGCCACCGTGGCGAGGGTGGCGAGTGCGCTCAGCAGGATGCGGGGGGTACGGGATGGCATGCGGCTCTCCTCGATGAGGTCGTGGGGGTGCACGTGTGATGCCGATGGGTGTTCGTACCAATGGCCGATGTGCCGATGTGCTTTGCGTTGTGCCGATGTGCTTTGCGTTGTGGCTGTGTGCGGCGGGCGGATCTTCCCCTCCCCGCCCCTTCCCGATACCAGGGGCTCCGCCCCTGGACCCCGGTAGCCGCGCCGAGCCCCGCCACGCGGCGGACCCGCACATCGCTGCCGCGAGAAGGGGCGGAGCCCCGGAACGGGTCTTGGAGCGAAGCCCCAGTTACGGGGCCTGGGACGAAGCCCCAGTTGCGGGGCCTGGAGCAGAGCCCCGCCCCGGGGCCTGAGGCGCAGCCCCGGTACGGGATCTGAGGCGCAGCCCGCCCCAGGGCCCGGGCCGAAGCCCCGCAACGGGGCCTGGAGCGAAGCCCCAGTTACGGGGCCTGGAGCGAAGCCCCAGTTGCGGGGCCTGGAGCAGAGCCCCGCCCCGGAACCTGAGGCGCAGCCCCGCCCCGGAACCTGAGGCGCAGCCCGCCCCAGGGCCCGGGCCGAAGCCCCGCAACGGGACCTGGGACGAAGCCCCAGTTACGGGGCCTGGAGCAGAGCCCCGGCCGGGATCTGAGGCAGAGCCCGCCCCGGGGTCCGGGGCGGAGCCCCGGGACGGGGGCCGGGACGGAGCCCCGGGACGGGGGCCGGGACGGAGCCCCGGGATGGGGGCCGGGGCAGAGCCCCGGTTTCGGGAAGGGGCGGGTAGGGGAACAGCTCGCCGCAGGCGGCACGGCCCCCGCGAGCGAACCCATCCGCCGCCCCCTAGGCGGCGCGCCGGGCCCGGCCCCGGTGGTCGCGGATGATCTCCGCGTAGCGGTGGCCGGTCCCCTTGATGGTGCGGACCTGCGTCCGGTAGTCGACATGGACGAGGCCGAAGCGCTTGTCGTATCCGTAGGCCCACTCGAAGTTGTCCAGCAGCGACCAGGCGAAGTACCCGGCCAGCGGCGCGCCCTTGCGGACCGCCGAGGCGCAGGCCGCGAGGTGCTGGACGAGGTAGTCCTGGCGCTCGGGGTCGTCCACGGTCCCGTCCGGCCGTACGACATCGGGGTAGGCGGAGCCGTTCTCGGTGACGTACAGCTTGCGGGCGCCGTATTCGCCGGTCAGGCGCAGCAGCAGGCTTTCGATACCGCCGGCGTCGACCTCCCAGTCCATGCCCGTGCGCGGGACGTCCGGGCGGCGGACGGCGCGGGCGTGCGGGGCCGGGCCGGTGGGGTCGTCGGTGACGGTGGCCGGGAAGTAGTAGTTCAGGCCCAGCCAGTCCAGGGGCGCGGCGATGGTCTCCAGGTCGCCGGGGCGCTCCGGCAGTTCGCCCCCGTACACCTCACGCATGTCGGCGGGGAAGCCACGGCCGTGCACGGGGTCCAGCCACCAGCGGTTGGTGTGGCCGTCCATGCGCCGTGCGGCGGCCTGGTCCTCCGGCCGGTCGGTGGCCGCCGCCACGGTGTTGAGGTTGTTGACGATGCCGACCTCGGCGCGTGGTGCGGCGGCCCGGATCGCCTGGGCGGCGAGGCCATGGCCGAGCAGCAGGTGGTACGAGGCGCGGACCGCCGCGGTCAGATCGGTGAGCCCGGGCGCCATCACGCCCTCGAGGTGGCCGATCCAGGCCGAGCACAGCGGTTCGTTGAGGGTGGTCCAGTGGTGCACCCGGTCGCCGAGGCGGTCGGCCACCACCGCGGCGTACCCGGCGAAGTGCTCCGCGGTGTCGCGCTCGGGCCAGCCGCCCCGGTCCTGGAGCACCTGGGGCAGGTCCCAGTGGTACAGGGTGACGGACGGGGTGATGCCCGCCTCCAGCAGGCCGTCGATCAGCTCGTCGTAGAAGGCGAGGCCCTTGGCGTTGACGGGCCCGTCGCCGCCCGGCACCACCCGTGGCCAGGCGATGGACAGCCGGTAGGCGTTGGTGCCGAGCCGCTTCATCAGCCCGATGTCCTGGCGCCAGCGGTGGTAGTGGTCGCAGGCCACATCGCCGTGGTCGTCGCCCGCCACCTTGCCGGGGGTGTGCGAGAAGGTGTCCCAGATCGAGGGCGACCGTCCGTCCTCGGCGACGGCTCCCTCGACCTGGTAGGCGGAGGTGGCCGTGCCCCACAGGAAGTCGTGCGGGAAGGCTGTGAGGTCCAGGAGTTCGGACACGTACGTCCTTTCAGAGGTGGGAAGGCCAGAGGTGGGAAGGCCGGAGGTGGGAAGGCCGGTCACTTCACGGCTCCGGCGGTGAGTCCGGCCACGAGATAGCGCTGGAGCAGCAGGAAGCCCGCGACCACGGGGACACTGACGACGAGCGAGGCGGCCATGACCTGGTTCCAGTACACCTCGGTCTGGGTGGCGTAGCCCTGGAGGCCCACGGCGAGGGTGCGGGTGGTGTCGTTGGTCATCACGGACGCGAAGAGCACCTCGCCCCAGGCGGTCATGAACGCGTAGACGGCGACGGCGACGATGCCGGGGATCGCGGCCGGGACGACGACCCGGAACAGCGCGCCCAGCGGTCCGCAGCCGTCCACCAGCGCCGCCTCGTCCAGATCGCGCGGCACCGAGTCGAAGTACCCGATGAGCATCCAGATCGAGAACGGCAGCGAGAAGGTGAGATAGGTGAGGATGAGGCCGCCCCGGGAGCCGAAGAGGGCGATACCGGTGGCGTTGCCGATGTTCACGTAGATGAGGAACAGCGGCAGCAGGAAGAGGATCCCGGGGAACATCTGGGTGGACAGTACGGTGACGGTGAACACCCGCTTGCCCCGGAACCGGTACCGGCTGACCGCGTACGCGGCGAAGACGGCGATCACCACCGAGCAGACGGTCGCCGCGCCCGCCACGATGGCCGAGTTCAGGAAGTACTTGGCGAGCGGGACCGTCGACCAGATGTCGATGTAGGGGCGGATGGTCAGCCCGCTCGGCAGCCAGCGGAACGTCCCCGAGACGTCCTCCAGCGGCTTCAGGGAGCTGGAGACCATGACGTACACCGGTAGCAGGACGAACCCGGTGAGCAGGGTGAGGAAGATCCGGCGGGCCCAGAGGAAGGACCGGGGGGCGGCCATCGGTGAGCGGGGCCGCGCCGGGGAGGTGCTAGACATCGGCCGTCTTCCTTCGTCGGGAGGTCAGCAGGAGGTACAGGCCCGTCACCACGAGCAGGAAGAGCAGCAGCAGGACGGACATGGCGGACCCGGTGCCGAAGTTCCAGGTGGCGAACGTCGTCTGGTAGACGTGGATCGAGATGAGGTCCGCGGCCTCCGGTGCTGCCTTGCCGAACAGCACATACGGGGTGTTGAAGTCGTTGAACGTCCACAGGAACAGCACCAGCACCAGCACCTGGTTGACCGGGCGCAGCGAGGGCAGGGTGATGCGGCGGATCTGCTGCCACATCCCGGCGCCGTCGAGGGCGGCCGCCTCGTAGAGCTCCCTGGGGATGTTCTGGAGACCGGCCATGACGACGAGGAACGCGAACGGCCAGCCCTTCCACACCGACACGGTGAGCAGGGCGAAGAAGCTGTTGTCGCCGATCAGCCAGAACGAGGGCTTGTCGGTGAGGCCCAGCTGGTCGTGGAGGACGTGGTTCACCAGCCCGTTGTCATGCTGGAACATGAACGCCCAGGTGATGACGGCCGTGTAGACGGGCAGGGCGTACGGGACCAGGAACAGGGTGCGCAGCACGCCCCGGCCGCGGAAGGTGTCCTGGAGGAAGATGGCGGTGGCGGTGCCCAGCAGCCAGCACAGCCCGACGGACAGCACGGTGAAGCCGCAGGTGACCCAGAACGAGTGGAGCAGCGCCTCACCGGCCGGCGCGTTGATGTCCACCGAGATCTTGTAGTTGTCGAAGCCGGACCAGGGCGCGGCGCTCCAGTCCCGGATGGAGAACCGGGTGAGCGCCTTGAAGCTCATCAGGATGCCCATCACCATCGGCACCAGATGGACCAGGAGCTCGAGGACCAGGGCGGGCAGGAGCAGCAGATACGGCAGTCCGATGCGGCGGATCCGCCCGGGGCGGCGCGGGCCTCGCGCCGCCCCGGGGGTGCTCCCCGACACGGTCCGCCGGTCTGCCTCGGCGGTGGCGGTCGTGGTGGTCATGAGGTGTCCGCGCTCACTTCGCCGGCATCTGCTGCTGGGCCTTCTCCAGCTTGGCCTTCACCGATGCCTTGGTCACCGGGCGTCCGGCGGCGGCGTCCGCGAACAGTTCCTTGACGGCCGTGCCCACGGACGTCTCGAACTGCGACTCGTCGGCCACCTGCGGCAGCGCCTCGGCGCTCTTGGCGAGGGTGTCGCGCAGGGCGGCGGTCGCGTGGTTGTTGAACGCGGGGTCGGACTGGGCGGCCTTGACCGGTGGGATGGAGCCGTACGCCTTGTTGAGGATCTTCTGCTCCGCGTCGCTGGTCATGAACTTCACGAACTTCAGGGCGCCGTCGTGGTTGTCGGTGTTCTTGAAGACGGCCAGGTTGATGCCGGCGACCATCGAGTTGACGGTGGTGCCGGTGCCGGGGGTGCCGGAGCGCACGGGCGCCGGGGCAACGCCCCACTCGTCGTCCTTCATGCCTAGGGAGGCGAAGGTGGCGGAGGCGGTCTGCCACAGGACCATGGCCGTCTTGCCCTTGGCGAAGTCGCTGAGGGACTGGTTCTGCGCGTACTCGGCGTTGCCCGGGGCGATGATCTTGTCCTTCGCCATCAGGTCGACATACTGCTTGATCGCGGTGACCGCGCCGTCCGAGGTGAAGTCGGGCTTGCCGTCGGCGGTGAAGAAGTCGGCGCCGTGCTGTTTGGCGAAGACGAACACCTGGTGGATGTTCTCCGAGAGGTTCGCGCCCTCGGCGCCGAGGCCCCACTTGCCGTCCTTGGAGAGCCTCTTGCCGGCGGCGACGACGTCGTCCCAGGTGGCGGGGGGCTTGGAGATGCCCGCGTCGGCGAACATCTTCTTGTTGTAGTAGAGCGCGTACGCCATCGAGTACAGCGGCACCGCGGCCGGGTCCTCGCCCTTCACCCCCGTCGAGCCCAGGGCGGAGTCCACGAAGCGGTCCTTGCCGCCGATGCTGCCGAAGTTCTTGTCGTCCCACGGCAGCAGTGCCCCGGACGCCTGGAGCGAGGCGCTCCAGGTGTTGCCGATGTTCAGCACGTCCGGGCCCTGGCCGGAGGTGGTGGCGGTGAGGATCCGGTTCAGCAGCTCGGACCAGGGGATGACCTCCAGTTTCACTCTGATCCCGGTCTTCTTCTCGAACTTGTCGAGCTCGGGCTTCAGGACCTTCTTGTCCACCGTGATGCTGGCGCCCTGGTTGGAGGCCCAGTACGTGAGCGTCTTCGGCGAGTCGTTGGATCCGCCGCCACCGGCCGTCGAGGAACCGCCTCCGCAGGCCGAGACGGCGAGGGCGAGTGACAAGGTGACGGCGCCTATGGCCGCGACTCGGATGCTGCGCATGGCTCCTGGTGTCCCTTCCGGGAGTGGTGAATGCCAAGAAGGACCCGGGTACGCCACCGCGTTCAACTCCCGAAGCCTCTCACGGCTTAATTTAGGACGTGAGTTAAACCTCAAGAGAAGGTCGCGTCAAGAGATCCGGCGGAGGTATCTTGCGGCGCGGAGCCCGGAGTTGAGGAGGCCAGGTGACGGCGAGCAACGGCCGTACGGTTCGTGACCTGCGGCGGGAGAACCGCGCCGCCGTGCTGCGCCGGTTGTACCTCGACGGGCCCATGAGCCGCTATTCGCTGGCCCCGGCGACCGGGCTGAGTTCAGGTTCCATCAGCAATGTGGTCGCCGAACTGCTCGCCGAGGGGCTAGTGGAGGAGGCCGGGAGCGTCGACTCCGACGGCGGCCGCCCCCGAACCCTACTGCGGATCACCCCGCACAGCGGCCACCTGATCGGGGTGGATGTCGGCGAGACCCGGGTCCGCGTCGAGCTGTTCGATCTCGCGTTGGCCGAACGGGCCCATGCCGACCGGCCGTTGCCCACGCGCGGCGCCGGGCACCGGGACCGCTACGACAGCGAGCTGATCGCGGGCCATATCCGCGACGGCGTCGCCGAGGTCCTGGAGGCGGCCGGGCTCAGTCCCGATTGCCTGCTCGGCGTGGGCATCGGCGTCCCCGGCATCGTCGAGCACTCCGAGGAGGGCGGTGCGGTGGTGCACTGTCAGCCGATCGGCTGGGAGGCGGTCCCGCTGGAGCGGATGCTGCGCCGGCCGGACCACCTCCCCCGGGAGGTCCCGTACTTCATCGAGAACGGCGCGAAGACGCTGGGGCAGGCCGAGATGTGGTTCGGCGCCGGGCGCGGCGCGCGCAACGCGGTGGTGGTGCTCTTCGGGTCGGGCGTCGGCGCCTGCGTCGTCACCGACGAGGTCCAGCACGGCCGGGCGGTGGAGTGGGGCCATCTCACCGTGCGGGTGCGGGGCCGCCGGTGCCGCTGCGGGGCACTGGGCTGCCTGGAGGCGTACGCGGGCGCGGAGGCGCTGCTGGAGCGCTGGCAGGAGGCGGGTGGACGGCCGCCGTCCGACACCGACGAGGAGACCGCCCTGACGGCGATGCTGGCCGCCGCGTATCCCGCGGATGGTGGCGATCCGGACCCGGTGGCGGCCGCCGTCCTCGCCGAGACCGCGGAGTACCTGGGCGCGGGTCTTTCCGATCTGATCAACCTCTTCCAGCCCGAGCGCATCCTGGTCGGCGGCTGGGCCGGGCTCCAGCTCGGCCCGCGCTTCCTGGACTCGGTGCGCCGCCACGCGCTCTCGTACGCGCTGCCGTACCCGTCCGGACGCGTCGGCATCGACCTGGGGGCGCTGGGGCCGGACGCGGTGACGGTGGGCGCCGCGATCCTGCCGCTCGCGGACTTCTTCGCCCGCGGTGGGCGCCGTCTGCCCGCCGGGCCCTCGCCGGAGCCGTCCCCGGCGTGGCGCGCGACCTTGGGCACGCGGCTGGCGTAGCGCTACGCCGGCTCCTACGTACGCACCGCCACGCCGAATCCTACGTCCGCACGGCCACGCCGAATCCTACGTCCGCACGGCCACGCCGACTCCCACGCACATACCGCCACGCCGACTCCCACGCACGCACCGCTAAGCCGACTCCCGTACCACCAGCTCCGGTTCGAAGAGGACCGCGACCGGATCGGTGCGCAGGCCCCGGACGTGCTCGTCGAGCAGCCGGGCCATCGCCGCCGCCATGTCCTCCACCGGCTGACGCACCGAGGTCAGCGGCGGCCGGCAGGTGGCGGCCACGCTGGAGTCGTCGAAGCCGACGACCGCGACATCCTCGGGCACCCGCCGGCCGCGCTCCCTCAGCACCTGGCAGACCCCCTGGGCCATCAGGTCGTTGGCCGCGAACACCCCCTCCACGTCGGGGTGTTCGGCGAGCAGCGCGGTCATCGCCGCCACTCCGCTGTCCAGCGTGAAGCCGCCCTCGGCCACCGGAACGTACGGGTGGCCGCCGCGCGCCATGGTGTCGCGGAATCCGGCGAGCCGCTCCTGGCTCGCCGCCACGGCCCACGGCCCCGACACGGTGGCCACCTTCCGGCACCGCCGGGCCAGCAGGCGCTCGGCGGCGATGCGGCCACCGTCCCAGTGCGCCAGGTCGACATGGCTCAGCGCCACCGGCCGCACGGGCCGGGCGAACAGCACGGCGGGCAGTCCGGCCTCGGCGAGCAGCGCGGGCAGTGGATCGTCGGGGTGGGTGGACACCACGAGGGCACCGTCCGCGTTCCCCTGCCGCAGATACCTCACCACCTCCTGCCGGGCCTCGGGGGACTCGGCGAACATCAGCACCGGGTGCATCGAGCGCGGCCGCAGGAACCCCACCACGCCACCGACGACCCGGCCGAAGAACGGGTCCGAGAACACCCGCGCGGCGAAGGCGTTCTGCTCCTCCTCCGAGGTGTCCCCGGCCCCGGAGACGACGAGCGCCACGGTGCCGGTGCGCCGGGTCACCAGCGATCTGGCCGCCCGGTTGGGCGCGTAGCCGGTCCTCTCGATCGCCAGGCGGACCAGGTCCTGGATGGCCGGATCCACGTTGCGGACGCCGTTGACGACCCGGGACACGGTCGCCCGGGAGACACCGGCCTCCCGGGCGACATCCTCCAAGGTCGGGGCCTGTCGGTTCATGTCGGCACCCTAGTAGCCGTGCGCCTCGGGGGCATAGAGCGCTCTCCCGCCACCCACTTCGGTGGCTCAGCGGCGGTAGACGCCGAACTCGTAGAGCGAGTAGCCGTAGCCGGTGCCACGGGCCGTGCCGTGGACGCGGACGTAGCGCCCGGTGCCCGAGACGTCGAAGTCATCCACACCGCCGTTGCCGTCGGTCACCTCACGGACGGTGCGCCAGCCGCTGCCGTCGTCGGAGGTCTGGATGGTGTACGCCTTGGCGTAGGCGGCCTCCCACACCAGCTGGACATGGGTGAAGGAGGTGGACGCGCCGAGGTCCACCTGGAGCCACTGCGGATCGCTCCAGTCGGCGGCCCAGCGGGTGTCCGCCTTGCCGTCCACGGCGTTGGCCGGGGTGCAGGGGCAGTCGCCGCCACCCGTCTGGTACGAGGAGGCGGTGGCGGGCCTGCCGAGGGCCACATCGGTGCCGTTCACGGCGGGCGGGACGACCCGTACGGAACGGGTCTCGATGCCCACGTTGCCCTTGCCGTCGGTGGCCTTGACGTACACCTTCCACACTCCGGGGCGGTCCGGCGCGGTGAGCCTCAGCCTGCCGCCGCCGAGGTCGGTGGCGGGCAGCGGGATGAGCCTCTTGTCCTTGTCGAGGTACATCGTGCTGCCCAGCACCTGGTAGGAAATGGCGTCGCCGTCGGGGTCGGTGGCCCTGACCGCGAGCGTCAGGTCGCGGCCCGCCTCCACCTTGGCGGCATCGCCCTCCACGGCCAGCGAGGAGATGACCGGCGGCGTGTTGTCGCGCGAGGTGTCCGCGCCGTACGCCTTCTTCACCGCGTAGTACGACAGCCGCTTCTGGCCGGCGGGCAGCAGATTGAACCAGACGCCGCCGAAGTCGTCCTCGGTGCCGTAGTGGAACATCGTGGCGCCGAGCGCGACGCCCTTGTGGCCGGTGACGCAGTTCCACGCCTTGCCGTAGCCCGCGGCCTAGCCGCCGCTGCCCGGGCCGCCACCGGGCTGGAGCCAGAATCCGGCGATCACCTTGATGCCGTGGGCGGCCGCGGAGTCGAAGAGGGGTTTGCTGGTGGCGTCGGTGCCCCAGGTGCGGATGGTGTTCACGCCCATCGACCGCAGATCGGGGAGGTAGCGGTCGGCGTCCGCGATGGCGGGGCCCCAGGTCAGGCCCTTGATCTGATACGGCTGGCCGTCCACGGTCAGCCGCCAGTCGCCCTGGGCACCGGTGACCTTGACGACGCTTCCGGCGGCGTGTGCCTGCTGGCCGGGCAGCGCGAGGGCACCGGCGACCAGCAGACCGGCGGCGAGGGGCGCCGCGATACGGCGTGGGGCGGTACGGCGTGGGGTGGTACGGATCCGGGTCATGGTGGTGTCTTTCGGTGTGTCGGCGGGGGGAGTCGAGTGCGGACGGCCCGGCCGCGGCGGTGTGTCCCGCGAGCGGCCGGGCCGCGGTGGTACGGCGGCTACGGCAGCTCGTAGTCCTCGTCGAGGGCCGCCCCGGCCTCGGGATGGGTCTGGTCATAGCCGCGGGCGTCGCACTGGAGCGCCCCGACCACGCAGTGGTCGACCAGCGCCTTGAGCGTCGGCGCGTCCCAGGCGTTGAAGAAGTCGTAGTGGAACGACCAGCTCGGACCGCTGGCCAGCCTCGCCCGGGAGAGGTCACCGTTGACCGGGAAGGCCATCTTGAACTCGACCATCGGCAGCGCCACCGGGTGGTCCGCCGGACACACATTGTTGTTCGTACCGGGGTTGACCACCGGGTAGGCCATATGGCTGCGGTGGTCGGGCGTGTCCAGGTACTTGCCGTCCCAGCAACTGGGCGCCTGGAAACGGATGTTGAGCTGGACCTCGGGACGGCTCGGGCAGTCCTTGGGGAACTCGACGTTGAAGTAGCTGTCGCCGCACTCCCAGCCCTCGACGAAGCCGGGGTGGCGGCGGAACTCCTCCGCGGTCTGCATCGGATCGCCCACCACGAACCGCAGCCCCTTGGGGAACGGCCGGACGCTGGTGTAGTCGGTCACGCCCGCCTTGTAGTAGATGGTCTGCGGGCCGGTGGGCAGTACCGGCTTGTCGCCGTCGAAGAGCGTGGGCATCCAGTAGCCCGACTTGTCCCCCGGCGCCTTGCAGGTGGTGCGGCCGGCGTCGAGGGAGGCCGTGGTGCTGGCCGCGTCGGTCGTGGTGTTGCCCATGAAGGTGTGGTCATGGGACGCGCCCGGCCGCTGCGGATACACGATGGGGTCGTCCGGCTTGGTGTGGCTCACCGAGCAGTTGGCCTGGAACTCGTGGAAGTAGCGGTGGGGCGGCTCCTTCGTGGACGGGGTGACACCGGTGACCGGCGGGTTCGCGGGAATGTAGCCGTCGCCGTCCGGGTCCTCGGGCGAGGAGGCGGACGACGACGCCATGGTGTGCCCGGCGTGGGCCGCGTGCCCCGCGTGGGCCGCATGGCCCGCGTGCCCCGCATGGGCCGCGTGGGCCACCGTGACACCGCCGCCCGCGGACTTCGCCGCGGGCGGCTCGGCGCTCATCGCGATACCACCGAGCCCGAGCGAGGTCAGCAGCAGCGCGCCCGCGATCAGGGCGTTTGAAACGATCTTCGATCTCCGTGCCATGGCGACTCCTGCCACATGGAGAGAGGGTGAAGGTGGCCGGGCGGCCCTCGCACGGCGAGGCTCGCGACGCCGTGGGTGCGGGCCGGACCGCCCGCATGACGGACCGTCACCGGCCCGCGACAACTATGGGAGAGCGCTCTCCGAGATGGGAGTGTCCGGGCGGGGACGCGAAGGTGTCAAGGCGTCGAGCGGAAAGGATCAGACGCCGATTTCCGTTTCCCTCTTGAACACAACAGCCAGACGCGGCCGATCACAAATCTCCCCAAGTTCCCCCGAACCAGCGGACTCACCAGGGCAGTTGACGTTCAAAAAGCAACAACATGTAAGGACTGCGGTCACAACTCTTGACGAGTCGTTCACATGGATGAAGCATGCGACGGCAAGAGAGCGCTCCCTCACCCCCCATCCCGTTCATTTACTGAACCAGGAGAGACGCCCCCATGACGCCTTCCCCCACGTCTTCCTCCGCCGACCGCTCCGCGGTCGGCCGCCGGGCGGTGCTCGGCGCCGCGGCCGCCGTCGCATCGGTTCCCGCCCTCGGCGGCCTGGCCACTCCCGCGGCCGCCGCCCCCTCGGGCCGGTCCAAGAGCCCCAAGGCCCTGCCGGGCGGCGGCGACCTCGGCCCGAACGTGATCGTCTTCGACCCGTCCACGCCCGGCATCCAGGCCAAGCTGGACGAGGTGTTCAAGAAGCAGGAGTCGGCGCAGTTCGGCACCGGGCGCTACGCCCTGCTGTTCAAGCCCGGCAGCTACAGCGGGCTCAACGCCCAGATCGGCTTCTACACCTCCATCGCCGGGCTGGGACTGTCCCCCGACGACACGACCATCAACGGCGACATCACGGTGGACGCCGGGTGGTTCAACGGCAACGCGACCCAGAACTTCTGGCGCTCGGCGGAGAACCTCGCTGTCGTACCGGTCAACGGCACCAACCGCTGGGCCGTGGCGCAGGCGGCCCCCTTCCGGCGGATGCACGTCCGCGGCGGGCTCAACCTCGCCCCCGACGGCTACGGCTGGGCGAGCGGCGGCTACATCGCGGACAGCCGCATCGACGGCCAGGTCGGACCGTACTCCCAGCAGCAGTGGTACACCCGCGACAGCGCGATCGGCGGCTGGCTCAACGGCGTGTGGAACATGGTGTTCTCCGGTGTGGAGGGCGCGCCCGGGCAGACCTTCCCCAACCCGCCGTACACCACGCTCAACACCACCCCGGTCTCCCGGGAGAAGCCCTTCCTGTACCTCAACGGCGGCGAGTACCGGGTCTTCCTGCCCGAGAAGCGCACCAACGCCCGCGGCGTCACCTGGGGCAACGGCACCCCCAGAGGCACCTCGCTGCCGCTGTCGCAGTTCTACGTGGCCAAGCCCGGTGTCACCGCGGCCACCCTCAACGAGGCGCTCACCCAGGGGCTGCATCTGCTGCTCACCCCCGGGATCTACCACCTGGACCGGCCGGTCCAGGTGAACCGCGCGAACACCGTCGTCCTCGGGCTCGGCTACGCCACGCTCATCCCCGACAACGGCGTCACCGCGCTGAAGGTCGCCGACGTCGACGGGGTCCGGCTGGCCGGTTTCCTCATCGACGCCGGACCGGTGAACTCCGCCACGCTGCTGGAGGTCGGCCCGCAAGGGGCCTCCGCCGACCACTCGGCCAACCCCACCACCGTCCAGGACGTGTTCATCCGCATCGGTGGCGCGGGCCCCGGCAAGGCCACCACCAGCATGGTGATCAACAGTCGGCACACCATCGTCGACCACACCTGGGTCTGGCGCGCCGACCACGGCGACGGGGTCGGCTGGGAGACCAACCGCGCCGACTACGGCGTCCGGGTCAACGGCGACGACGTGCTGGCCACGGGGCTGTTCGTGGAGCACTTCAACAAGTACGACGTGCAGTGGTTCGGACAGCGGGGCCGGACCATCTTCTTCCAGAACGAGAAGGCGTACGACGCCCCGAACCAGGCGGCCGTCCAGAACGGCTCCATCAAGGGCTACGCCGCCTACAAGGTGGCCGATTCGGTGACCACGCACGAAGGGTGGGGGCTCGGCAGCTACTGCTACTACAACGTCGACCCGAGCATCGTGCAGCACCACGGCTTCGCCGCGCCGAACGCGTCCGGGGTGAAGTTCCACAATCTGCTGGTCGTCTCGCTCGGCGGCCAAGGCCAGTACGAGCGCGTCATCAATGACACCGGATCTCCCACCTCGGGTACCTCCACCGTGCCGTCCACCGTGGTGTCATATCCCTGATCTACGATGCCTCGCGGGTCGGTGCCCCCGGTGAACCGCCCCTCGACGTGCCGACCGCCCAGGAAGGACCACACACCATGACCACCACTCCCGTGCGCGACCGCTCCACGATCATGGTGCTCAACGGACCGAACCTGAACCTCCTGGGCCGTCGGCAACCCGAGATCTACGGCACCGACACGCTGGCCGACATCGAGAAGCTGGTGGCCGAGACGGCCGCACCGCACGGTCTGACGACCGACTGCCGGCAGAGCAACCACGAGGGCCAGCTGATCGACTGGATCCATGAGGCCCGGGAGCGCCACGCGGCGGTCATCATCAACCCCGCGGGGTACTCCCACACCTCGGTCGCCCTGCGCGACGCCCTGGCCACCTGCGACGGTCTGCCGATCGTGGAGGTGCACATCTCCAACATCCACCAGCGGGAGACCTTCCGGCACCACTCCTATGTCTCCGCGCTGGCCAGCGGGGTGATCGCCGGTTGCGGTGTCCAGGGCTACGCGTTCGCCGTCGAGCGGGTGGCGGCCCTGCTGGCCGCCGCCAGGGCGTAGGCGTACGACAGCCGCCGGGGCGCAGGCGTACGACAGTCGCCGGGGCGTAGGCGTACGACACCTCAAGCCCTGAACGGATTTGGGTCCTGATCGGCCTCAGGCCCTGACCACGCGGACACCGGCCTCGGTGTACGGAGCGACCAGCTCCTCATCGGCGCCGGTGTCCGTGATCAGGACATCGATCTCGTCCAGTGCGCAGATCCGGGCGAACGCCCGGCGGCCCAGCTTGGAGCTGTCGGCCACGACCACCACCCGGGTGGCCCGGCCGGCCATCAGGTGGTTGATGCTGGCCTCCCCCTCATGGTGGGCGGTCGCGCCCTGGACCGTGTCCAGGGCGTCCACACCGAGGATCGCCAGATCCAGCGACACCTGGTCCAGCACCCCGGTGGCCAGCGGCCCCATCAGCTCGAAGGACTGCGGACGGGCCACCCCACCGGTGAGCACGATCTTCACCTGGGGGCGCACCGCCAGCTCATTGGCGATGTTCAGGGCGTTGGTGACGACCGTGACGGCGGGACCGCCGCCCGGTGCGGAGAGGTCGCCGCGCGTGGAGAGGGCACGGGCCACCTCGGTGGTGGTCGTCCCACCGTTGAGCCCCACGATCGAGCCCGGTTCCGCCATCCGGGCCGCGGCGGCGGCGATGCGCTGCTTCTCCGAGGCGCGCCGGGCGGTCTTGTAGCGCAGCGGCAGGTCGTACGAGAGATTGTGCGCGACCGCGCCGCCGCGGGTGCGCGTCAGCATCTGCTGCTGAGCGAGTTCATCCAGGTCGCGCCGGATGGTCGCGGCGGACACCGCCAGTTCGGCGGCCGCCTCCTCGACATCGATCCTGCCGTCCCTGGCCAGCAGATCCAGCAGGGCATTCCAGCGCTCGGGGCGTTTCACGCCGATCACCCTACCCGCTCCTCGCATCCATTGACTCTGGACTTCCGTGCGTGATTCTGCGCATTATCGGCCCGTACGAAACAACTCCACGCATCCAAACTGCTCGGGTCATCCGTGCGACGAGGGGAGCTTCATGAGCCACACCGAGGCCGAGATCGCGAGCCAGCCCGACTGCTGGCGGCGCGCCATCGCCCTGGCCCGGGATCCGGAGGGGCCCGTACGGGCGGCACTGCCCCGGGCGGGTGAGCGGGTGGCCGTGGTCGGCTGCGGCACCTCGTGGTTCATCGCCCAGTCGTACGCGGCGCTGCGCGAGGCGGCGGGCCAGGGCGAGACGGACGCGTTCGCGGCGTCGGAGATGCCGCTCGGCCGCGCCTACGACCGGGTGGTCGCGCTGTCCCGGTCCGGCACCACGACCGAGGTGCTGGAGCTGCTGGGCGCGGTGCGCGGCCGGGTGCCCACCACCGTCGTCACGGCGGTCCCCGACTCCCCGGTCGTGGGCGCCGCGGACGCCGCGGTGGTGCTCGACTTCGCCGATGAGCGGTCGGTGGTGCAGACCCGCTGGGCCACCACCGAACTCGCCCTGCTCCGCGCCCACTTGGGCGCGTCCCTGGACCATCTGGAGGCGGATGGGGAGGCGGCGCTCGCCGAGCCGCTGTCCGGGCCGCTCGTGGACGCCGGGCAGTTCACCTTCCTCGGGCGGGGCTGGACCTATGGCGTCGCCCAGGAGGCCGCGCTCAAGATGCGCGAGGCGGCGGGGGCGTGGACCGAGGCGTATCCGGCCAAGGAGTACCGGCACGGCCCGATCAGCGTGACCGGCCCGCGGAGCGTGGTGTGGTGGCTGGGCGAGGGGGCTTCGGACGTGGCGGACGAGGAGATCACCCGCACCGGTGGCCGGGTCGCCGGCTTCGGCCGCGACCCGCTGGCCGAACTGGTGGTGGTGCAGCGGCTCGCGGTCGCCATCGCGGCGGCGCGCGGACTCGACCCCGACGAGCCGCGCCATCTCACCCGCTCGGTGATCCTCGGCTGAGCGGGGCCGAGCGGAGCCGGGTGGGCCGAGCGGAGCCGGGTGGGCCGAGCGGAGCCGGGTGGGCCGAGCGGAGCCGTGGGCTGAGCGGAGCCGAGCGGGGCCGAGCGGGGCCGAGCGGTCCGCCCGGGTATGGGCGGACCGCGGAATACGGGACAGGGCCGGAACACGGGAATGGGCGGAAGGAGCCGGTAGATGCCGCTGGTGGCCACCGGAGAGATCGTCGGGGCGGCCGCACGGGCCGGGCTCGGCGCGGGCGCGTTCAATGTCATCCAGATCGAGCACGCCCAGGCCATCGTGGCCGGGGCGGAGGCGGCGGGCGCGCCGGTGATCCTCCAGATCAGCGAGAACGCGGTGCGGTATCACGGTGCCCTGGCCGCCATCGGGCGGGCGACCGTGGAGGTGGCCCGCGCGGCCCGGGTGCCGGTGGCCGTGCATCTGGACCACGCCACCGGGCCGGAGCTGGTGCGGGAGGCGGTGGGCCTCGGCTTCGGCTCGGTGATGTTCGACGCCTCGGCCCTGGACTACGACGGCAATGTGGCGGCGACCGCCGAGGTGGCGGCCGACTGCCATGCCCACGGGGTGTGGGTGGAGGCCGAGTTGGGCGAGGTGGGCGGCAAGGACGGCGTCCACGCGCCGGGCGCCAGGACCGAACCGGCCGAGGCCGCCGCCTATGTGGCGGCCACGGGTGTGGACGCGCTCGCGGTCGCGGTGGGCACCTCGCACGCCATGGTCGTCAAGGCCGCGGTGGTCGATCTGCCGCTGGTCGCGGCGCTGCGCGCGGCCGTGCCGGTACCGCTGGTGCTGCACGGCTCCTCCGGGGTGCCCGAGGCGGATCTGACCCGGGCGGTGGAGGCGGGGCTGACGAAGGTGAACATCGCCACCCATCTGAACGTGGCCTACACCCGGGCGATCCGCGACCATTTGACCGACCACCCCGAGGTGGTCGACCCCCGCCGGTATGTCGCGGCCGGGCGTGCGGCGGTGGCGCGCGAGGTGACCCGGCTGCTGAAGCTGGTGCGGGCCACGCCCTGACCTGAGACGGTCTGCGGGAAGTTGCTGTGACGGCCGCCGATTCGCGCGGCAATACGCATCGACTTCCGCGGCGCCCAGCATATTGACATGAGCTTATCAACTCGCCCAAGATGCCCCCGTCGAGGTTAGGAAAGGTTCCTAACAAAGGGGTGTCCTATGCGCAAGCGTTTAGCGTTCGTGATCGCCACGGCCGGTCTGCTGGCCGGCTCCGTCACCGCCGGCGCCCACGCCAACACCCGGGGGCCCGCGCCGGCCCCCGCGTCCACCAAGGAGGGCACGGTCACCGCGGCGCAGCTGCTCGCCAAGGTGCAGAGCTGTTCCCAGATATCCAGTGGCAAGTACCGCACCGACGAGGAGACATCGGCCACCGTCCCGGTCTGCGGGGCCAATGGGGCGGTCTTCTGGAAGGCCGACATGGACGTCGACTGCGACGGCCAGGTGACCTCCCGGTGCAACGAGGACACCGACCCGTGGTTCCAGGACGACACCGCCTTCCACCAGTCGGACGGCAAGCCCCTCGTCGCCGACAAGCTGCCGTACGTCGTGGTGCCGAGCCCGAGCTCCACCTGGGACTACCGGCAGGCCGGCATCAAGGGCGGCGGGGTGGTCGCGGTCATCTACAACAACAAGGTCGAGTACGCGGTGGTGGGCGACACCGGTCCGAACAAGATCATCGGTGAGGCGTCCTACGCCACGGCCAACGCGCTCGGCATCGACCCCGACCCGGAGACCGGCGGCGCCGAGTCGGGGGTGACGTACATCCTGTTCAAGAACTCCTCCGTCTCCCCCATCGAGAACCACAGCAAGGCCGTGTCGGTCGGCGACGGCCTGGCGAAGCAGTTCGTCCAGAACAACTGACCCGCCATCATCGGAGAACGTGCGGCGCGGCCGCGTGTTCTCCGATGATTTTTCCCGGGCCGGGCGGTCTGCACCGGTGAACGCCGCGACAGGAGGTGGACGTTGACCGGTCCCGAGCCCGAGAACCCGCCCATGCCGTCCCCGGCCGTGCTGGTGCTGGCCCAGCCGGTCACCCGCGCCGAGGTGGCGCGGCTGTGCGAACGGTTGACCGCGCTGGCGCGCCGGGCCGGTCCGGGGCCGGTCACCGTGGACGTGAGCGGGGTGGGACGGCCGGACCTGGCCGTGGTCGAGGCCCTGGCCCGGCTGCGGCTGACCGCGGGCCGGCTGGGGCGCGGGATCCAGCTCCGCAACGCCCGCGGCGAACTGCGGCGGCTGCTCGCCTGGACGGGACTGGACGAGGCCCTGACGGCCCCCACGGCGTTAGGCCACGCCCTCGGGCCCGAGCCAGGCGGGGAGGCCGAACAGCGGGAAGAGGCGCTCGGTGTCCAGGAAGGAGTTGAGCCCGGTGATCCGGCCCCCTGATATCTCCAGGACCTGAAGCGCCCAGGGCTCATGGCGGCCGTCGGCGCCGCCCGGGCGGTACTGGCCGAAGGCGGGCATGCCGTTGGCCACGGTCGGGACCAGACGGGAGCCGCGGCAGCCGATGCCATGGCCCAGCAGCCACTGGCGGATGTCCTCGTGGCCGCGCAGCCACAGCTCGTAGGGCGGCATGGAGAGCGTGGCGTCCTCGTGCAGCAGGGCGGTGAGGGAGTCCAGGTCATAGCGCTCGAAGGCGTCCACATAGCGGGCCAGCAGCGCGCGCTGCTCCTCATCCAGCGGCTTGACCGGGTCGGAGTCGCTGACCTGGCTCGCGGCGAGGGTGGCCCGGGCGCGCTGAAGCGCGCTGTTGACCGACGCGACGGTGGTGCCCAGCAGCTCGGCGACCTCGCTCGCCTTCCACGCCAGCACCTCGCGCAGGATCAGCACCGCCCGCTGGCGGGGCGCCAGATGCTGGAGCGCGGCGATGAACGCGAGCCGCACCGCGTCCCGCTGGGCCGCCACCTCGGCGGGGTCTCCCCCGTCCGGCAGCACCTGGCCGTCCGGGACCGGCCCGATCCAGGTGGCCTCCGGCTGCTCGGCGAGCGCGGCCGGGAACGGGGTGGCCGCGGAGGTCAGATCCATGGGCCGGGCCCGGCGCTTGCTCCCACTGAGCATGTCCAGGCACACATTGGTGGCGATGCGGTAGAGCCACGACCGCAGCGCGGACCGGCCCTCGAAGCGGTCCAGGCCCCGCCAGGCGCGCACCATCGTCTCCTGCACCGCGTCCTCGGCCTCGAAGGCCGAGCCCAGCATCCGATAGCAGTAACCGGTCAGCTGCGTGCGGTACGGCTCCAGCTGGAGCTCGACACCGGCCGCGCCGTCCACCGCCGCCACATCACTCATCGCCGCACCTCGATCGTTTCGATCGTTCTTCGGACTCCCATGGGCGCCAAACCTAGCGGGCCCCACTGACAACGGCGCCGACCTGCGGAAACGACAGACGGCCCGGGGCGCCGGACGGGTGACTCAGGACACCGGGCGGGCACTGACCGCGGCGGCGTGCACCTGATGACCGCCGCTGGCGATCATCCGTACCTCCGCGCGGTCGCTGATCTCCGCCCGCACGATGCCGGTGTCGTCCACGTACACGGGGTGGCCGCCCGGACCGCTGCTCTCCGTACGGTGCACCACCACGACGTCCTCGGCTCCCGGGTCCGGGACGGTCGTATCCAGGAAGACCAGCTCATACCGCTCTCGGCTCCGCATCACGCCCTCCTCCGCACCGACCCGCCCCCGTCATCTCAAACCGGGACATTCAACACTATCGCTCGGGCCGGGCGGCGCAAGAGGTTCGGTCGCTCACCGCGGTGCGGCGGCCTCCGGCCCGTCCGCGGCGGCCGTGCGCTCCCCCGCCGCCGCCTCCTCGGGCGGCGTCCTGTCGAGGCGCAGCATCGGCGCGAGGACGGGGCCGAAGAGGGTGGCCACGGTGATGGAGCCCAGGGTGATGGCCCAGGCGAACGGACCGAGCGGGGTGCAGTCGAAGAACTGGCTGACGCCCGGGGTCTGGATGATGGCGGCGAGCACCGCGGCGGAGCCCAGGCCGGCGATCAGGACGTGCCGGTCAAGGCCGCCCGTCGTCAGGGTCTGCGCCAGCTGGGTGCCGACCAGGGCGGCGAGCGCCACCGTACTGGCCCGGCGGCGCCGGCCGGTGGCCCGGGCGCCGGTCCACGCCAGCCCGGCCCCGGCGGCCGTGATGACGCCCCGCAGCAGCATCTCCTTGGTGAGCGCCACGCCCAGCGAGCGGCTGGGGCCCTCCTTGAGCAGCCGTTCACCGGTGTGCCCGGTGGGCTCGCGCACCGCGATGGCGAGCGCGGGCGCGAGGTCGGTCAACAGGTTGACCAGCATGATCTGACGCGCGCTCAGCGGCGTGGTGCCGGTGAGGGCGGAGGTCGCCACGCTGAAGGTGACCTCGCCGAAGTTACCACCGATGAGGATGGCGAGGGCGGCCCGGACCGAGGCCCACATGGCGCGCCCCTCCATCAGGGCCGAGACGATGGTCTCCAGGCGGTCGTCGGTGACGACCAGGTCCGCCGCGGCGGTCGCGGCGGGGGTGCCGCGCCTGCCCAGGGCGATCCCGACGTCCGCGAGCCGGATCGCGGGGGCGTCGTTGGCGCCGTCGCCGGTCATGGCCACCACCCGGCCGAGGCGCTGATACGCCTGGACGATGCGGACCTTGTGGTGCGGGCTGCACCGGGCGATCACGTCCACCGTGGGCAACAGCTCGTCCAGCCGTTCGTCGTCCATCTCGTCCAGCTCGGGACCGGTGCTCACCTTGGGCTCGGGGACGTCCATGACGGTGGCCGCGATGGCGTCGGCGGTGGCGGGGTGGTCGCCGGTGAGCATCACGGTCTGCACGCCCGCCTCGCGCAGCCGCTCGGTGGCCGGACCGGCGCTGGTGCGGACCGGGTCGGCGAGCGCGATGAAGCCGAGGAAGTCCAGGTCCCGCACGGTGTCGTCGGTAAGGTCCTCGCCCTCCCGCATCGGACGCTCGGCCACCGCCAGCACCCGTCGCCCCGCTCCGGCCAGCTCCTCGGCGGCGTCGGCCAGCTTCTTGATGTCCTCCGCGTCCAGTGGGGTGGTCCGTCCGGTGCCCGGTGCGCGCCGCCGGGCGACCCGCTCCAGAACCCCCTCGGGCGCACCCTTGACGCTGAGCAGGGCGCCGCGCGGGGTGCGCCCGGCGGTGGCGTGATAAGCGCGGGAGGGTTCGAACGGCAGCGAGTCGGTACGGCGCCAGCGGGGCGCCCCGCGCCGCACCCCGACCCCGGCCCGGCGGGCTCCGACGCTCACCGCGCGGTCGGTCTGGTGCGCCATGGGCTCGGCCTGGCGGGCCGGCGGGGTCGCGCGCAGAGCGGCGGCGAGCACCGCCTTACGGGGCGCGTCGAGCCGGTCGGCGGGGAGCGGGCCGGCGCCGTCGCTGACGGCGGCGAGCTGGAGGGTGCCCTCGGTGAGGGTTCCGGTCTTGTCGAAGCACAGCACGTCGGCGCGGCCGAGGGCCTCGATGGTGCGGGGGTTGCGGACCAGGGCGCCGAGGTCGGCCAGCCGCCGGGCGGCGGCCAGCTGGGCGGCGTTGACCAGGAACGGAAGCCCTTCGGGGACGGACGCCACGGCGAGGTTGACGGCGGAGGCGAGGTTCTCGGTGGGCGGCAGGCCGTGCAGCAGTCCGGCGCCGGCGACCGCGGCGGCGGAGCCGACCGCGATGGGCACGCTGGAGCGGGTGAGCGCGGTCAGCCGGGCCTCGACACCGGTGACGGGGGCGGCCTGGCGGGCGGTGGCCAGGCTGCGGCCGACCTCGGTGGCCGGTCCGGTGGCCACGACGACGGCCTCCGCCCGTCCGGCGGAGACCGTGGTGCCCTCGTAGAGCATCGACCGGCGCTGGGTGATGTGGGCGCCGACGACCGGCGCGGGGGACTTGTGCACGGGGAGGGACTCGCCGGTCAGCGAGGACTCGTCGACCTCGAGCCCCTCGGCCTCCAGCACCCGGCAGTCGGCGGGCACCACGTCCTCCGGGCCCAGCACGACGATGTCGCCGGGGACCAGGTCCCCGGCGGTCACCAGGCGTTCCGTACCGCCCCTGCGGACCCGGGCGCCGATCGCCGACCGGGCGAACAGCTCGGACAGCGCCCGCTCGGTCCTGACCCGCTGGAATCCGCCGACGAGCGCGGAGACGCCGGTGATGGCGGCCACCAGCGCGGCGTCGGTGCGCGAGCCCACGGCGGCGGCCAGGGCGGCCCCGGCGGCCAGTACCGGGGTGAGCGGGTTGGCGAGCTCCTCGATGAACGCGGCGGGCAGGGTGGTGCCGGTGGGCTCGCCCCGGCGCGGCCCCTGCGCGGTGCGGGACGCCGCCTCCTCCGGGGTCAGCCCGTCGGGCCGGGTCCGCAGCCGCTCCAGCACCCGGGGGACGGGCATCAGGTACCAGGGGGTGGTGGTCACCGGCGGGTCCATGGGGCGGGCGAGGAGCTGGCGCGCCCGCCAGTTGCCCAGGGCGAAGGCCAGGGTCCCCGCGGTGGTGCCCGACGCCGCGCCGCGCGCGGTGGCCTGGTCAGGAGGCGCCTGGAGGGCGGCCACCGCGCCGATGGCGCTGCCGCCGGCGGACAGCAGGGCGCTCTCCCGGTCGACCCGCGCGGCCACGCCGACGGCGTCCACGATGAGCCCGGCCGACTCCAGGTCGGCGCCGACGAGCAGATGGGCGCCCCAGGCCGGGGGTTCGCCGTCGCGGTGCACCCCGATGCCGCAGTCGGCGGCTCCCAGGGCCCGGCGGTTACCGGAGAGCAGCAGCACCACGGCGCCGTCGGCCTGGAGGGAGCGTACGGAGGCCACCAGGCGGCCGCCGGAGGGCACCACCGCGTCGGCGAAGGTGATGCCCGTGGGCTGCTGCCGGTCGGTGGCCAGGACGATGCGGGACCCGGCCCGGCGGGCGGCGGCCGCCACGGCCTCGGCGCCCGGCACGGTCTGTGGCGCGAGGCCCACCACCGCCTGGAGCTTGCTCCCCCGGGCCAGGCCGAGCACCCGCTCGCTGCCCCTGCGGCGGAGCCTCGCCGCGGTCTGCCGCCCGGTGCGGCCCGTCAGCTCCAGCCGGTCCAGGGGACCGAGCACCCATCCGCCTGCGCGGCGGGTCTCCAGGGGCTCATCGGAGTCGAAGAGGTCGAAGAGCCGCTCGGCGGTCCGCTCGGGGTCGGCGCCGCCGAGGAGTTCCAGGTCAATGGGCTCGTAGCGGTCGCCGCGCAGCGCCGCCTCGTCCAGCACCACGGTGTCGACCTGGCCCAGCCGCCGCAGCGAGCTGCGGTCCATGGCCAGGACGCCGCGCAGCGCCAGGAACCGGCCGAGGCTGGTCGCGAACCCCTCCCGGCCCGCCCCCGGCGCCTTGGGCACGGAGGAGAACCCGACGGCGAACCCGCGGCGCGGGCCGGCGAAGGGCACGGTGAGGACGCCAGCCATGGCCCCCACCGCCATCGAGCGCTCCGCGAAGCGCTCCACGGTGTCCTTGGGGGACGGCCCGGGCCGCTCGACCACGATCGGCTCGGCCACCACGTCCTGGGGGCCGTGCACCAGCTGCGGCTCCATCGCGGCCCAGGCCCGGCCCTCCGCCTCCGCCTCCCGCCACAGGGCCATCCGCTGGATGAGGTCGAGCGCGAGCCCACCGCCCCGGGTGGCCACGCCCTGGGTCAGCGCGGCCAGCACCGGCAGCGCCGCCTCGGTCGGCTCGCCGCGGGTGATGGCCAGGGCGAGGCGCCGCAGCCGGGGGTGGTTCTGGATGATGGCCATGGTGGCGGCCACCTCGGTGGGCAGCCTGAGCCAGGGGGTCAACCGCAGGGCGGTGGCCACGCCCAGCCCCACGACGTCCGCGGCCACGACGGCCAGCGACTGGGCCTCCCTGCCCCCGCCGGAGGGGTGGTGGGGCTCGGGGGCCCATTCGTCGAACTCCTCGCTGGGCGCGACGGGCTCCTGGACCTCCGCTCGCTCGATCCGGGCGATCAGGTCCTGCTCGGACGGGGGCGGCTTGCCCACGGCCACCACGACCCGCTCGGAGGGCGAGTTCACCCGTGCCCACCGCACCCGCGGATGCTCCTCGAGCGCCCGCTCCACCCGGCGGGCCACCTGCTCGCCGCCGATGCCGTGCACCCCGCGGACCTCGATGTAGTACCGCCCCGGGTAGGACCAGACCCCGCGCTCGGAGGGCCGGACCAGCCGTCCGACGGCTCCGGCGGCATCCCGTACGCCAGCGGCAACACCGCTTTTGATGGGCGCGAGCAGCAGCGAGGGCGGCAGGGGCAGGCGCAGTGCTGACAGCGACGGCAGCGGTGACATCAAGGGACCTCCGCTCTCCGGGCGGCCTGCCCGGTTCATCCCTATTACCCTTAAAAGGGCAGAAGATTCCATTCGTCATCACCGTGTGGACGTGAGACCAGTGAGTACTCCCGCTACTTCACGCAAGCGCAGTTCCTCGACCGCCGCGAAGAAGACGGCATCACCGGCGCGCGGCGGCAAGTCGGCGACGAAGTCCCAGACCACGTCGGCCGCCTCGAAGCCATCGCAGGCCAAGAGGTCGACGAGGGCCACCAGGCCGTCGAAGACCACACAGCGGCAGCGGACGGCGAAGGCCGCCAAGGGCCCCATGGAGACATCGCGCAGCGACGGCAGGCGCCGCCTCACCGTCACGGTGCCCACGTTCAACGCCATGGGCCACGCCACGAAGGAGGGGTTCGACACCGTCGGCCATGCCACCAGGGACACCCTCGACACCGTGGGCCACGCCACGAAGGAGACCTTCGGGACGGTCGGCCACGCCACCACCCGTGCGACCGGTGGCGCGGCGAAGGTGGCGATGAAGCCGATCGAGATGGCCCGCCGGGTGCTGCCCGCCAAGGGCGGACTCCCGCTGTACGTGGGGCTCGGCGCACTGGGCGCCGTGGAGATCATCGAATGGCCGGTGGCCCTCGGCATCGGGGTCGGTTACGCGGTGCTGCGCAAGGGCGGCATCATGGCCGAGCCATCCGAGCAGCGCGACGCGGGCCGCGGCCAGGGTCGCACGGCCGGTCGCACGACGAGTCGCACGACCGGCCGCTCGAGCTCGAGGAGCGCCCGGTCCGGGAGCCGTTCGCAAACGCGTAGGTCCGCCAAGGCCGCGGCGTAACGTTTCGACCAGCGGCTTCCCGCCGGAACGATTTCGTCCGCAAAGCGGTCAAGAAACGGGCAGAACTCTGTTGGAAACGGGCACCCCACAGTCACCGTAGCGTTGGTATACACCAGGAAGCGGGCCTAACACCCGTTACTGAATTCCCCCTGGGGTCCGGCGCATTGCGTGGCCGCGATGCGCCGACCCTCCGTCACCTGGGGGTTCACCCGAGACGGACTGACCACTCCGTCACGAACCGACCGAAAGCGGTGACTCCTCTTGGCCCTCCCCCACAGCGCTCAGAGTGCCCCTCGAGTGCCCGGACAGGCAGTGTCCCCCGCCTCGCGGCACGCCACCGGAATGGCCACGCTCGCCCCCGACCTCCATGTGGTGGCCGGGGACGAGGACTTCTTCCGACACTTCGGGGCCTCGTCCGCCGAGTTGTGCGGCCGCAGCCTGTTCGACCTGCTGCACCCCAGCTCCCCCTCCGTACTGCGGGAACACTTCTCGCGACTGCACGACGGGCGGCGCACCCGCTTCACCGAGCGCGTACTCGGCTACCACTCACGGGGCCAGGTGTTCTCGGGAAAGCTGACCGGCACGGCCATCCAGGGCCGGTCCGACCGACTCGCGGCCATCGTCGTGATGGTCAAACCGGATGACGAACGACCAGAGGAGGAATCAACCCCCACCAGCCAGAAGTTGCTGTCGCCGCTGGAGGCCCGGATACTCGAGGGCGTGGCCACCGGAGCGTCGACCGTGCAGATGGCCGCCAAGCTCTATCTCAGCAGACAGGGCGTCGAATACCACGTGGGATCCATGTTGCGGAAGATGAAGGCACCCAACCGGGCGGCCTTGGTCTCGCGTGCCTACGCGGCGGGCATGCTCACCGTCGGCACCTGGCCGGCCCGCGTTCGCCCGGAGTTCATCAAGTGACGCACACCATGTGACGCCACGTCACACCGAACAGGCCCGGGGCACAGCACCCCGGGCCTGTCGTCTTCGGCGGCCCGGCCGATACGCCACGATTCCGCGGCCCGGCCGATACGCCGCGATTCCCGCGACCCGGCCGATACCTCATCATTCCCGCGACCCGGCTGATACCTCACGGGTCCCGCGTGGCACGCCTCCGTCGCTCAGTAGGCTGAGACGGCCATGCGTTCACTCCCCACCGGATCGCGCACCGCGCGACGCCCCCGCCCCAGGCCGACCCGCGGCCTCCTGCCCACCGTGGTGGCCGCGTGCGCCGCCGTGATGACCGCCGCGGGGTGCGCGGCGCAGGCGGGGGTGCGGGACGACGGCGCGGCGCCCTCGCTCTCGGCACCGGCCAGCGCGGTTCCGCTGTGGCCCCGGTACACCCCCCCGACCGTGGCCACGCCCCGGGAAAAGCCCGACTTCGCCCGCTATCTTCCGGTGGACAAGGTCAAGGTGCCCTCGGGCGGACTGGCCGCCCTGTCCGCGAAGAACTTGCTGCTCCACGACCCCAATGTGCCCGCGGTGGTGCAGAAGGAGGTCTCGCTGTGCCCTGACGGCGGCCACTGCCCGCTGCGGGACACCGCCCATCGCGATCTGACCGGCGACGGCCGGGACGAACTGGTGGTGGCGGCCGATCTGCCGGCGTTCGAGCGGACGCTGCTCCAGGTCTACACCGCCTCGGGCCGCACGGTCCGCCCGGTGCTGATCTACTGGGGCCCGCCCGGGCTCACCGGCGAAACCTTCGGCCGCGATCTGCTGATCTCCGCGATCGGCGGGGACGGCCGGGTCACCACCCGCTTCCGCTGGAACGGCACCGTCATGGCGGCCGTGACGCCCGAGGACGGCACGGCCACCCGGACCCCCGTCCCGGAGGACGGCGCGGCCGCCCGGACCCCGGTCCCGAGGGAGGGCGCGGCCGAGCGGACCGCCGGCCCCGGCGTCGCACCGGAGGTCCTGCCGAGCAGCACCGCCGCGGCGGCGGACACGGGTACCCGTACGGAGACGAGGACGACGCGATGACCACCGCCTTCACCCCGCCCGGCCCGGGCTCCCCCACCGAGGCGCATCTGCTGCTCGTCGAGGACGACGAGGTGATCCGCAACACGGTGCGGATGGCCCTGGAGCGGTACGGCTTCACCGTGTCCACCGCGGGCGACGGCCTCACCGGGCTGGAGATCTTCCGGGAGAGACAGCCCGATCTGCTGCTGCTGGATGTGATGCTGCCCGAACTGGACGGCATCGGACTGTGCCGCAGGGTCCGCGAGTTCAGCCTGGCGCCGATCCTGATGATGTCCGCGCGCGGTGACTCCCTGGACGTGATCTCCGGTCTCGAGGCGGGCGCCGACGACTATGTGGTCAAGCCGTGCGAGAGCGCGGTCCTGGTGGCCCGAATCCGCTCGCTGCTGCGCCGCGCCTCATTCACCCCCGTGGCCCGCGCCCCGCGCGCCGGGCCCACGGGATCGGACGGCACGGCCGATCCCGACACCCTCACCTTCGGCGACCTCACCATCGACACCCGCGGTATGGAGGTGCGCCGCGCGGGGGAGCCGCTGGCCCTGACCCCCACCGAACTGCGGATGCTGCTGGAGTTCGCCGGCTCGCCGGGTGTGGTCCTGGAGCGCCGTACGCTGCTCAGCCGGGTCTGGGACCACGCGTGGCAGGGCGACACCCGTGTGGTCGACCTCCATGTGCAGCGGCTGCGGGCCAAGATAGGCGCCGAACGGATCGAGACGGTCCGCGGCTTCGGCTACAAGCTGCGGCGCTGACGATGACGCTGAGATGGCGGATCGTCGCCCTGGTGGCGGCGGCGACCTGCGCCGCCGCGGCCGCGGTGGGCGTCCTGGTGCACCACGCCTCGCGCGACCGCGAACTGTCCCAGGCGCGCGACGGGGCGCGGACCACACTCGACCGCGCCGCGGTCATCTACGCCCGCACCGGCGGCGTCCAGGGCTCCGGCGCGGTGCTGGACGCGCCCGGGCTCCCCGGGGACCTGCGGCGCCTGGTGGAAGAGGGCCATCAGGGCACCGAGTTCACCACCGGCCCGGGCGGACCCGCGATGTGGGCGGCCCGGCCCGCCGATGACCAAGTCCTGTCCGTACGCGTCGACATGAGCACCGCGATGCGCGACATCGGCGCGCTGGACACCAACATCATCCTGGCCGGGCTGATGACCACCGCCGTGGTACTGCCGCTGGGCGTGCTGACCGCCGAGCGGATGAGCCGGCGGCTGCGGCTGGCGGCGGCCACCGCGCGCCGGATCGCGGCCGGGGACCTGGACGCCCGGATCTCCCCCGCCACCCGCCCGCACGACGAGATCGCCGAAATCGCCGGGGCCGTGGACTCGATGGCCGCCGCGCTACAGGAGCGGCTGCTCGACGAGCAGCGGTTCACCGCCGATGTGGCGCATGAGCTGCGCACTCCGCTGATGGGCCTGGTCACCTCCGCCGAGCTGCTCCCGCCTGGCGAGGCGGCCGGGTATGTGCGGGACCGGGTGCGGGTGTTGAGCACACTGGTCGAGGAGCTGCTGGAGATCTCCCGGCTGGACGCGGGGGCGGAGGAGGCCGATCTGTCCCCCTGCCCCCTGGGGCCGGTGCTCGAGGAGGCCATCGCGGGCACCGGGCTGTCGGCACGGCTGCGGACCGGAGCGGTGGAGGTCGGCGGGCAGCGGGACCGCGAGGACACCGGGCAGCGGGACGCCCCGGCGGAGGACACCGGGCAGCAGGACGTCACGGACGGCCCGAAGGTGTGGACGGATCCCCGCCGGCTGACCCGTATCGTCGCCAATCTCGTGGTCAACGCCCATCGCCACGGCCGCGAACCGGTCGAGGTGACGGTGGCGGCGGACGGCCGGACCGTGACGGTCCGCGACCACGGCACCGGCTTCCCCGACGATCTGCTGGAGAGGGGCCCGCAGCGGTTCCGCACCGGGGTCCGGGAGCGCGGCCGGGGCCATGGACTCGGGCTGACCATCGCGGTCGGCCAGGCCAAGGTCATCGGCGCCACGCTGGAGTTCGGCAACGCACCGGACGGCGGCGCGGTCGCCACGCTGCGCCTGCCCGAGCGGCCCGAGCGGCCCGAATCGCCGGAGCCCGGACCGATACACGGCTGATACACCGTCGAGCGGAAGTCGAGACCCGGCCGAGCCCCCGCCGAGACCGTCCGTTGCGGTTCCGAAGATCTTCGCTGAGGAGGATGGCGCCGACCCGCGCGAAACCTCGCGGCCGGGATCGACGGAGGAGCGATCGGCATGGCAGGTCCCCTGACGGCACTACGCGTACGGTTCACACCGGACTCGGAGCAGACGCCGCGGGACACCAGACCCCCGGGCGGGCGGCGCGGAGCGAGAGGTCGCGGGAGGCGGAAGCGGACCGGCATCCGGAGGTTCTTCACCTGGCGGAAGCTGCTGGCCTATGTGGCCGCCCTGTGCGCCCTGCTGATCGGGGCGTTCACCGTGCTCTACTACTCGATCGACATCCCCAGGGCCAACGCCCAGGCGAAGGCGCAGAGCAACGTCTACAAGTTCGGCGACGGCACGATCCTCGCCCGCACCGGCGAGATCAACCGCGAGATGGTCAACCTCGACCGGGTACCCACGGGTGTCCAGCACGCGTTCGTGGCGGCCGAGAACAAGTCCTTCTACAAGGACTCCGGCGTGGACCCGATGGGCATCCTGCGGGGGCTGGTCAACACCGTGACGGGCAAGGGCACTCAGGGCGGCTCGACCATCACCCAGCAGTACGTCAAGAACTACTACCTGAGCCAGGAGCAGACCGCCACCCGCAAGATCAAGGAACTGGTGATCTCCCTCAAGGTCGATCAGCGCAACTCCAAGGAGGACATCCTCAGGGGGTATCTGAACACCAGCTACTTCGGCCGTGTCGCCTACGGCGTCCAGGCCGCCGCCCGCGCGTACTACGACAAGGACGTGGACGACCTCAGCGTCGAGGAGGGCGCGTACCTCGCGGCGCTGGTGCAGGCCCCCAGCCAGTACGACTGGGCCGTCGCGAGCCCCAAGGCGAAGCGCCTGGTCACCCGCCGCTGGAACTACGTCCTGGACAACATGGTCGACATGCGCTGGCTGGATCCCGCGCAGCGGAAGCGGATGCGCTTCCCCGTGCCGGTGGCCCCCGAGCCCGCCCCCGGTCTCGGCGGCCAGGCCGGGTATCTCGTGGACGCGGCCCGCAATGAGCTGATCGCCTCCGGCGTCAGCGAGCAGGAACTCGCCGCGGGCGGCTGGACCATCACCCTCAACGTCGACCCGGACAAGCAGCGGGCGCTCGAGGAGACGATGCACCAGGGGCTCGACGGCTCCGCCAAGGGCGAGCGGGGCCGTGCCGACGCGGCCGCCACCCAGGGCGGCGCGGTCTCGGTGGACCCGAGGAACGGGCGGATCGTCGCGCTCTACGGCGGCCGGGACTACACCCGGCACTATCTGTCCAACGCGACCCGCGGCGACTACCAGGTGGGCCCCGTCTTCGAACCGGTCACCACCGCCGCGACCCTGGGCGCCAAGATCCGGGACGGGGCCGCCGCCGACGGGCTGCCGGACGTCAAACGCACCGCCGGGGCGCTGGGCATGGACACCGACGGCGGCGGCTTCGCCACCAAGGAGTCCATCGGGCTGGGGCTGATGGGCTCGAGCCCGCTGAGGATGGCCGGTGTCTACGCCTCGTTCGACCACAAGGGCAAGCGGGTCACCCCGAGCATCGTGAAGTCCGCCCGGCGCGGCGATGAGACGGCCGGGCCGCCGAAGGCGGTGGGCGACCAGGCGATCACCCCCGCGGCCGCCCAGCTGATCACCCGGAGTCTCATCGAGGACGGCGGAGCGACCGCGGTACGCGCCGTCAAACGGCCCTCGGCGGGCAAGGGCGGGGTCTCCGACGACAAGAGGGCCGCCTGGTACGTCGGTTACACCCCCGACCTGGTCACCGCGGTCGCCCTCTTCGGCGAGGACGCCAAGAAGCGGAAGCAGATCCCCTTGAGGAACGCCCGTGTCCAGCGGGTCGCCGAGCTCTGGAGCGACTACACCGGCCGGGCGCTCGGCGACGCGCCCCCGGCCTGGTTCGACTTCGGCCCGGGGGCGGTTCCGGTCCCGACGCAGACGGCGCCTAACGCACGGTGAGGGCGGCGCCGAGGCCGCCGGCGAGGGCCGCGGCCCCGAGCAGGCAGGTCAGCAGCAGCCGGCGGCGCAGCGTGCGGTAGACCTCCCGGTACTCCGCCCGCAGCTCCTCGCAGCGGCGCACCACCGTGCGCAGGGTCTGCTCGGTGACGGCCAGCTGGTCCTGGATGTAGACCCGCTCGACCTCCGCCCGCTGGGCGGAGGTCAGCCAGTCGAGCCGGCCGGTGAGGCGGCGGGCCCGCTCCCGGGCCGCGTCCCGCTCGCCCTGGAGCAGCAGATAGCCTTCGATCTGGTTGATTCCGGCGGCGATACCGGGGGGCTCGGCGGCTCTGGCCATACTCACGCCACACTCTCCTTCTGGCCGACATCGGGATGGTGCAGATCGAACGCGGGGGATTCGGAACGGATCTTCGGCAGGCTGACGAAGTTATGGCGCGGCGGCGGGCAGGAGGTCGCCCATTCCAGCGAACGTCCATAGCCCCAGGGGTCGTCGGTGACGACCTTCTCGCCGTACTTGGCAGTCTTCCAGACGTTGTAGAGGAACGGCAGGAACGACAGGCCGAGGACGAAGGAGCTGATGGTCGAGATGGTGTTCAGGGTGGTGAAGCCGTCGGCTGCCAGATAGTCGGGAATTCTGCGGAGCATTCCCTCGGCGCCGAGCCAGTGCTGCACCAGGAACGTGCCGTGGAAACCGAGGAAGAGGGTCCAGAAGGTGATCTTTCCCAGTCGTTCGTCCAGCATCTTGCCGGTGAACTTGGGCCACCAGAAGTGGAATCCGGCGAACATGGCGAAGACCACGGTGCCGAAGATGACGTAGTGGAAGTGGGCGACCACGAAGTAGGTGTCCGAGACATGGAAGTCCATCGGCGGCGAGGCCAGGATCACGCCGGTCAGACCGCCGAAGACAAAGGTGATGAGGAAGCCGACCGCCCAGAGCATCGGGGTCTCGAAGCTCAGCGACCCCTTCCACATCGTGCCGATCCAGTTGAAGAACTTGATGCCGGTGGGCACGGCGATCAGGAATGTCATGAAGGAGAAGAACGGCAGCAGCACACCGCCGGTGACATACATGTGGTGCGCCCAGACGGTGACCGAAAGGCCCGCGATGGAGATCGTCGCCGCGATGAGCGAGATATAGCCGAACATCGGCTTCCGGGAGAACACCGGAATGACCTCGGAGATGATGCCGAAGAACGGCAGCGCGATGATGTACACCTCCGGATGGCCGAAGAACCAGAAGAGGTGCTGCCAGAGCAGCGCCCCGCCATTGGCCGCGTCGAAGATGTGCGCCCCGAATTGGCGGTCCGCCTCCAGGGCGAACAGCGCCGCCGCGAGCACCGGAAAGGCCAGCAGCACCAGCACACCGGTCAGCAGCACATTCCAGGTGAAGATGGGCATGCGGAACATCGTCATGCCCGGAGCGCGCATGCAGATGATCGTGGTGATGAAGTTGACCGAGCCGAGGATGGTGCCGAAGCCGGAGAGGGCCAGACCCATGATCCACATATCGGCGCCGACACCCGGTGAGCGGACCGCGTCCGACAGCGGGGAGTAGGCGAACCAGCCGAAGTCGGCCGCGCCCTGCGGGGTCAGGAACCCGCCCACCGCGATCAGCGAGCCGAAGAGGTACAGCCAGTACGCCAGCATGTTCAGCCGCGGGAACGCCACATCGGGCGCACCGATCTGGAGCGGCATGATCCAGTTGGCGAACCCCGCGAACAGCGGGGTGGCGAACATCAGCAGCATGATCGTGCCATGCATGGTGAACGCCTGGTTGAACTGCTCGTTCGACATGATCTGCGTACCCGGACGGGCCAGCTCGGCGCGCATCAGCAGCGCCATCACCCCGCCGATGCAGAAGAAGGCGAACGAGGTGATCAGGTAGAGCGTGCCGATCGTCTTGTGATCGGTGGTGGTCAGCCATTTCACGGCCGTGGCCCCCGGCCCGGGGCGGCGCGACGGCGGGGCGGCCGGCGCCGCCGCGACAACGGTGTTGTTCCTCATGACCGCTAGGTGTCCGGCACCCCGTGGATCATCACTCCGGTGGCCGGTCGGAATCGCCCGCCGCGAGGTGTGATGATCTGCGGTGTGCCGGACACCTTCGGATCATGAGCACCGACGACGCCTTCGACGCCGCCTACCGTGAGCATTACTGGGCGGTCAGCCGTTTTGTGGCACGGCGGCTGGACGACCAGGCATGGGACGTCGAGGAAGTGGTCGCCGAGGTCTTCGCGGTGGCCTGGCGGCGCCGGGCCGAACTGCCCGAGTCACCACTGCCGTGGCTGTACGGAGTGGCCCGGCACTGTCTGGCCAACACCGTGCGCGGCAAGGGCCGTTACCGCAGACTGCTGCTCAAACTGGGCCACCACGAGGTGACGCGCGGCGGGCGCACCGTGGCGAGCCCGGACGCCGAGCGGCCGGGCTCCTGGGTGCTGGAGGCGCTGTCCCGGCTCGCCGAGGCCGACCAGGAGGTGCTGCGGCTGACGGCGTGGGAGGAGCTGACCGTCGAGGAGCTCAGCACCGTGCTGGGGTGCGGCCGGTCCGCCGCGGCGATGCGGCTGCACCGGGCGCGGCGGCGGCTGCGGGAGCAGATAGAGAACCTGCGCCGGGACGACCGGGTCTCGGTGGGGTGCACGAGCGGCAAGGGCGACAGGGCCCATAGCGCTGACCGGGCCGGCGAGGCCCACAAGGATGGACACGCATGACCGACGAACTGGATCTGCTCCGCGAGGCCAACCCCGTGTCCGCCGACACCGGCCCCTGGCGGGACCGGCCGCTGAACGCGCGCGCCGAGCTGCTGCTGCGGCGGCTGCCGTCCCAGGACCGGGGGCGCCGTACCGTCCGGCGCGTCGTCTGGAGTCTGGAGGCCGCGGCGGCCGCGACGGTCCTCGCCCTCGCGCTGACCGTCTCGGGCACCCCTTCCTCCGCGGTGGCCGCGTCCAGACCAGTGCCGCTGGTGGCGCATGTGTCCCGGGCGGACGTATCGCTCACCGAGATCGTGCGGCGGGCGCGGGCGGCGGCCGAGGAGTCCCCGGGGAGGAGCGAGCGGGGCAGCCATTTCCAGAGCTGGGCGCTGAGCATGAAGTCGGGCGAGGACGCGGTGACGCTGCCCCGGGAGTCGCTGACCCGCTGGAACGCGGACGGCAGCGGTTCCACGCTGGAGGTGGCCACCGATCCGCGCCATCCGGGCCGCCCGGTGATCGAGGACGGACCCCCGCCGCGTACGGTTCACGACGGCAAGGTGCTGAGCGAGGAGCGCTATCCGCCCGGTATCAACGGCGCCAACGAGAGCTATTTCGAGGACCCCCCGACCGGTGCGTCCGCGCTGCGCGAATATCTCGCCGTCTGGACCCCGGACGCGGACCGCGACCCGGCGGAGCTGCTGTCGGCCGTCGGGTCCTTCCTCACGGTGTGGACCCCGGGACCGCGCCAGCGGGCGGACATCGCCACCCTGCTCTCCGGACTGGAGGGGCTTCGCCCGGCGGGCAGGGTCACCGACCGGCTCGGCCGGGAGGGGCAGGGGTTCCGGTTCACCGGCACCCCCGGTGGCCGTTATCTGATCGTCCTCGACCCGGACGACGGCAGGGTGCTGGACATCGAGGAGACGTTCACCCGGGACGCTCCCGAGTACCGGGTGAAGGCGGGCGATGTGATGTCCTACACGGCCTATATCTCCTGACCACCGGCGGCGTCGGGAGGGGCGGGCGAGGCGCGGGGGCGCGATCGGGGCGCGGGGACGCGGGGACGCGGGGACGCGGGGACGCGATCGAGGCGCGGGGGCGCGGGCGGGGTAGGGGTGGCGCGGGCGGACGTCAGGCGTCCTCCCGCTGGCAGTGGGGGCACCAGAGACTGGTCCGCCCCGCGATCCGGCCGCGGCGCAGCGGATTGCCGCAGCGGGGGCAGTGCGGATCCGGATCGTCACGCCGCCCGGTGAGCCAGTCCGGGTCGTCCGGTACCCGCCCCGCCCGTACCGAGGCGCGCAGCACCTCGCGCAGCGCGCCGTGCAGCCGATCGCGCTCGCCTTCGGTCAGCGCGTTCACCGGCCGCCGCGGGTGGATCCGGGCGTGCCACAGGATCTCGTCGCCGAGCAGATTGCCGAGTCCGGCGATCACGGCCTGGTCGGTCAGGGTGGCCTTGACGCGTCCGCGCCGCCCCTCCAGCAGCCGGTCCAGATCGGCCCGGCTCAGCGAGAGCGCGTCCGGGCCCTGGTCACCGATGATCCGGTCGATGTCGTCGTCGGTGGCGGCGAGCCAGATGCCCTTGAGCTTGCGCTGGTCCTCGTAGCCGAGGCGGTGGCCGTCGTCGAGGTCGAAGGCGACCCGCTGGAACCGGCCGGCCGGGTCGGAGTCCGCCGCGCAGACCAGCCGTCCGGTCATGCCGAAGTGGAGCACGACCGTGGGCCCGTCGGTGGGGGCGATCAGCCACTTGCCGTGGCGGCGCGGTGCCGCGAAGCGGCGGCCCTTGAGGTCGCGCTTCAGCCGCTGCGCGGTCACCCCGTGCAGCACCCCCGGATCGGCCACCTCCGCCCGCTCGACGCGGCGGCCCTCGGCGCAGGAGGCGAGCGTCCGCCGGAATCCCTCGACGTCCGGAAGCTCGGGCATAGCGTCAGGCTACGCCCGGGGCCTCCGTCGCGCGTTGTGGAGAGCGCCCCCGTTCGGGGGTCTTCATCGGATAAAGTACCCAATTATGCGATTCATGCGCGCCGCCCCGGGGGTGAGCGGTCGCAACCAGACGCTGTTCGCGATCACACGGTGTCTGCCGTTCCTGGTCCTGGCGGCGGTACTCGGCATCGAGCTCTCCCCCGCGCACACCCTCTACACCGGCCCCCTGCTCTCCCCGGCGCCGGCGCTGGCGGCGGTGACCATGGGGCCGGTCGGCACCGGCGGGGTGGCGGTGCTGGCGGGCGCGGTCAGCGCGATCACCGCCATCCACAACGACGCCTGGGGCACCCCGCAGGTGTACACCAATCTGCTGGCCCTGCTGGTGGTGGCGGTGGCGAGCGTGGCGACCAGCGCGGTGCGGGTGCGCCGGGACCGCGAGTTGGCCCATATCCGCCGGATCGCGGAGGTGTCCCAGAACGTGGTGCTGCGGCCGCTGCCCGCCCGGATGGGCGTGGTGAACACCGCCAGCGTCTATCTGGCGGCCGAGCGCGGTGCGCAGATCGGCGGGGACCTCTACGAGGCGATGTGCACCCGCTACGGAGTGCGGCTGATCGTCGGCGATGTGCGGGGAAAGGGGCTGGCCGCGGTGCGGTCCGCCGCGGCCGTGGTGGGCGCCTTCCGGGAGGCGGTGCACTACGAACAGGACCTCGCCGAGGTGATGCACCGCTGTGCGGCCGCGCTGGCGCGCGAGTACGAGCTGCTGGACCGCTCCCAGCTACAGGATCCGCAGGAGCTCGAGGAGCAGTTCGTCACCGTGCTCCTCGCCCAGGTGACGGACGATTCGCTGGTCCAGCTGATCAACCGCGGCCATCCGCCGCCCCTGGTGATGCGCGAGGGCGAGGTGCGCTCCCTGGACCCGGCGCGCCCGCTGCCGCCGCTCGGCCTCGAGGAGTTCCTCGGCCCTTCCGCGATCGGCGTCGAGACCTTTCCGTTCCTGACCGGTGACCGGCTGTTGCTGCACACCGACGGGGTGGTCGAGGCCCGCAACAACGACAACGAGTTCTTTCCGCTGCACCGGACCATGGAGACGCTGGACCGCGCCACCCCGTCCGAGTACCTGGACGGGCTGCGCCACGCCCTGGTCCGGCACACCGAGGGGCGGCTGGCGGACGACGCGGCCATGGTCCTCATCGAGCGGGACACCGGCGGCGCGGACCGGCCGTTCCGCCGAGCCGGTTGAGCCACCTCCGAGCCCGTTGCGCCAAGGCGCCGTACATCCGCCGTACCGTCGGCCGGTGTTGGCCGCTTCGGCATGGGTTGACGCCCTCGCGGAGCGCGACGACACTGTCAGGGACGGTCACGATTGTCAGCGCCCGCCGTGCGGAACCCCCGCTCAGGCGGGTCATCGGCCCCGGCTCGTTGACAGGCAACCCTTCTCCCGCGACGGGGTGCCCCCGGGTGACGACCAGGTTCCGTCGGCGTGGACGGGACAAGCGCGGTCTCGCTGCCTCGCGAGCCCCCGATGATGGGATCGGTGGAGATGCCCAGGACCGACAGCCACGGGGACGGCGCCCGCCGGCGTTCCCGTCCGTTGTCCCCGCTCCGCCGGCTCCGCCTCCTGACCAGACGGCTGCACATCGATCTGCTGCGCATCTGTAGCGCCTCCAGTCCAGCTCTCTGAGTCGGCCCGAGTCGACACGGTCACCGAGCGCGGTCCCGCGCGCCGGGGGGTCGGGTGTGTCCCGGCCCCGCCCCGGCGGGTGCCCCGCGCGGGCTTCCCCTCCGTCGTGCCACCGGCGCCGCCCTCGACCGGCGGTGGCCGGGGCTTCCGCCACTGCCTTGGAAAGCCATGTCCGAGACGTTTCCGGTCAGTTCAGGTCCTGCCGCTCTTCTCGAACCCGACCCCTGCTCACCCCGCCCCCGGATCGCCCCGCCCGCACCTCCGCACCGCTTCCGCAGCCGCATCGGCGTCGACCTCGCCGGTGGCTTCTATCCGGTGCCGCATCGCTATCGGCTCTACCTCTCCGCGAGCTGTCCGCTCTCACTGCGCGTCTCCATCACCCTCGATCTGCTCGGGCTGCGGGACACCGTGGCCACCACCCTCGTCGGGCTCCCGGACGACACCCCCGAGGCGTACGCCGCGCTGCGCGGGGCCTACGAGGCCACCTGGCACCGCTACAGCGGACCGGTGGACGCTCCCGCGCTGTGCGACGGCTGGACCGGACGGGTCGTCAGCAATCACACGCCCGACATCCTGCGCGACCTCGCCGGCCATCTGAGCGATGGCAGCGCTGCCGGACGCCCCCGGCTGCGCCCGGCGGCCCTCGCCACGGACATCGACGCCCTCCGGGACCTGCTCGACGCGGACGTCATCCACGCCGCCCGGCAGGCCGGGACGGCTGGCGTGGCGGAGTGCCGGGACGCGGCGCTGGAGCGGCTGCTGACCGCCCTCGGCCGGCTCGACCGCGGGCTGACGGCCGCGCCGTACGCCCTGGGCGAGGAGCTGACCGCCGCCGATGTGGACCTGTGGGTGGCCCTGGTCCAACTGGACACCGAGCACCGGCCCCTCCTGGACGCCGACGCGGCCGACCGGGTCTCCCGCCATGGGCAGTTGCGCGCCTATGTGCGCCGGCTGCACGCCCATCCGGCCTTCCACACCACGCTTCCGGAGGCCCTCCAGGACGAGGCGTCCCGAGAGGGCGTCGAGGTGTCCTGAGGGGCGGCACGGTGAGCGGTCAGGCGGCGGATCGGGGCCGGTCGTCCGGGCTCTGATGGTGGCGCACCGCCTCTTCCAGCGCCGCCATCCCGAGGTCGATCAGCGGATTCCGCCGACTTCCCCGGCGCACACAGGTGAGGATCCGCCGCGTCGGCACGTTCTCGCCCGCCACCGGCACCCGTACCACCGCCTGGCCCGCCGGACCCTCGGCCAGCCGCGGGATGAGCGAGACGCCCAGCCCGTTCCCGACCAGCGACCAGACCGCCGACCAGTGGGTGGCGGCGTGCACGATCCGCGGTGAGAACCCGGCCGCCGCGCACAGCACCCGCACCCGCTGGGCGTGGTCGCAGGTGCCCGGGTCGGAGACGATCCAGTCCTCGGCCGCCGCCTCCTCCAGCCGCACCGACGCCGCCCCCGCCAGCCGGTGGTCGGCGGGCACCAGCAGGATGTGCGGCTCCTCCAGCAAGAGGCTCTGCTCGAACCGCGCGTCATCCGGCGGCGGCCCGCCCTCGATGGGCTCCACGACCGCGATATCCACCTCGCCCGCCACCAGCAGGTCCATGCTCTCCGCGGTGTCGCACTCGCGCACCCGCACCAGCAGGTCCGGGTGGCTGTGCCGCAGCCGCCCGGCCGCGGGGGCGATCAGGCCGCTGATCGCGGTGGTGAAGCCCGCGATGCGCAGCGGTCCTGCCATGCCCGCCCGGTAGGACTCCAGCTCCGCCCGCGCCTCCTCCCACCGGGCCAGCAGATCGTCGGCGTGGTCGATGAGCAGGTGCCCGGCCGGGGTCAGCCGGACGCCGCGGCCGTGCGGCTCCAGGAGCGGGACCTTGAGCTCGCGCGCGAGCTCCCGCATGTGGTGGGAGACCGCGGACGGGGTGAGGTGCAGGGCCTCGGCGGCCGCGGTGACCGTGCCCTGCTGGCGCACCACCCGGAGCATATGAAGCCGGCGCAGGTCAATCATGCAATCATTTTGCACATACGACCCGCAAAACATGCAATGGACCTGAACGGTCGTCCGGCGCCATCCTGCTGCTATGAACACCGACACCCACACCATCGTTTCCCGGCACACCACCAGCGAGGGCGTCGTGGTCTGGAGCCGCTGCGCCTGCGGAAGGCTCCAGATGGCCCTCATCCCCTACGGCGCCCGCGGCAAGGGACTCACCGCGGGCGGACACGACTTCCACTGCCCCCGCTGCGGCGGTTAGCTCCGCTCTTGCGGCGCGGCGCACGGCCGGGCGCTCAGGACAGCGCGGACCGCGCGCCGCCGAACTCGCCCATCGCCCCGGCCACGATGGCCTCCAGACGGGCGTGGTGGGCTCCGCGCCAGTAGACCCGCTCACAGACCGTGCAGCGTGCGAAGACCTCGTAGGTGCGCCGGGTGCCGTGCTGGAGCCGCTCCCGGACCGTCTCCTTGTCGGCGTCCTCCAGCGGCCCGTTGCAGGCGGTGCAGCGGGTCCAGGGCGCCAGGCCCGGGGTGAACCGGCCGAGGACGTCGCGCAGTTGCTCATCGGGGCGGTCGCTGTAGACATACGCCCCGGCCCACAGCTCGCGGCGGCGCAACAGCCCCCGGTCGCGGGAGAGCAGCACCCGGCGCTGGGCGGCGGAGCGCGCGGCCAGTTCGGGGTCGCCGATGTCCTCGCTCTCGTACGCGGCGTCCACGCCCAGCAGCCGCATCCGCCGCGCGAGCGTGCCCAGGTGCACATCGAGCAGAAAGCGCAGCGGCGCGCCCGGCACCCGCTGCGGCCGGACGACCGGCTGGACCTCCACGGTCTCCCCCGCCCCCGGCACATGCGAGACGGTGGCCTCCTCGCCGTTCACCAGCAGCCTTCCGACCTCGGTGAGCGGCACCCCGAGCGACTCGACCACATGGCCGAGGGTGGAGACGCCGTCGGTGACGACGGCCGTCCAGGGGCGGCGCCGCTCGGGAACGGCGAAGAAGCGCAGTTCGGGAGCGAGGCTGAGGTGGATTTCGGGTCCGTTCACACCGCCAGCATGCCAGCCGCCCCCGGTCCGGGGCGACGGCGTTTCGGTACGGTGCGGGCCGGGCGTCACTCCGGCGGTCCGGCCGCCTTGGCACGGTCGCGGCGCCGCTTGCGGCGCCAGGCCACCATCCGCAGATAGTCCTCGTGCAGCACCCGCCCGACGAGCGCCCCGCCGAAGACCACGTAGCCGACGCCGACCAGCCAGGACTGGACGACCAGGACGGTGCCGACCGGGCCGTAGGAGACCGTGCTGGAGGCGATCAGCGGGGAGAACACCAGCTGGGAGAAGACCCGCAGCCCCAGCAGCCCGATGCTGGTGGCCAGCGCGCCGGGCAGCAGGGCGCCCCAGCTGATCCGCCCGCCGAGCAGCAGATACTGCGACCACCAGAAGAACAGCAGCGTGCCCAGCGCCGCCACCAGGACCCGGGAGAAGCCGGGCGCCAGATGGGCGGAGAGCAGCAGATAGCAGATCAGCACCACAAGCCACACCAGATGGCGCCAGACGGTGTGCCAGCGGCCGGCCGGCAGCTCCCACACCTTCTCGTAGCCCACCTGGAGCACCGTGCCGAAGCGCAGTCCGAAGATGGCCAGCGTGGCCAGACCGAAGGCGGTGGTGGACTCCAGCGCCTGCTTGGGCGGGGCGAACAGCCGCTGCACCTCGTCCCGTGAGGTCGAGGTGAGCCCGAGGCCCTCGGCCAGCCACTGGGCGAAGCCGAGCCGGTTCACCGGGTCGGCCGCGGCGACCACGATCAGCAGGGGCACCAGGGTGAGGAAGCCCAGGGCGGCGAAGCCCATCGCGCGGTGCAGCAGCTCGAATTCGCTGCCCCGGCGCCATCCGCGTCCGATCGCGGACCGGTCGAACGCGTCCTCCAGCCGTCGCCACCAGGGCCAGGACCTGGGCCCTCGGGAGCCGGACGCGGACCGATTCTCGGACATACCCACTCCCCTACGCGCGCCACCGGCTCGACCTGGGCAGTGCCGTCCAGGCTACTCGGGGTGGTGACGTTCCGCCGGGAGCTCCGCCGGGCGTCCACCCGGAACACCTGTGCGGTGTCCGGGTGTCCGTCGGTGGCCGCTCGGCGGGCCTCACGCCGTGGCCATGACCGGGGCCCCGCTGTCCGCGTCGATGACGCTGACCCGGACGGCGGGCTCGCGCACCGTGTCCAGGCTGGCCCCGGCGTCCACCGCGAAGAGCACCAGCACGGGCCTGGCGGCCGGGCCGCCCCCGTACACCCCGGCGAATTGGAGGATGCGCCAGCCGCCGTCGTCCCAGTGGTCCAGCAGCGCGGAGCGCACCACTCGGGAGACGCTCTGCCAGGCGCGCGAGCGCTCCAGCAGTTCGACGGTCGCGGCGACCGGGACCGCCGTCCGCGCTCGGGTCGCGGCGAGCGGATGGCCGGTGATCCGCAGCCGCAGCCGGCGCAGCGGCGTCCGCCAGCGGCGGTCGGGATCGGCGGAGAGGGCCGTCAGGGCCGCCGCGGCGGCGAGGACCAGGCACGCCGCCGCGGCCGGACGGCGGGCCGCCGCGGTCCACCAGGGCTGCTGGGCCAGGGCCGCCGCGGCCCCGCCCGCGAGGACCGCGGCGGCGCGGACGAAGGCGCGCCAGGTGAGGGGGGTGTCCGGCCGTGCCGTACAGCCGCAGGAGGAGCCGGGCGCGGCGGCGCGGGCGTAGCCGAGATAGCCGAGGAAGCCCGCGCCGAGGAAGGCGGCCGCCGCTCCCGGGAGCGGGCCGGGGGGCGGGGCCAGCAGCGCGGCGGCGAGGAGGAGTTCCACCGCGCCGAGGGCGCGGTGGGCGAGCGCGGCGCGGCCGCCGTCGCGCAGCAGCCGCGCGAGCGCGGTACGGGGCGCCTGCCGGGCGGTGCCCCGGCCGATCAGCTTGCCCGCACCGGCCGAACCCAGCATCCCGGCGAGTACCAGCGGTGCGAGGTCGCGGACCAGGGCCAGGGCGCTCACCGCCGCCTCCCCGCGCCGGGGGCGACCGTGACCCGGACCAGGTCCACGGAGCCGTCGGACGGCCGCCACGCGCCCAGCACCTGGGCGCTCTGCCCGATGGTGAGCCGGGACAGATCGGCGGTGGGCGAGGCGGTGCCGTACGCGGCGCTGGTGGTCTCCGCCATGAGGTTGCCGACGATCTCGTGGTGCCCGTGCGCGAGGTGCAGCCGGGTCTTCTCGATACCGCGGATGGTGGCGTCGAGGTTCACGATGTTGACCCACACCGCGTCGGCGGCGAGGGTGCCGTCGGGCAGCGGGACGCCGCGGGCGTAGAGTCCGTCGCCGGTCTCGATGTCGGCCGCGGTGGTGGCCCGGGCCTTCCAGACGCTGGTGGCGCCCGTGACCCGCACCCGGGAGTGGTCGCCGTAGGAGCCCGCGACCGCCAGGACGTCGCCGTTGATCGCGGTGATCCGCCCCTCGGCGAAGGCGCTCTCGGCGACCGCCGGGTCCAGTGGGCGTATCGGCGCGGCGAAGGCGGCGTCGGCGTCCACCGCGCCCAGGGCGGTGGCCCCGACCACGGTGGCGCCGTGGAGGGCGGCGGCGGTGAGGAAGCGGCGGCGGTCGAGGGGGGTGCCGGTTCGGTACGCGCTCATGGCCGGGCCCGCCTCATTCGAAGATGGAGACCGGCAGGGTGCCGGAGCTCAGACTGCCGATGGCGGAGAAGGCGGCGGGGGTGAGGTCGATGACCCTGTTTGTGCGGCAGACCCCGTCGCAGCAGGTGGACTCGGAGCAGAAGCCGCGGGTGCGCGGGCCGCAGTCGCTGACGGTGACACAGACGCTCGCGCCCGAGCAGTCATGGCGCACCTTCATCACCGAGCCGCAGCCGCGCCGGGGTATGTCCTCGCCGCACAGGTCCGGCCGGGTGATGTCCCAGCACGCCTTGGAGGCGTTGGGCCAGGCGGCCTGGAGGGCGCTGGACCGGCAGGTGCCGCACGCGCCGCCGCCCGCGGAGGCGCACGGACCCCAGGCGCTGCCACAACAGAACCAGGTGGCCTCGCCGTTCCAGAGCTTGGTCGATCCGCACGCCATGGCACTGTCCTCCCGGCCTCGGTCCCGCCCTCGGAGCAGCACCATCATCCGCGGGGCCGGGCGCGGTCGCCACGGGAAGGCGTCCGGTCGGAGTCCTCACAACCGCTCGACGATCGTGACGTTCGCCTGGCCCCCGCCCTCGCACATCGTCTGCAATCCGTAGCGGCCGCCGGTGCGCTCCAGTTCGTGCAGAAGGGTGGTCATCAGCTTGGCGCCGGTGGCGCCGAGCGGGTGGCCCAGGGCGATGGCGCCGCCGTTGACGTTGACCCGCTCGGGGTCGGCGCCGGTCTCCTTCAGCCAGGCCAGGACGACGGGGGCGAACGCCTCGTTGATCTCGACCAGGTCGATGTCGCCGATGGTCAGCCCGGTCTTCTTCAGCGCGTGGGCGGTCGCCGGTATGGGCGCGGACAGCATCCGGATCGGGTCCTCGCCGCGCACCGACAGATGGTGCACCCGGGCGCGCGGGGTCAAGCCGTGCTGCCGTACGGCCTGTTCGGAGGCGAGCAGCAGGGCCGCGGCGCCGTCGGAGACCTGCGAGGAGAGCGCGGCGGTGAGCCGCCCGCCCTCGATGAGCGGCTTGAGCGCGGCCATCTTCTCCAGGCTGGTGTCCCGGCGCGGCCCCTCGTCCACCGAGACGTCCCGGAACGGGACGGTCTCGCGGTCGAAGCGGCCCTCGTCGATGGCGCGCAGCGCCCGCTGGTGCGAGCCCAGGGCGAACTCCTCCATGGCCGCGCGGGTGATGCCCCACTTCTCGGCGATCAGCTCGGCGCCGTAGAACTGGCTCACCGGCCGGTCGCCGTAGCGCGCCCGCCATCCCTCCGAGCCCGCGAAGGGGCCTTCGGTGAGTCCCAGGGACTCACTGGCTTTGCCGCTGGCGAAGCCGATGGGCACCATCGACATGTTCTGCACCCCGCCCGCGACCACCAGGTCCTGGGTGCCGGAGAGCACCGCCTGGGCGGCGAAGTGCAGGGCCTGCTGGGAGGAGCCGCACTGCCGGTCGACGGTCACGCCCGGGACCTCCTCCGGGAGCCCGGCGGCCAGCCAGCAGGTGCGCGCGATGTCCCCGGCCTGCGGGCCCACGGTGTCCAGACAGCCGAAGACGACGTCCTCGACGGCGGCCGGATCGGCGCCCGAGCGCTCCATCAGCGTGCGCAGGACATGGGCGCCGAGGTCGGCGGGGTGGACGGAGGCGAATCCGCCCTTCCGCCGCCCCACCGGCGTCCGCACCGCTTCCACGATGTATGCCTCGGGCATGGCAGCTCCTTGAGGTCCCTCAGGTCATGACGGTCTTACGGTCGTTGTGTCGTGCCTGGTGTCCGGTCTTGAGGTGTCTGTATCTCCGCGCGGGGTGATGCCGTCCAGGACCATCGACAGATACTGGCGGGCGATCTCCTCGGGGCTGTGCAGGCCGCCCGGCCGGTACCACGAGGCGGCGACCCACACCGTGTCGCGCAGGAAGCGGTACGCCAGCCGGATGTCGAGGTCGGCGCGGAAGACCCCCTCGGCCACTCCGCGCTCCAGCACGCCCAGCCACGCCCGCTCGAACCGCCCCTGCGATTCGCTGAGATAACGGAAGCGCGGCTGGGTGGCGAGGTGCTGGGACTCCTTCTGGTAGATCGCGACGGCGGCGCGGTGCCGGTCGATCTCCCGGAAGGACTCGGTGACGAGCGCCTCGACGGTCTCGCGGGGGCCGAGTCCGGCGGCGAGCACCTCGTCGTACCCGGCCCAGAGCTCGTTCAGGAAGGTGGAGAGGATCTCGTCGACCATCGACTCCTTGGAGTCGAAGTGGTAGTAGAGGCTGCCCGCGAGCATCCCCGCCTCGTCCGCGATCCGGCGGACGGTGGTCGCGTTGTACCCCTGGGCGGCGAAGACCTCCGCCGCGGTCGAGAGCAGTTCGCGCCGTCGCTCGGGAGACGGGGTCACGGTCGTCTTCTTCTCGCTGTTCTTCTTGTCGCTGTTCTTCTTCTCGCTGTTCTTCTTCTCGCTGTTCTTCGCGCTGTTTCCGGTGGAAGCGCGGTTCCTGGTGGAATTCGGCACGTGTCCATTCTCGCCTCATGGGTGCTGGCTGCTCACGGACACCGTCTCGCCCGTCATGTACGACGAATAGCCGCTGGCCAGGAAGACGATGACGTTGGCCACCTCCCAGGGCTCGGCGTACCGGCCGAACGCCTCGCGCTCGGTGAGCGCGGCGAGCAGTTCGGGGGTGGTGACCTTCACCAGATGCGGATGCATGGCCAGGCTCGGCGAGACCGCGTTGACCCGCACCCGGTACGCGGCGGCCTCGACCGCGGCGCAGCGGGTGAGCGCCATGACGCCCGCCTTGGCCGCCGCGTAGTGGGCCTGACCGGCCTGGGCGCGCCAGCCGACGACCGAGGCGTTGTTGACCACGACACCGCCGTGGCCGCCCGCCTTCATCCGGCGCAGCGCGGCGCGGGTGCAGCGGAACGTGCCGTTCAGGGTGACGTCGATGACCTTGTCCCACTGCTCGTCGGTCATCTCGGTCAGCAGGGCGGTGCCACCGAGCCCGGCGTTGTTGACCACCGCGTCCAGCCGTCCGTGGCGCTCCTCGGCGAGGTCGTACAGCGCGGCGATCTGGGCCTCGTCGGTCACATCGCTGACGCGTCCGGCGACCCGCTCCTCGCCGAACTCCCCGGCGAGCGTGGCCACCGTCTCCTTGAGCCGGCGCTCATGGGCGTCGCCGAGGACGACGCGCGCGCCCTCCTCGAGGAACCGGCGGGCCGTGGCACCGCCGATTCCGGTGCCCGCGGCGGCGGTGATGACTGCCGTGCGACCGGTAAGGAGGCCGTGGCCGGGGACGTACGGCGCCTTGTTGTCCGTCACGACGCCACGGTAACCTACCAAACACTTGTTAGGGAACCCATCGACGAAGCTGATGGAGGGGGTGCCGTGCCGATGGACCTCGATCTCACCGAGCGGCAGTCGGCGTTCCGGGCCGAGGCCCGGCGGTGGCTGGCCGCCCACACTCCCGCCGCTCCCCTCCCCTCCCTGGAGACCGCCGAGGGGTTCGCGGCGCACCGCGCCTGGGAACGCGTCCTCGCGGCCGACCGCTGGTCGGCGGTGACCTGGCCCGAGGAGTACGGCGGCCGGGGCGCGTCGCTGATCGAGTGGCTGCTGTTCGAGGAGGAGTACTACGCGGCGGGCGCGCCCGGCCGGGTGAGCCAGAACGGGATCAGCCTGCTCGCCCCCACCCTCTTCGAGCACGGCAGCGCCGAGCAGCGCGCCCGGATCCTGCCGCCGATGGCGCGCGGCGAGACCATCTGGGCCCAGGCGTGGTCCGAACCCGAGTCGGGCTCCGACCTCGCCTCGCTGCGTTCCACCGCCCGCCGCGCCGACGGCGGCTGGCGCCTGAGCGGCCAGAAGACCTGGTCGTCCCGGGCCGCCTTCGCCGACCGCGCCTTCGGCCTGTTCCGCAGCGACCCGGCGGCGGACGCGCCGCACCGGGGGCTGACGTATCTGATGTTCGCCCTGGACGCGCCGGGTGTGACCGTGCGCCCCGTCGGCCGCCTCGACGGCAAGCCCGCCTTCGCCGAGCTCTTCCTGGACGAGGTGTTCGTCCCCGACCAGGACGTCATCGGCGAGCCGGAGCAGGGCTGGCGCATCGCGATGAGCACGGCGGGCAACGAGCGCGGGCTGACCCTGCGCAGCCCCGGCCGGTTCACCGCGGCGGCACGGCGCCTGGTGGCGCTGTGGCGGGAGCGGGCGGACGGGGCCGGGAGCGCTGCGGGGATCGAGGCGGCCGCGCTGCGCGACCGGGTCGCGGACGCCGTGATCGGCGCCCGCGCGTATGAGCTCTTCGCCTACGCGGGCGCCTCCCGGCCGGCCGAGGGCGGCTCGCTCGGGGCGGAGTCCAGCCTGAACAAGGTCTTCTGGTCGGAGCTGGACATCGCCCTCCACGAGACGGCCCTGGACCTGCTGGGCCCCCACGGCGAACTGTCCGACGCCGCCGACGACCCGGACGCGCCCGGCCCGTGGTCCGACGGCTACACCTTCGCCCTGGCGGGCCCGGTCTACGCGGGCACGAACGAGATCCAGCGCGACATCATCGCCGAGCGGCTGCTGGGCCTGCCGAAGGGACGCCGATGAGGGTGACGGGCCGGTGGCAGGTGCCGAGCGCATCGGCCGACGAGGGGGCGCCCGGATGAGGTTCACGCTGGATCAGGCGCAGACGGACTTCGGCCGCACCGTGGACCGGATGCTCGGCGGGGCCGACACGCCGCGCGCCGTCCGGGCCTGGGCGCGCGGCGAGCACGCGCCGGGGCGCGCGGTGTGGGGGCGGCTCGCCGACGCCGGGGTGACCGGGCTGGCCGTACCGGAGGCGTACGAGGGCGTCGGGCCGCTCCCCGTCGAGCTGGGCGTGGCGTATGTCGCGGCGGGGCGGCACGCCGTGCCGGGGCCGCTGGCCGAGACGGCCGCCACCGCGGTGCTGCTGGCCGCGCTCGCCGAGAGCGGCACGGCGCGGGGCGGGCAGGTGGCCGGGGACTGGCTGCCCCGGATCGCCAACGGGCGGGCGCTGGTGACCCTCGCGGCGGCCGACGGCGGGCCGTACGCGCTGGACGCGGACGCCGCCGACGCCGTCTTCGCCGTCGCCGGCGAGGAGCTGTGGCTGGCCACGGGGCACGGGCCGGTCCAGCCCTCGTTCGACCCGGCCCGGCGGCTGGCCCGGCCGCTGCCCGGCGGTGAGCC
>NZ_BAAAIF010000074.1:0-52585 GCF_039525925.1 Streptomyces javensis | reverse complement strand
GGCCCGGCCCGCGCGGTTGCGCCAGCGGGCCTTGCGGCGCTGCCAGGCGCGGGCGGAACGGGTGGCGGCGAGGTCGCCGAACAGTTCCTCGTAGGCGCGGGCCACATGGGCCGGGTCGAAGCGGTGGGCCGCGGCGCGGGCGGCCTCGCCCATGCGGCGGCGGCCGGGCTCGTCGGCGATCAGGTCGCCCAGCGCGGCGGCCAGCGCCTGCCGGTCGCCCATGGGGACCAGGCGGCCGTCGGCGCCGTCGGTGATGATCTCGGCGGGGCCGAGCGGGCAGTCGGTGGCGACCACCGGTATGCCGCAGCGCATCGCCTCGACCAGCGTCATGCCGAAGGACTCCGCGTCGGAGGCGGAGGCGACGATCGACGCCTTGGCGAACTCGGCCTCGATCGGGGAGATCGCGCCCATCAGCGTCGCCCGGCCGCCCAGGCCCTGTTCCTCGATCAGCCGCTGGAGCCGGTCCTTGTCGGCGCCCGCGCCGTAAACGCGCAGCGACCAGTCGGGGTGCTTGGCGGCGACATCGGTGAACGCCTCGATGAGCAGGTCGAACCGTTTGGCGCGCACCAGGCGTCCGGCCGCGGCGATGATGGGGGCGCTGCCGTCGGTGGGCGGCAGGCCGGGGTCGGGCACGCTGTTGGGTATGGCCAGGATCCGCACGCCCGGCAGCCGCATCCTCGCCCGGTAGACGGCCGCGTCGGCTTCGGTCGTGGTGACCACGGCATCCAGGTCGCGGTAGTCCCGGGCGAGCTGGCTGCGCAACTTCTTGGTGTGCATGTCGTGGGTGAGGTGTTCCTGGGCGATGCGCAGCGCACGGGGCGGGGCGAAGCGGGCCAGGTAGACGTTGATGCCCGGCCGGGTACCGATGATCACGTCAGCGTCGCAGCTCCGCAGGTACTCCCGCGCCCGCTGGTCGGTGAGGCGGCTGTACTGCTTGTACCGCTTCTCGGCGGTGGGGAAGACCTCGGCCGGCCGGTGCAGCAGCGGATCGCCCTCGTCCGCACCGCTCTCCCGTATGTCGACAAGGGGCACCACCGTCACCCGTGGATCGACGCTGAACCGAGGGCGGGCGCGGTGGCGCAGCATCGACACGACCGTCACCTCATGCTGGTCGGCGAGGGCCGCGGCGAGATTGAGCGTGGTGCGTATCGTGCCGCCGATCGCGTACACGTTGTGGATCAGGAAGGTGATCTTCACTTGGCGCTCCCCACGGCCGGCTCCCCGGCGACGAGGGTCCGGCGGGACACAAGCGCTTCCGGGGCAAGTGGCAGCAAGGAGACGGCGAAGCCGATCAGCAGCCCGGCCTCGGCGAACAGCACCAGGAAGACGCCCGCCGTGCCGAACGCTGTCAGCGGTTGGGCGGCATCCAGCGGGTTGAGGACCAAAGGCACCGCAGGGTCCTTTCCGGCCGTGCCCGCCGCAAGGCAGAGTTCTGCCCAGGCACGCGTGCATGGCACACTTGGGAGACAATAGCTTTTACACCGGTGTAGGAGTCCTACACGAGTGTAGGTGATGGGAGAGGGGAGGCCAACCGCATGGGCATCCGCACGCCAGGACACGGGCCCAAGCGGCCCAACGGCGCACGCGAGGCCGAGATCCTCGAACTGCTACAGCGGGCCGACGACGCGCTGACCCCCCGGGAGGTCACCGAGCGCCTCGGCAACGAGCTGGCCTACAACAGCGTGGTGACGATCCTCACCCGCATGCACACCAAGCAGCTGCTCACCCGCACCCCGCGCGGCCGGGCCTACGCCTACGCCCCCGTGACCGACGACCCCGGCTTCGCCGCGCGCCGCATGCGCTCGGTCCTGGAAGAGCGGTCCGACCGCCAGGACGTCCTCGCCCGCTTCGCCGACGAGCTGTCCACCACCGATGCGGACCTGCTGCGCCAACTGCTCGACCCCGGCCAGTAGGAAGAGGTCGCCCAGATGCGCATCGCCGTCTACATCCCCCTGCTGCTCTCCCTGCTCGCTCCCCTCGGAGCACGCCCCCTGGCGGAGCGATGCGAACCCCGCCTGGCGACCTGGCTGCTGACCGCCTCGGCCCTCGTACTGGGCACGGCGACCACCATCTCGCTGGGCCTGCTGGCCATCACCGGACTGATCCGCTTCCCCCAGCTGGCCGGCCTCGGCCACTGGTCGGCCCACACCGCGCAGCGCGACGACCCCGACGAACTGTCCGTCGCCCTGATCGCCGGGCTCCTGCTCGGTGCCGCCGTCCTCATGGCCGCCCGCATGCTCTGGCGGCGCGCCCGCACCCTGGCCGCCGCCGCCCTGGAAGCGGCCTGCATGCCCAGCGAAGACGGCCTGGTCGTGATCGAGGACGAGGCCCCCGACGCCTTCGCGATCCCCGGCCTGCCCGGCCGCATCGTCGTCTCCACCGGCATGCTGCGCACCCTGGACGAAACCGAGCGGCACATCCTTCTCGCCCACGAACGCGCCCACCTGACGGCCCACCATTACGCCTTCGTCGCCCTGACCCAGCTCGGCGCCGCCGCCAACCCCCTGCTACGCCCCCTCGCCACGGCCGTGACGTACACCATCGAACGGTGGGCGGACGAAAACGCGGCCATTGCCACCGGCGACCGCGAGCGGGTCGCCCGCACCGTCGGCAAGGCGGCCCTCGCCGCCCACCACGTCCCCGCCCGCACTCCGGGCGCCGCCCTGGGCATCCTCGGCCGCCGCACCCCACTCGCCGCCGCCGGGCCCGTGCCCCGCCGCGTCGCCGCCCTCCTCGCGCCCCCCTTCGGCCGCCACCCCATCCTCGCCGCCGCGACAGCCACGGTCCTCGCCGCCGTGGCCCTGTCCACCGCCGAAGCCGCCCACGACCTCCACCTCTTGCTGGAAACTGTTGGAGCCGGGTAGTCCGGTCGGCAGCCCAGGGGCGGTGTTCCGGCCCCGCCGAGAGGACCGGTAGCGCCCGCGATGGCGACGAAGCCCACAAGGGTGGGGTACGCCCGGTGCAGCACCACTCAGCAGGAGCTTCCGTCGGGGTCAGCGGCAGTGCCCGCCACCACCCTGCGAGTTCGCGGTCGAGCATGATGATCGACGCGTGCTGCGGGGAGAAGGAATCCCGCAGCCGTTGACGCACCCGGTGCTCGTCGTAGCGCCCAAGGCGTTCCAACGCTTCGACGTCGGCGGCGGCGGCGAAGCCGGAGGCGGCCGTGCGCGAGCCGGCCGCCGTCCCCAGCGCCGGTCGGCCCGCCGCCGTAAGGTTGACCGCATGGTGGACGCGAGCGTGTCGACCTCGGCCGAGGCTGCTGAGCAGTCGCTGGACGAGCTGCTCCGGGCCGCCCACGAGGCACCACCGGTGGAGCTCCCGGTGGCCCTGGACCGCCACGCCGAGGCCATGGGTATCGGCTGGGTGGTCTCGACGGCCGCCGGGGAGAACGCCCCCGAGGTGCTGCGGCTGCTCATCCACGCCATTCTCGATCACCGGCACGGTGAGCTCAGCGACGACGCCACGATTTTGATGCTCGAGTGGCGACCACCGCATCCCTGAGCCGTCGGGACGATGTGCGATGACGCCCCCCGACCCCGCCGCCCGTCGCGTCCGGCCGGACCCGCCGCCCGGCGCCCCCGGCCTGGCCACGGCCACGGTTGACGACCACGGCGTGGTGACCGGGTGGAGCGAGGGCGCGCGGCGGCTGCTGGGCTATCGCGCCGAGGAGGTCGTAGGGCGGTCGGCGGCCGAGCTGTATGCGGAGAAGACGCTCGGGGACACCGCGCGCGACGCCGGGCCGTGCCTGGCGGACGAGCCCCGGTGGAGCGGACGGGTCGCGCTGTGCCACCGGGACGGGCACCGAGTGGAGGTCGAGCTGCTGGCGCACCGCGGCCCGGTGGATGGCGGATCCGCGGGCCGGCTGCTGGTCTCCGCCGTGCCCCGGGAGTCGCTCTCCCAGGAGCCGGGCACACCGGCGGACCGCGCGTTCGCCCAGTGCCCATGCGTCCTGGCGGTCTTCGACACGGAGCTGCGCCTGGTGTCGGCGAACGCCGACACGGAGGCCGCCACTACCCGCAGCGAGGACCAGATGCGCGGGCTGCGGCTGACGGAGCTGATGGGCCGCGGGGAGAGCGAGCGGGTCGAGCGGGCCATGCGGCGGGTGCTGGAGAGCGGCGAACGGCTGGAGCTGGAGACGCATCTGCGGGTGTCGGGCGGGAGCGATGAGCACGGGTGGTCGGTCTCCCTGGCCCCGCTGGTCGACCGGACCGGCAGGCGCCAGGGCGTGTGCTTCGCGGCGCGCGACACCACCGCCGAGCAGGGGGCCCGGCAGCGGCTCCAGCTGCTCAGCGAGGCGGGGGCGCGGCTGGGCAGCACGCTGGACATGGACCGGATCGCCCAGGAACTGGTCAAGGTGGCGGTCCCCTGGTTCGCCGACTTCGCCAGTGTCGATCTGCTCACCTTCCTCCACGAGGGCGACGAACCCCCGGAGGGGCCGCTGCGCGAGCCCGTCACCCTGCGGCGCGCGGCCCACCGGTCGGTCCTGGAGGGCGTCCCGGAGGCGGTGGTCGACGTCGGGGAACTGGCCACGCATCCCCAGCGATCCCCCACGGCGGCGTGCCTGATCGAGGGCCGGGCCGCGCGGCACCAGGTGACGGAGTCGCTGCTGGCGAGCTGGGAGGCCACGGACCCCGGCCGGGCCGCCCGTATCCGCGAGCACGGGATGCATTCGGTGATCGTGACGCCGTTGCGCGCCCGCGGGGTCACCCTCGGTGCCGCCTTCTTCGCCCGCCACCGCACCCCGGCGCCCTTCACCGACGACGACACGCTGCTGGCCGAGGAGCTCACCGCCCGGGCGGCCGTCTGTGTCGACAACGCCCGCCGCTATCTGCGGGAACGCATGATGACCGTGACCCTGCAACGCAGCCTGCTGCCGCAGGGGATCCCCGAGCTGACGGCGCTAGAGATCGCCTCGCGCTATCTGCCCTCGGGCGCCTGGGCCGGGGTGGGCGGCGACTGGTTCGACGCGATTCCGCTGTCCAGCGCCCGCGCCGCCGTGGTGGTCGGCGATGTCAAGGGGCGCGGCATCCAGGCGGCGGCCACCATGGGGCGGCTGCGCACCGCCATGCGCACCCTGGCCGATATCGATCTGCCGCCCGGCGAGCTGCTGACCTACCTCGACGACCTGGTCACTCGGCTGTCCTCGGAGGAGAATCCCGAGATCGGCAGGGCCGTCGGCGCCACCTGTCTGTACGCGGTCTACGACCCGGTCTCCCGCCTGTGCACCCTCGCCTCGGCGGGCCATCTTCCACCACTGGTGGTCAGCCCGGACGGCACCGCCGATCGTCTCGGCTCTCCCACCGGACCGCCGCTGGGACTGGGCGGGCTGCCCTTCGAGACCACGGAGATGGAGCTGCCCGAGGGCAGTCTGCTCGCCCTGTACACCAACGGCCTGATCGACGGCCGGGACCGCGAGATCGGCGAGGGGCTGGAGACGCTGCGCGAGGCCCTGAGCCGGTCCGCCCCGTCCCTGGAGGCGCTCTGCGACAACATCCTGCGGGCCCTGCTCCCGGCCCGTCCCGAGGACGACGTGGCCCTGGTCCTCGCCCGAACCCGGGCTCTACCCGCCGACCGGGTCGCCACCTGGGACATCCCCCCGGACGCGGCCGCCGTCGCCGAGGCCCGCCGGAACACCACCGGGCAGCTCCTCGCCTGGGGGCTCGAGGAGACGCTGTTCACCACCGAGCTGATCGTCAGCGAGCTGGTCACCAACGCGATCCGCTACGGCCGTCCGCCCATCCGGCTGCGGCTGATCCGCGACCGCTGCCTCATCTGCGAGGTCTCCGACGCCAACAGCACCGCGCCCCATCTGCGGCGGGCCCGGGTCTTCGACGAGGGCGGCCGCGGTCTGATGCTGGTCGCCCAGCTGGCGACGCGCTGGGGCACCCGGCAGGGCACGGACGGCAAGACGATCTGGGTCGAGCAGGACCTCGCCCCGGACTGAACTGGACCGATAACTCCCCGGTCGCGGGCGGGCGTTATGGGTGAGACGGTGGCAAAGGGGGCGGGAATGCCCGATTCGAGGAGCGACCATGAAGGCAGCTGTGTACGAGGGACCCCGGACGGTGACGGTCAAGGATGTGCCGGACGCGAAGATCGAGCATCCCTGCGACATCATCGTGCAGATCACCACCACCAACATCTGCGGCTCCGATCTCCACATGTACGAGGGGCGCACCTCCTTCGAACCGGGCCGCACCCTGGGGCACGAGAATCTGGGGAAGGTCGTCGAGGTCGGCTCGGCGGTCAGAAAGGTCAAGGTCGGTCAGTACGTGGTACTGCCGTTCAACATCGCCTGCGGCTTCTGCAAGCAGTGCGAACGCGGGCTGACCAACTACTGCCTGACCATGCAGCCGGAACCCTCCGCGGCAGGAGCCGCGTACGGCTTCGCGGACATGGGGCCGTACCAGGGCGGCCAGGCCGAGTATCTGCGCGTGCCGTACGGCGACTTCAACGCGCTGCGGCTCGGTGAGGACGCCGCGGAGCGCCAGCTGGACTATGTGATGCTGGCCGACATCTTTCCCACCGGCTACCACGCCACCGAGATGGCCGGCGTCAAGCCCGGGGACCAGACCGTTGTCTTCGGTGCGGGCCCGGTCGGGCTGATGGCGGCCTATTCGGCGGTGATCAAGGGCGCCGGCCGGGTGTGGTCGGTGGACTTCCACGGCGATCGGCTGCGAAAGGCCGAGGAGATCGGGGCCATCCCGATCGACACCCGTGAGCAGGACCCGTCCGACGTCATCAAGTCGGCCACCCTGGGGCTCGGCGCCGACAACGGCTGTGAGTGCGTGGGCTACCAGGCCCATGACCCGCAAGGCCGCGAGGACGCCTCCATGACCTTGAACGGCCTGATCGACTGTGTGCGGTTCACCGGCGAGATCGGCGTCGTGGGCGTGTTCGCCCCCGAGGACCCGGGCGGGAAGGACGTCCAGGGTGAACTCGAGGCCCAGGGCAAGGTGCCGATCGACTTCGGCAAGCTGTGGTTCAAGGGCCAGCGGATCGGCACCGGCCAAGCGCCGGTGAAGCGATACAACCGGATGCTGCGCGATCTGATCGCCGGGGGCAAGGCCGAGCCGAGCTGGGTCGTCTCCCATGAGCTGGGGCTGGATGAGGCTCCGAGCGGCTATCAGCACTTCGACCGCCGTGACGAGGGCTGGACCAAGGTCGTCCTGCACCCGGACGGCTCGCGCTGACGGGCCCCCGTCCCGGGGAGCGCTCGGGGCGCCGATATTCGTTCCCGGATCGCTGGACCAGCGGCGGTCCGGTTTGTAACCCTTTGTGGTAGAGGCTCGTTAACCGCTCCCGCGGCTGACCGGGTGCTGACCGTGGCCCGCGGCCGCCCCGGAAGGAGTTGCCATGGCCAAGGCAGTCGGCATCGACCTGGGCACCACCAATTCGGTGATCGCCGTGTGGGAGGGTGGTGAGTCCTCGGTCGTTCCGAACTCCGAGGGAAGCCGCACCACACCGTCGGTGGTCGCTTTCACCGACACCGGTGAACGGCTGGTGGGGCAGCTGGCCCGGCGCCAGGCGATCCTCAACCCCAAGGGCACCATCTACTCGGCCAAGCGGTTCATCGGCCGCCACTACGACGAGGTCTCCGGCGAGGCCAAGGCGGTGGCCTACGACGTCGTCCCGGATGAGCAGGGTCTGGCCCGCTTCAAGGTGCGCGACAAGCTGTACTCGCCGGAGGAGATCAGCGCCCAGGTGCTGCGCAAGCTGGCCGACGACGCCGGGAAGCAGCTGGGCGAGCGGGTCACCGAGGCGGTCATCACGGTGCCCGCGTACTTCAACGACGCCCAGCGCAGCGCCACCAAGGACGCGGGCGAGATCGCCGGTCTGAAGGTACTGCGGATCATCAACGAGCCGACCGCGGCCGCCCTCGCCTACGGCCTGGACAAGAAGGGGCATGAGACGGTCCTCGTCTTCGACCTCGGCGGCGGCACCTTCGACGTATCGATCCTCGACGTGGGGGACGGGGTGGTGGAGGTCCGCTCCACCGCGGGCGACAGCCACCTGGGCGGCGATGATTTCGACCGGCGGCTGGTGGATCACCTGGCGGATAAGTTCCAGCAGGAGAACGGCATCGATCTGCGCCAGGACCCGCAGGCGTTGCAGCGGTTGTTCGAGGCGGCGGAGAAGGCGAAGACCGAGCTGAGCTCGGTGACCCAGACGCAGGTGAGTCTGCCGTTCATCACGGCGGACGCATCTGGGCCGAAGCATCTGACCGAGACGCTGATGCGGTCGACGTTCGAGCAGATCACTTCCGATCTGGTGGAGCGTTGTCTGGACCCGGTGCGGCAGGCCATGGGTGATGCGAAGGCCGGTGAGAGCGATATCGACGAGGTGATCCTGGTCGGTGGGTCGACCCGGATTCCGGCGGTGCAGGCTCTGGTGCGGCGGCTGACGGGCGGCAAGGAGCCCAATATGAGCGTCAATCCCGATGAGGTGGTGGCGCTGGGTGCCGCGATCCAGGCCGGGGTGCTCAAGGGTGAGGTCAAGGATGTCCTGCTGCTGGATGTCACGCCGCTGTCGCTGGGTGTGGAGACCCGTGGCGGCGTCATGACGAAGATCATCGAGCGGAACACCACGATTCCGGTGCGGCGGACGGAGACCTTCTCCACGGCTGAGGACAATCAGCAGGCCGTGGACATCGTGATCCTCCAGGGTGAGCGCGAGCGGGCCGCTGACAACCGCGTGCTCGGGCGCTTCCAGCTGACCGGTATCCGTCCGGCGCCGCGGGGCGAACCGCAGGTCGAGGTGACCTTCGATATCGACGCCAACGGCATCCTCAACGTCACCGCCCGCGACCGCGACACCGGTAAGGAGCAGTCCGTCCAGATCAGCGAGACCGGCAACCTCGACCGTGGTGAGGTCGAGCGGATGGTGCAGGAGGCCGAGCGCAACCGGGGCGAGGACCAGGCGCTGCGCGAGGCCGTGGATGCGCGCAACGAGCTGGACGCCATTGCCTACCAGGTCGAGAAGCGCCTCTCCGACCTGGGCGACGCGGCGCCGTCGCATGAGCGGTCGCGTGCCGAGATGCTGGTCAACGATGCCCGCGAGGCGGTCAGGAACGAGGCCGGGGTCGACAAGACCAGGCCGCTGATCTCCGAGCTCCAGCAGGTCTACGCGGGCCTGGCCGCCCATGAGACAGCCGGTGCCGGCGCCGGTGCCGGTGCGGGTGCGGGCGAGGGCGGCGCCCAGGATGCCGGGCCCGGGGCCGGGGCCGGGGGCGGCGGCGATGAGGACGTGATCGACGCCGAGTTCGACAAGGGCTGACCGACCGGGCCCGTACGGCTGACACGACCGCTACGGCGAAGGCAGAGGAAGGCTGACGGAAGGGCCGCGATGTCCACTCAACCGCAGCAGCCCGAACCGGTGCCGGAGGGTGCCGTGACGGAGCCGGAGCAGGAGCAGGGCCTGCCCGCGCCGGGCACCGCGGCGGCGCACGGGGCGGGCGCGGAGGGCCCCGGCCCGGACGCGGCCGGTGGCCCCGCCGTCGCCGCATCCGGGGAGCAGGCTGCCGCGCTGGCCGAGCTCGACGACCGCTGGCGGCGGGCCGTGGCCGACCTGGAGAACCTGCGCAAGCGCCACGCCAGGGAGGTGGAGCGGGAGCGGGCCGCCGAGCGGGCCCGTACGGCGGCGGCCCTGCTGCCTGTCATCGACAATCTCGAACTCGCCCTCTCCCACGCCGAGTCCGATCCCGGCTCGATCGTGGAGGGCGTCAAGGCCATCCGCGAACAGGCCGTGAACACCCTGGCCCAGCTGGGCTACGAGCGGCAGGGCGAGACGGGGGTGCCGTTCGACCCGGCCCGGCACGAGGTGGTCGGTGTGGTCGAGGACCCCGAGGCCGAACCGGGCACGGTGGTCCAGGTGCTGCGCCCGGGCTACGGGGAGCCCGGCAACCAGCTGAGGCCGGTGGCGGTGGCCGTGGCGAAGCGGGAGTGAGCCGACGATGGCACGGGATTACTACGAGGTGCTCGGTGTCTCGCGTGGTGCGAGTCAGGACGAGATTCAGCAGGCGTTCCGCACCCGCGCCCGGCGTCTGCATCCCGATGTGAACAAGGATCCGAACGCGGAGGAGCGGTTCAAGGAGCTCAACGACGCCTACAGCGTGCTCTCCGACCCCAAGACGCGGGCCCGTTACGACCGGTTCGGCGATGACTTCCGCAAGATCCCCGAGGACTGGGAGGAGCGCGTCGGCGCGGGCGCCGGTGCCGGTGCCGGTGCCGGTGCCGGTGGTGGTTTCCGTGGGTGGACGACGTCCGGGGACGGGGGGCGGGTGCGGTTCACGCGTGGTTTCGGGGAGGACGCCGGGGGCGCGGGTGTGGATTTCGAGGATCTGTTCGGCGCGTTCTTCGGCGGCGGCGCGGGCCCGGGCGCGGGTGCGGGGCGGGTGGATATCCCCGGCGCCGATCAGGAGGCGGAGTTGCCGCTGACCGTGGAGGATGCCTTCCACGGCGGCCGTCGCACCGTCACGTTGGCCGGGCCGTCGGGGCAGCGCACGTTCGAGGTGGACGTCCCGGCGGGTGTGGTCGACGGGCAGCGGATCCGGCTGGCCGGGCAGGGCGGCCGGGGCACCGGTGACGCACCGGCCGGGGACCTGTACCTGCGAGTGCGGATCCAGCCCCATCCGCGGTTCCGGCTGGAGGGCCGGAACATCCATGTGACGCTCCCGGTGTCCCCGTGGGAGGCCGCGCTGGGCGCGACCGTCCCGGTGCCGACGCCCGGCGGCACCGCCAAGGTGACGGTCCCGCCCGGGTCCTCCAGCGGCCGCCGGCTGCGGCTGCGCGGTGAGGGCATGCCCAGCCCGCGCGGACCCGATGGTGATCTGTTCGCGGAGATCCGTGTCATGGTGCCGCCCAGCCTCAGCGACCGGGAGCGGGAGCTGTTCGAGGAGTTGGGCCGCACCTCCTCCTTCGACCCCAGGAGCGAGCGATGAGCACCCACGCGTCCGGGACGGTCACCGTCACGCGGTACGCGCCCGTGACGTCCGTCCACTACGACTTGGTGCCCGCGCGCCGGTTGTCTTTGGAGACGGTGGCCAGCCGTACCGGGCTCCATCCGGAGCTGATCCGGCGCTTCGTCGCCCTCGGCCTGGTCGACGCCGAGCGTGACGCCGCGGGGCGGCTGGTGTTCGCCCCCGAGGCTCCGGCGGCGCTGGGCCGTGTGGAGCGGCTGCATTCCGGGCTGTGCCTGAACTACGCCTCTATCGGTCTGGTGATGGATCTGCTGGACCGCATCGATCTGCTGGAAGCCGCACTGCGCCGCAGTGGTGCGAGGAGTGGCGCAAGGAGTGAAGGACCGTCATGGATATGAACCGCCTCACCCAGAAGTCCCAGGAAGCGCTCCAGGATGCCCAGTCCAGGGCCCAGAGTTATGGCCATACCGAGGTGGACGGTGAGCATCTGCTGCTGGCTCTGCTCGAGCAGCCCGAGGGGCTGGTGCCCCGGCTGGTCGGCCAGCTGGGCGCGGACCCGGAGGCGGTGCGCACCGTGCTGGAGGCGGAGGTGGCCCGTAAACCCAAGGTCACCGGCCCGGGGGCGACGCCGGGGCAGGTCTTCGTCACCCAGCGGCTGTCCCGTCTGCTGGATGCCGCCGAGCAGGAGGCCAGGCGGCTGAAGGACGAGTACGTGTCGGTGGAGCACCTGGTGCTCGCGCTGGCCCGGGAGGGGCCGGCCACCGCGGCCGGTCGGGTGCTGGGGGAGCACGGCATCACCCCCGAGGCGTTCCTGAACGCCCTCACCCAGGTCCGTGGCAGTCAGCGGGTGACCTCCGCCAATCCGGAGGTGGCGTATGAGGCGCTGGAGAAGTACGGCCGGGATCTGGTCCTGGAGGCCCGCTCGGGCAAGCTGGACCCGGTGATCGGCCGGGACGCCGAGATCCGCCGGGTGACCCAGATCCTCAGCCGCAAGTCGAAGAACAACCCCGTGCTCATCGGCGACCCCGGCGTCGGCAAGACCGCCATCGTCGAGGGCCTGGCCCAGCGCATCGTGCGCGGTGACGTGCCCGAGGGGCTGCGCGACAAGACGATCTTCGCGCTGGACATGGGGTCGCTGGTGGCGGGGGCGAAGTACCGCGGGGAGTTCGAGGAGCGGCTCAAGGCCGTGCTCACCGAGGTCAAGTCCGCCCAGGGGCGGATCCTGCTGTTCGTCGACGAGCTGCACACCGTGGTCGGCGCGGGGGCCGCCGAGGGTGCCATGGACGCCGGGAACATGCTCAAGCCGATGCTGGCCCGCGGTGAGCTGCACATGATCGGCGCGACCACCCTGGACGAGTACCGCAAGCACATCGAGAAGGACGCCGCGCTGGAGCGCCGCTTCCAGATGGTGCTGGTGGACGAGCCGAGCGTGGAGGACACCATCTCCATCCTGCGCGGCCTGCGCGAGCGTCTCGAGGTCTTCCACGGGGTGAAGATCCAGGACACCGCGCTGGTCTCCGCCGCCACCCTCAGCCACCGCTACATCAGCGACCGGTTCCTGCCCGACAAGGCCATCGACCTGGTCGACGAGGCATGTGCCCGGCTGCGTACCGAGATCGACTCCATGCCCGCCGAACTGGACGAGATCACCCGCCGGGTCACCCGGCTGGAGATCGAGGAGGCCGCCCTCTCCAAGGAGACCGACCCCGCCAGCGCGCAGCGGCTGGAGGAGCTGCGCCGCGAACTGGCCGATCTGCGCGCCGAGGCCGACGCCAAACACGCCCAGTGGGAGGCCGAGCGGCAGTCCATCCGCCGGGTGCAGGACCTGCGCCGGGAACTGGAGGAGGTGCGCCGCGAAGCCGAGGAGGCCGAGCGCGCCTACGACCTCAACCGCGCCGCCGAACTGCGCTACGGCAGGCTCCAGGAACTTCAGCGCAAACTGGCCGCCGAGGAGGAGCAGCTGGCCGCCAAGCAGGGCGCGCACCGGCTGCTGCGCGAGGTGGTCACCGAGGAGGAGATCGCCGACATCGTCTCCGCCTGGACCGGGATCCCGGTCTCCCGCCTCCAGGAGGGCGAGCGGGAGAAGCTGCTGCGCCTGGACGAGATCCTCCAGGAGCGGGTGATCGGCCAGGACGAGGCGGTCAAGCTGGTCTCCGACGCCATCATCCGGGCCCGCTCGGGCATCCGGGACCCGCGCCGCCCGATCGGCTCGTTCATCTTCCTCGGCCCCACCGGCGTCGGGAAGACCGAGCTGGCCAAGGCGCTGGCCGCCGCGCTCTTCGACACCGAGGAGAACATGGTCCGCCTGGACATGAGCGAGTACCAGGAGCGGCACACGGTCAGCCGGCTGGTCGGCGCCCCGCCGGGGTACGTCGGCTACGAGGAGGGCGGCCAGCTCACCGAGGCGGTGCGGCGCAAGCCGTACTCGGTGGTGCTCTTCGACGAGATCGAGAAGGCGCACACCGATGTCTTCAACACCCTGCTCCAGGTGCTGGACGACGGCCGGATCACCGACGCCCAGGGGCGGCTGGTGGACTTCCGCAACACCGTGATCATCATGACCTCCAACATCGGCTCGGTACACCTGCTCGACGGCGTCACCACCGACGGTGAACTCAAGCCGGACGCCCGGAGCCTGGTGATGAGCGAGCTGCGCGGCCACTTCCGCCCCGAGTTCCTCAACCGGGTCGACGACATCGTGCTGTTCAAGCCGCTCGGCGAGCCCCAGATCGAGCGGATCGTGGAGCTCCAACTCGACGAGCTGCGCAAACGCCTGGCCGAACGCCTCATCGCCGTCGAACTCACCCCCGCCGGCCGCCAGGTCATCGCCCACGAGGGCTACGACCCCGTCTACGGCGCCCGCCCACTGCGCCGCTTCATCTCCCACGAGGTGGAGACCCTCATCGGACGCGCCCTGCTGCGCGGCGATGTCGACGAGGGCGCCACCGTCAAGGTCGACGCCCAGCACGGCGAACTCGTCGTCACCTACGAACGACAACCAGAAACCGCGGGACTCGGAAAGGCCGCGTGAGAACGATGCCGACCCAGACCGTCAAGGCCCCCACCATCACCTGCCCCACCTGCGGGAAGACCAACAAGGTGCCCGCGGCGGCGGAGGGCCGTCCGCGCTGCGGCAACTGCAAGAACCCGCTGCCGTGGATCGCGGATGCCGAGGAGCGGGACTTCGCCGAGGTCGCCGAGCAGGCCGACCCCCTCGTCGTCGTCGACCTGTGGGCCACCTGGTGCGGGCCGTGTCGCATGGTCAGCCCCGCGCTGGAACAGGTGGCCCGGGAACTCGCCGGAGAGATCAAACTCGTCAAGGTCGACATCGACCGCAATCCCCGGCTCGCCCAGCGGTTCGAGGTGCAGGCCGTGCCGACCCTGCTCATCCTGGACAAGGGGGAGCCGGTCGCCCGCCGCGCGGGCGCGGCGCCCGCGGGCACCCTGCGTTCGTGGATCGAGCAGGTGATGACGGGCCGCGACAGCAAGGAAGGGTGAACGCCATGGCCATCGAGCCCGATCCGCACCTGTCGATGGTGCGTCCCGTCACCCCGCGCAGCCCCGAGGGGTGTGAGGAGTGCCTGCGCCTGGGGTCCCCCTGGGTCCATCTGCGGCTCTGTCTGACCTGCGGACACGTCGGGTGCTGCGACTCCTCGCCGCTCAAGCACGCCCGTGCGCACGCGTACGCCGACCAACACCCGATCGTCGAGCCCATGGAACCGGGCGAGACCTGGCGGTGGTGCTACGCCCACGAGGCCATGGCCTGATGACGAGCGAGGACTGGTCCGCGGGCACCGCACCCGAGGGAGCGGTTCCGGACGAGACCCCGGATGTGTACGGCGCGTATCCGCGGCTGACGGACGAGCAGATCACGTTCCTCGCCGGTCATGGCACCCGCCATCCGGTGATGCCCGGTCAGGTGCTGATCCGCGAGGGCGACCAGTGCACGGACTTCTATGTCATCCTCAGCGGCTCGATCGCGATCATCGAGGACTACGGCACCCCGGAGGAGCGGGTGCTCAGAGTGCACGGCCCGGGGCGCTTCCTGGGCGAACTGGGCCTGCTCCAGGGGCAGGTGGCCTTCTACACCGCCCGCTCCCGCCAGGCCGGTGAGGTGCTGGCCGTGCCGGTGGACCGGCTGCGGGTGCTGGTGGCCCGCGACCCCGTCCTCGGTGATCTCATCCTCCGCGCCTATCTGGGCCGCCGCGCCCTGCTGGTCGGGGCGGGCGCCGGGTTCCGCATCCTCGGCTCGCGCTACTCGCCCGACACCCGGCGGCTGCGCGAGTTCGCGGCCCGCAACCGGCTGCCGCACCGCTGGATCGACCTGGAGACGGACCAAGAGGCCGAGGCGCTGCTGCGCCGCTTCTCCGTCGGCCCGGAGGACACTCCCATCGTCATCTGGCGTGACCACCAGGTGTTGCGCAACCCTGACAACGCCGAACTGGCCCGGCTCATCGGCCTGTCCCCACCGGTCCCCGACCGCAGCCGAAACGATCTGCTGGTCGTCGGCTGTGGCCCGGCGGGGATCGCCGCTGCCGTCTACGGCTCCTCCGACGGGCTGTCCACCACGGTCGTGGACGCGGTGGCCACCGGCGGTCAGGCCGGTACCTCGTCCCTGATCGAGAACTACTTCGGCTTTCCGACGGGGGTCTCCGGCTCCGAGCTGGCCGAGCGGGGTGTGCTCCAGGCCCGCAAGTTCGGAGCACAGGTGCGGCTCCCGGCCGAGGCGACGTCCCTGGAACCGGGTGACGGCCACTACCGCGTCACCTTCGCCGACGGCAGCGAAACGCTGTGCCGTACCGTCGTCCTGGCCACCGGCGCCCGGTACCGCAGACTCAAGGTCCCCGGGATCGAGCGGCTGGAGGGGGCGAGCGTCTACTACGCGGCCACTCTCTATGAGGCGCGGCAGTGCGGCGCGGACCCCGTCGCCGTGGTCGGCGGCGGCAACTCCGCGGGCCAGGCGGTGCTCTTCCTCGCCGAGCGGGTGCCCCGGGTGCATCTGCTGATCAGGGGCTCGCACCTGGGGGCGCGGATGTCCCGCTATCTGGTCGACCAGATCGAGCGCCATCCGCGGGTGACCGTGGCCGTGGACACCGAGGTCCGCGAGGTGCGCGGCGATGACGTCCTGCGGTCGATCGTGGTGGAGCAGACCCGCACCGGGGAGCGCCGCACTGTGGACGTCCGCGCGCTGTTCGTCTTCATCGGGGCCAAGCCGTGCACCGACTGGCTCGGTGACGTCCTGGCCCTGGACGACCGGGGCTTCGTGCTCACCGGCGCCGAGGCCCAGGCCCGGTCGGCGGCCGGCGTCTGGAAAGGCCAGAGCCACGGCTGTCTGAGCCTGGAGACCAGCCTGCCGGGGGTCTTCGCCGCCGGTGATGTGCGCAGCGGCTCGGTCAAGCGGGTGGCCTCGGCGGCCGGCGAGGGGGCGATGGCCGTCCACCACGTCCATGACCATCTCGGCCACACCACCGCCGACCCCACTCGCCCGAACGGTGACATTCAAGCTCCGTCCGGCCGGTCCGCCGCGCCGGGCGGTGACCCGCACCCATCCGCTACACATGACCGGAGGTGAAGGACGATGAGCACTCCCGTCCGACGACAGCAACAGCAGCGCCAAGGCGCGATGGAGCGACCCCGGGTGTGGGCGCGCAATCCGCTGGCGGAATTCGACGATCTGCTCAACCAAATGGGCGGTCTGCTCGAATCCACGGTCGGCGGAGCGGCGACGCCCGGTCTGGCGACGTGGACGCCCGCCGCCGATGTGACCGAAGGCGACGAGGCATACCACATCGAACTCGAACTCCCCGGCGTCAAGCGCCAGGACATCGACCTCGAGGTCAACGGCCAGGAGCTGACCGTCACCGGAGAGATCAAGGAACGGGAGCGCAAGGGCGTCCTGCGCCGCGGCGGCCGCCGCACCGGTCGGTTCGAGTACCGGCTGCTGCTCCCGAGCGAGGTGAACACCGAGGGCGTCAAGGCGGCCATGTCCGAGGGCGTCCTCACGATCACCGTTCCCAAGGCGGAGACTGCCAAGCCCCGCCATATAGAGATCACCGAGAGCATTCAAGGCGAGAGCCAGCGGCAGCAGGAATCCCAGCAGCAACAACAGCCGCCGCAGCAGTCGCGGCAGTCGCAGGGCGGCCTCTGAGACCGCGCACCTGCCGGCCGCGAACCGGCTCTCTCCTCCCCGCGGCGGCCCCCGCTCCGCCGGGCGGCCGCCGCGGGCACCGGAAGGACGAACACGATGGTTGCGACAGGCTTTCCCGCGTTCGACACGACGGTCGACAAGACCAACCGGCTCCTCAAGGAGATCGAGGACGCGTACGGCTGGCCCAAGGAGCGCCGTAAACAGTCCTACGCCGCCCTGCGCGCGGTCCTGCACCAGCTGCGGGACCGGCTGACGGTGGACGAGGCCGTCCAGTTCGGCGCACAGCTCCCGATGCTGGTGCGCGGCATCTACTACGACGGCTGGAAACCCGCGGAGACACCCGTGAAGATGCACAGCGAGGAGTTCTACCAGCGGATCCGGCACGACTTCCCGTACGCGGTCCAGGGCGACACCGAACAGCTGGTCCACACCGTCCTGGAGGCCCTGCAACGCCATATCAGCGAGGGCGAGTGGGATGACCTCCGGGGCCGGATGCCCGCCGACCTGGCCACCGTCATCCCGGCATAGCCGCGGAGGGCCCAGCATCGGCAGGTGTCACAGCAGGAGATCGAAGAGCCGCCCGGCCCTCTCCCAGTGCTGGGTCTGAGGGTTCTTCAGGTCCGGGTAGACGATCTTGAACGTCTGGGCCAGCGCGAGGCTGAGCCCGCCGATGATCTCGGGATACCTTGCCTCGGTGTCGGCGTCGGGCGTGCGGTCCAGGGCCGGGTGGGTGGCGAGCTGGTCGAGGATGGGCTTCAGCTCGATCTCCTGGTCGAGGGCGCGGAAGCGGTGGATGCTCTCCTGTAGCCCCTTGGTGATCGGCAGGTCCCAGGGCAGGATCACGTCCCGGGTGTTGGCCTTCGCGGTCGCCTCGGCGATGAGCAGCAGATCGTAGAGTTTGCCGTTCACGAAGTCGCTGTAGCGCTTGAGGTCGTTCTTGTCGACATCGAGCCCCGCCGCCGCCCGGAAGAACCGCTCGAACCTGGGCACGGACATCACCGTCATGGTCACCAACCTCCAGTCGTCCGGCGCTTGGCGGCAACCCGGGCGCGCCTCGTCAGCGCCACCCTCGCTCGCCGGACGCGCGACCGCACGGGTCCGCGGGAACAATCGCGCGGCCCGCTTTCCTGTCGACAGGCCGGTGCCCGCGCCAGCTCACCTTATGGTCGCGGGCACCGCCCCGACGGCGACACTCGGGGAGCGCCGCAAGGAACACTCCGTCAGCCCAGGGGAGCCGGGGGAGCGGCGGAGAACTAACGGCGGTTCGGGCACGCCTCGGCTGACCGGGCGCCACGGCGGGGCACACTGTCGCCTGACGCCCCCGATATCCCGCCCCGAGGTTCCCCATGGCGTTCGGACTGGCACACCGCAAGGAACGGCCCCGGGTGCCGCTGCGCCACGGGGAGGGTGACAAACACCGGCTCACCAGCCTCGAGGGGCTGGCCGCGCTGTCCCTGGACGCGCTGAGTTCGGTCGCGTACGGCCCCGAGGCCATCGTGGTCGTCCTGATCGCCGCCGGAACCGGGACGCTGGCCGCCACGCTGCCCATTACGGTGGTCATCGTCGTTCTGCTCACCGTGCTGGTGATCTCCTACTGTCAGGTGATCGCCGTCCATCCGGACGGGGGCGGCGCCTACGCGGTGGCGAAGAAGAGCCTCGGGCCACGGCTGAGCCTGCTCGCCGCAGCGGCCCTGATCGTCGACTACGTCCTCACCGTCGCCGTCAGCCTGGCCGCCGGCGCCGCCAGCCTCGCCTCCGCCTTTCCGGCCCTCTCCACACATCTGCTCGCCGTCTGCCTGGTGCTGCTCACCCTGCTCACCACGGTGAATCTGTGGGGAGTGGCCGAGAGCGCCCGGGTGCTGATGCTGCCGACCGTTCTGTTCATCGTCAGCATGCTCGGCATCGTCGTCATGGGGATCCTGCGCTCGCACCCCGCGGCCGTCGTCGGCACCGCCCACTCCGTCCGGGCCACCGAGTCGCTGGGCATCCTGCTCATTCTCAAGGCGTTCTCCTCGGGCTGCTCCGCCCTGACCGGGGTGGAGGCCATCGCCAACGGCGTGCCGATGTTCCGTGAGCCACGCGTCAAGCGGGCGCAGCGCACCGAGCTGATGCTGGGCGTGCTCCTCGGCGCGATGCTCCTCGGGATGGCGTATCTCATCCGCCGCGACCAGGTGGCGCCGCGCGGTGGTGTGACGGTCCTCGCCCAGCTCGCCGCCGGCGCGTACGGAACCGGATGGGAGTACTACGCCACCAGTCTCATCGTCACCCTCGTCCTCGCGCTCGCCGCGAACACCAGCTTCGGCGGTCTCCCCGTCCTGATGAGCGTGCTGGCGCGGGACAACCGGCTGCCCCACCTGTTCGGGCTGCGCGCCGAGCGGCCGGTGTACCGGTACGGGGTGGTGGCGCTGGCGGTGCTGTCGGCGCTGCTGCTCGTCGCGGTCGGGGCCGAGACCCACCGGCTGATCCCGCTGTTCGCCGTCGGGGTGTTCACCGGCTTCACCATCAGCCAGGTCGGCCTGGTACGTCACTGGGTGACCGAGCAGCCCGAAGGGTGGCTGCGCCGGGCCGTGATCAATGGCCTGGGGGCCGTGCTGACGACCGTGGCCGGGCTGGTCCTGCTGACCACCAAGTTCCTGGAAGGGGCCTGGCTGGTCATGGTCGCGGTGCCGCTGCTGATGCTGCTGTTCACCCGCGTCCAGCGCTACTACACGGCGGCCTGCGAGGAACTGGGGCTCGGACGGATCCCGCCCCCGCCGGTGCACACCATGAGCCTGGTCATCGTCCCACTCGGCGAGGTCAGCGGGCTCGCGCAGCGTGCGCTGACGGCGGCGCTGGCCCTGGGCGACGAGGTCGTGGCGGTCAGCGTCCAGGCCGAGCCCGAGAAGGCGCTGGCGCTGCGGGAGGCCTGGGAGCGCTGGAATCCCGGGGTGCGCCTGGAGATCGTCGACAGTCCGCACCGCTCTTTGGTGCATCCGATGGTCGCCTACGTGCGGCGCGAGACGGGGACCGGCCGCGAGGTCGCCGTGCTCATCCCCGAGGTCGAGCCCCGGCACCGGCGCTACGCGCTCCTCCAGAACCAGCGCGGCCTGCTGCTGGCCGCGGTCCTACAGGCGCGCACCGATGCGGTCGTCTGCATGATGCCGTACCGCCTGAGGCTGTGATCGGTCCCATGGCCGGACTTCGTCGCGGAACTTCGGGCGGACCACGACCCAGTCGATGTTGCCGCCGCCCGCACGGATACTGGGCGGCATGCGTATCGACTTCGATCCCGAGACCATGGGCACCACCCCCTTCTACAAGCTGCTGACCTCGGTCATCGTGCCCCGGCCGATCGCCTGGGTGTCGACCGTCGGCCAGGACGGTGCCGCGAACCTCGCCCCGCACTCGTTCTTCACCGTCGCGGCCGTGGCTCCGCCCGTCGTGCAGTTCACCTCCGTGGGGCGCAAGGATTCGCTGCGCAATGTCGAGGACACCGGGGAGTTCGTGGTGAACCTCGCGCCCGAGGGACTGTTCGAGCAGGTCAACGCGACCGCGACGGACTTTCCGCACGGGGTGAGCGAGTTCGAGGCGGTGGGGGTGGAGCAGGAGGCCAGCTTGCGGGTGAAGCCGCCTCGGGTGGCGGGGTCGCCGGTGGCGTTGGAGTGTGTGGTGCACAGCACGATGGGGCTCGGGAACTCGACGGTGGTCTTCGGGCGGGTGGTGCATGCCGCGATCGACGACGGGGTGATGGTCGACGGGCATGCCGAGGTCACCAGGTTGCGGCCGCTGTCCCGGCTGGGGAAGAACGAATGGGGCACGGTCGGTGAGGTGCTGGATCTGGCCCGGATCCGTTACGCGGACTGGGAGGGCCGGGGGCCGGAGAAGGCGTGAGGGGCACGGTCCAACGGTCCATGGGAAGGGGTCGTGGTGGTGGAGAGCGTGGTGTTCGACATCGGCTCGACCCTCGTCCGTGAGGACCGTTACTGGGGCTCCTGGGCCGACTGGCTCGGGGTGCCCCGGCATACCCTGTCCGCGCTGGTGGGGGCCGTTGTCGCGCGGGGACGGGACGACGGGGACGCGATCCGGCTGCTGCGGCCGGGCGTGGACGTCGACGCCGAGCGGCGGGCGCGGGAGGCGGCGGGGCGGGGGGAGCGGCTGGACGAGTCCGATCTGTACCCGGACGTACGGTCCGCGCTCGGTGCGCTGCGGGCGTCCGGGCTGCGGGTGGTCCTGGCCGGGAACCAGTCGCTGCGGATGGGGGAGCTGCTGCGGGGAATGGGGCTCCCGGTCGATGCCGTGGCGACGTCCAGTGGATGGGGGGTGGTCAAGCCCGACCCGGAGTTCTTCCGGCGGGTGCTGGAGCTCGGCGGTGCCGCGCCGGGGGACACGGTGTACGTGGGTGACTACCCGGCCTTCGACATCCGGCCGGCCAAGGCCGCCGGGCTGCGGGCCGCGCACATCCGCCGGGGGCCATGGGCGTATCTGTGGGCCGATACGGCCGACGCGGCGATGGCGGACTGGCGGATCGACTCGTTGAGTGAGCTGGTGGAGATCGTCACCGGGCCGACGGGGTCATCGTCCCCGTGAGGCCGCGGCTGAGGGCAGGGGTGCGCGCTGGGTGAGGAATTCACACCCGGTGTGATACGAGTGCTTGCATATATCTACCGCACACCCTTCCCCATCGCCCGGCATGGCGCTTGACTCGTGCCATGCCGCTCAGGGGGCGCCAGACCTGAGCGAAGGGGCCGCCGGACTCCTCCCTCCTCGGCCGGCGGCCCATCTCCCCGCCCATGCCGGGGAAGGGGTGCGTCAGCCTGCCGACTCGGCCGCGTGGGCGCTCAGCACACCGAAGCCGACGAGTGCGAAGAGCGCGATGCCCAGCAGGATCCGGTAGATCACAAACGGCATGAAGCTCTTGCTTGAAATGAATTTCATGAACCACGCGATCACCACATAGCCGACGATGAAGGCGATGACCGTCGCGAAGATCGTCGGGCCCCACTCGGTATGGCCCTCGGAGGCGTCCTTCAGCTCGAAGACGCCCGAGGCCAGCACCGCCGGCACCGCGAGCAGGAAGGAGTAGCGGGCCGCGGCCTCGCGGGTGTAGCCCATCAGCAGTCCGCCGCTGATCGTGGCGCCCGACCGGGAGACGCCCGGCACCAGCGCCATCGCCTGGCAGACCCCGAATATGAGCCCGTCCCGGATGCTCAGCTCCTGGAGCGTCTTGCGCTGGTTGGCGACGCGATGGCGACCGCCCGTCTCATCACGGGCCGCACGCCGGTCCGCGAAGCCCAGCACGACACCCATGACCACGAGGGTCGTGGCTATGAGCCGCAGATCGCGGAACGGACCCTCGATCGCGTCCTGGAGGGTGAGCCCGAGCACACCGATGGGCAGCGAGCCGACGATCACCAGCCAGCCCATCTGGGCGTCGTGGTTGCCGCGCCACTCCTTGCTGAAGAGCGAGCGGAACCAGGCCGACACGATGTTGACGATGTCCTTGCGGAAGTAGATGAGCACCGCGAGCTCCGTGCCGATCTGGGTGATCGCGGTGAAGGCGGGCCCAGGGTCGTTCCAGCCGGCGAACGCGGCCGTGAGCCGCAGATGGGCGCTGGAGGAGATCGGAAGAAACTCAGTCAACCCCTGGACCAGCCCGAGGATGAATGATTCAAACCACGACATTGAGTCTTCGCTATCCAAGGCTGATCGTGCGCTGCTCGGTCCCTGGTCTCAGATGTCCAGGCATGACCGATTCAGGCGGGGCGGTCAGTGGGAAGCCGACCGTCGAGGATCAACGGCCGGTCGTGGGGGCAGCGTAGCGTCCCCGGCTGCGCGGCCCATCAAGGGCCTGGTCAGACCATCGGTTCAGCGCTGTGACCTTGGGTACTCGGGGCTCGGCCCAGCCGAGGACAGCTGAGGAGTCGAACCGTATGACCGCGATCGGGCACGACGGAGGACAGGGCGGCCGACGGGACGGGGCCGGGGGCGGCGCCGGAAACGGGCCGGGCGGGACGATCACCACCGAGGTCCCGGCACGGCTGGACCGGCTGCCCTGGTCACGCTGGCACTGGATGATCGTGATCGGCCTCGGCACCGTATGGATCCTGGACGGTCTCGAGGTGACCGTCGTCGGCAATATCGCCAGCCGTCTCTCCGAGCCCGGCAGCGGGCTGCCCATCACCGACGCGCAGGTCACCGGGGCGGCGGCGGCCCTCTATGTGGCCGGTGCCTGCACCGGGGCGCTGGTCTTCGGCTGGCTCACCGACCGCTACGGCCGCAAGAAGCTCTTCCTGATCACGCTCGGGGTCTATCTGGCCGCCACCGCGCTCACCGCCATCTCCTTCTCCGCCTGGTGGTTCTTCCTCTTCCGCTTCCTCACCGGCTTCGGCATCGGCGGGGAGTACGCCGCCATCAACTCCGCGATCGACGAGCTGATCCCCAGCAAGTACCGGGGCCGCGTCGACCTGGTCATCAACGGGAGCTTCTGGCTCGGCGCGATGGGCGGCTCGCTGCTCTCCGTGCTGATGCTCAACACCGACTTCTTCGCGCTGAACGTCGGCTGGCGGCTCACCTTCGCCCTCGGCGTCGTCCTCGGCCTGGTCATCCTGCTGGTCCGGCGGAACGTCCCCGAGAGCCCGCGCTGGATGTTCATCCACGGCCGGACGGAGGGCGCCGAGGAACTGGTCGCGGCGGCCGAACGGCGGATCGAGGACGAGACCGGGCGCCGCCTCCCCGAGCCGGACAAGGCCATCACGATCCGCACGCGGAAGAGCACCGGCTTCCTCGAGATCGCCCGGACGCTCTTCCGGGCGTACCCCCGGCGCGCGTTCCTGGGGCTGGCCCTCTTCATCGGGCAGGCGTTCCTCTACAACGCCATCACCTTCGGCTTCGGCTCGATCCTGGTGAAGTTCTTCGGCGTGGCCAGCGGCGACACCGGCTACTACTTCACGGTCATCGCCTTCGGCAACTTCCTCGGGCCATTGCTGCTGAGCAGGCTCTTCGACTCGGTCGGCCGCCGACCGATGATCTCGGGGACGTACGTACTCTCCGGTGTGCTGCTGTTCATCACGGCCTGGCTGTTCGGCAACGGCTGGCTCAACGCCACCACGATGACCGCCTGCTGGTGTGTGGTCCTCTTCTTCGCCTCGGCCGGTGCGAGTTCGGCGTATCTGACGGTCAGCGAGGTCTTCCCGATGGAGACGCGCGCCCTGGCCATCGCCTTCTTCTACGCCATCGGCACGGCGGCCGGGGGCATCAGCGGTCCGCTGATCTTCTCGGACCTGACGGCGAGCGGAGTCGTCGCCGACACCGCGCTGGCCTTCTCCATCGGGGCGTCGCTCATGGTCGCGGCCGGGTTGGTCGCCGTCTTCCTCGCGATTCCGGCGGAGCGGCGGCCGTTGGAGGACATCGCCGAGCCGCTGTCCGCACGCGCCGCGGCCACGTCCGCCTCAGCCACCGGACCGGCCGGTGGCTGACGGTCCTGGGGCCGGTCAGCCCCGGATACGGCCGCGTTTGCGCCAGGCCACCAGCGCCCCCGCGACGGCGGGCACCGTGATGAAGGCCAGCGCGAGGAGGAAGACGGGCGAGGTGGGGGTGGTGGCACGGCTGCCCGCGACCACGTACGCGGCGGTGTTCGGCACACTGCCAAGACCGGTGGCCAGCAGGAACGACGGCCAGCTCATCCGGGAGACGGCCGCGCAGTAGTTGGCGGCGGCGAACGGTACGCCCGGGAACAGCCGGATCGCCAGCATCGACCGGAACCCGTGGTGGCTCAACTGCCGGTCCGCCGCCGTGAGCCAGCGCCCCCGCAGCAGCGGCCGCAGCGCGTCCTGCCCCAGCAGCCGCCCGAGGCCGAAGGCGATCCCGGCGCCGATCACCGTGCCGCCGATGGCCGTGGCCAGCCCGGCCTGGATGCCGAAGAGCGCACCGGCCGCCAGGTTCAGCAGCGGCCGGGGCACCAGCGCGGCGGTGCCCACCCCGTACGCGGCCGTGAACAGCGCCACGGCCGTCCCGCCCGACAACTCCGGCCAGCCGTGGGTCAGCAGCCGCTGCGGCTGCCACAGCCAGACCGTGATCGCGGAACCGGTGAGCAGCGCGGCCAGCAACCCCAGCCGCGACCACGGCGAGAGGAGCACGGCGCGGGCGCGGCGCGTGGCCGGTTTCGCGGGCGGCGGGGCGACATCGAGCATCGGTGGAGCGTAACCGACCGGGCCCGGCGGACGCTGTGATGTCGTCAGGTTGTCGTCCGATTGTCGGCAGACCGTCGACAGACGGTTCCGAACCCCGTCGGCGGAGGTTTCCGATCCCTGTCGGCAGCGGTTCCGGACCACCCGCCCCACCCACCCCACACGCATCGAAACGCACCGAAAACCATTCGACGCGGACCGAACAGTGCGCGAAGATCACAGCATGTTCCGGCTCGCCTTCCTCACGCCGACGTCCGCGGTCGCGGACGCGCCGAAGGCTGCCGTCCCCTCTCTCGCTCCGGCCGCGGTCGCCGCCCTCACCACGGACCCGCCCGCCGCCGTTCCCGCCGCCTGCCTCGACGGCGCCCGAAGCTGACCCTCCTCGGACAACTCCGACGGATCCCCCAGGGGGAGGGTCGGCGAGGTTCTGGGGTCCGCGCTTCCCACCCCCGCTGACGAGGAGAGACCGTCGCATGTCCAAGCAGACCTATGTGCGCACCAAGCCGCATCTGAACATCGGCACCATGGGCCATGTCGACCACGGCAAGACCACGCTGACCGCCGCCATCACCAAGGTGCTGAGCGAGCGCGGCACCGGCGGCGCCTACGTACCGGCGGACCGTATCGACCGGGCGCCGGAGGAGGCCGCGCGCGGTATCACCATCAACATCGCGCATGTCGAGTACGAGACCGACACCCGGCACTACGCGCATGTCGACATGCCCGGCCACGCCGACTTCATCAAGAACATGGTGACCGGCGCCGCCCAGATCGACGGGGCGATCCTCGTGGTCTCCGCGCTCGACGGTGTGATGCCGCAGACCGCCGAGCATGTGCTGCTGGCCCGCCAGGTCGGCGTCGACCACATCGTGGTGGCCCTCAACAAGGCCGACGCGGGCGACCCCGAGCTCACCGACCTCGTCGAGCTCGAGGTGCGCGAGCTGCTCTCCGCGCACGGCTACCCCGGCGACACCACGCCCGTCGTACGGGTCTCCGGGCTGCGGGCGCTGGAGGGCGACCCGCGCTGGACCGGGGCGATCGAGGCGCTGCTGGACGCCGTGGACATCTACGTACCGACGCCGGTGCGCCACACCGGGGCGCCGTTCCTGCTACCGGTGGAGAACGTGCTGACCATCACCGGACGCGGCACGGTCGTCACCGGCGCCATCGAGCGCGGCACGGTACGGGTCGGCGACCGGGTCGAGGTGCCCGGCACCGACGTGGCCACGGTGGTCACCGGCGTGGAGACCTTCGGCAAGTCCATGGAGTCGGCCGAGGCGGGCGACAACGTGGCGCTGCTGCTGCGCGGGGTGGCACGGGACGCGGTGCGCCGCGGCCATGTGGTGGCCGCGCCCGGCAGCCTCGTGCCGCGGCGGCGCTTCACCGCGCGGGTGTACGTCCTGTCGGCGGCCGAGGGCGGCCGGTGGACACCGGTGTCCACCGGCTACCGCCCGCAGTTCTACCTCCGTACGGCCGATGTGGTCGGCGCCGTGGACCTCGGGGCCACCGCGGTGGCGCGCCCCGGTGACACGGTCACCATGACGGTCGAGCTCGGCCGTGCCGTACCGCTGGAGCCGGGCCTCGGCTTCGCGGTGCGCGAGGGCGGCCGCACGGTGGGCGCGGGCACGGTCACCACCGTGCTGCCGTAGTGGGCACCGGCCCCGCTCGTCCGCCCCCCCCGTGGGGGCGGGCGAGCGGAGGCCACGGCATGCGCGCGACGGCACAATGAGGGGGTGAACGAGCCGATACCCGTGAGCCGAGCCGTGGACGGTGGCACCGCCAAGCTGATGCCGGACCTGGACCGCCCGCGCGCCTGGCTGCTCACCGTGGACGGCGCCCCGCAGTCGTACGTCGACCTGGACGATCCGGGCCATCTCGAGTTCGAGTACGCGCGGCGGATCGCCCATGTCCTGGACGCGGCCGCCGATCCCGGCGCCCCGCTCGACGTACTGCACCTGGGTGGTGGGGCCTGGACGCTGCCTCGCTATCTGGCCGCCACCCGCCCCGGCTCCCACCAGGTGGTGATCGAGGCCGACCGAGGGCTGCTCGAGCTGGTGGCCGAGTACCTTCCGCTGCCGTCCGGGGCGGGCATCACGGTGCGGCCCGAGGACGCCCGGACCGCGCTGGAGGCCGCGCCCGAGGGGTCCGCCGATGTCATCGTGGCCGATGTCTTCGACGGTTCGCGGGTGCCCGCGCATCTGACCTCAGTCGAGTACGCCCGCGCCGCGGCCCGGGCGCTGCGGCCGGGCGGGTGGTACGCGGCGAATCTGGCCGACGCGGCGCCGTTCGACTTCCTCCGCTCCCAACTGGCCACCTACCGCACCGCGTTCGCGCATCTCGCCCTCATCGCGGAGCCGTCGGTGCTGCGCGGCCGCCGGTTCGGCAACGCCGTGCTGGTGGCCTCCCAGTCCGAACCGCCGGTCGCCGTGCTGGCCCGCCGCACCGCGGCCGACGCCTTCCCGGCCAGGGTCGAGTACGGGGAGGCGCTGGAGCGGTTCATGGGGGGCGCGGCGCCGGTGCGGGACGAGGCCGCCACGCCCTCGCCCGAGCCGCCGGACGGGGCGTTCAGCGTGGGCTGACCGGCTCCGGCGCGGTGTCCGTGGCGGCGGCCGGCCCGCCCTCGGCGACGGGCTCGGTCTCTCGCCGGCGCAGCCGCCGTACGTCCGGGACCGTCAGCACCGCCAGCGTCAGCGCCAGGATCAGCGCCGAGCAGCCCCACAGCGAGGCCGCCCGGCCGAACACCTCCTCGGCCGGGCCCGCGAGCGCCGTGGCGAGCGGCACCATGGCGACCGAGCCGAACCAGTCGTACGCCGAGACCCGCGACAGCTTGTCCTCGGGGATCTCCTGGTGCAGCGCGGTCATCCAGGACACCCCGAACACCTCGATCGACACCCCGACCAGGAACATCACCGCGACCAGCGGCACGACCGGCACCGGGGCGGCGAGCGCGGCCGACGGCAGGGCGAGCGGCAGCACGCACAGGGAGCCCGCGAGCAGCATCCGGCGCGGCCGCCAGCGCACCATCAGCAGCCCGCCCAGGACGGTGCCCGCGCCGAACGCCGCGAGCGCGAGCCCCCAGGGGCGCGCCCCGCCCAGATGGTCCTCGGCCACCAGCGGGCCGAACACCGCCTCTGCCGCGCCCACCACCGCGTTGACGACGGAGAACTGGACGACGATCGACCACAGCCAGGGCCGTCCGACGAATTCGCGCCAACCTTCGCGCAGATCCCGCAGCATGCCGCCGCCGGGCTCCCGCCGGGCGACGGCGCTGACATCGAGCAGCGAGCGCAGGGCGCCCGCGACCGCGAACGCGGCGGCGTCGGCGGCCAGCACCCAGCCCGGGCCGACCACCGCGACCAGCGCGCCGCCGAGCGCGGCCCCGCCGATCTGCGCACCGTTCATGCCCATCCGGAACAGCGCGAAGGCGCGGGCGGCCTGCTCGCCGTTGACGCTGGAGAGCAGCATGCCCTCGGCGGCGGGGGAGAAGAACGCCTGCCCGGTGCCGCCGAGCGCGGACAGCACGGCCATCTGCCACAGCCGCGCCTCGCCGGACAGGACGAGCACGGCGAACACCGCCTGCGAGAGGCAGTTGAGGCTGTTGGCCGCGACCATCACCCGGTGGCGGGGCAGCCGGTCCGCCACCGCGCCGCCGATCAGCAGGAAGACGACCAGCGGAAGGGTGCGGGCCGCCGCCACCAGCCCGACGTCGCCGCCGTCCCCGCCCGCCTCCAGCACCGCGAACGCCGCCGCGATGAGGGCTCCGGCGTTTCCGAGGCCCGTCACCACGGCGGCGGTGGTCAGCAGTGTGTGGTTGCGGCCGGCCCACGCGGGGCGGTGCGGTCGGGGGCGCGGGGCCGGAGGAGTCGTCACATCCGGACTATCCCTGGGGGCGGGCCCCGGCGTCCAACCGAATTCCGGCCGCCATGGCCGGAGCGGTCAGAAGGTCAGGAGACCTTCGACCTCAGGTCAGGAGACCTCCGACTTCACCGGCCGCAGCGAACTCATGATCTTCTTGATGGTGGAGTCCGGGACCTCTTCCTTGGTGCCCTTGACCGAGTACAGGACCCAGGTGGCGAAGTCGCCGTTGGTGTCCGTGTAGGTCACGGTGACGGACTTGCCGTCGGTGGTGCACTTGTCGGTCTTCTTCACCCCGGTGACGGTGGCCGACGCGGTGTAGCCCTCGAGACCGTGGGCGCTCTTGAACTTCTTGGCGTCGGTGACCTTGCGGGTCCCGGTCTGCTTCTGGTCGAAGGCCGCGAAGACCCAGTTCTCGGCCTCGATCTTGGCGGCCGACGCCTCGCTCTTGGCGCCCTGGGCGCCCTTCGAGCCCGCCCCGGCGGCGTGGCTCTTGTCGACGTAGCCGTCCTTGTCCTTGACCGAGCAGTAGTCCTTCTTGTACCGCGCCGGAGCGGACATGACCACGAGCGGCTTGCCCTTGTCGTCCTCGAAACCGGTGCTCAGGCCCGGCGATTCGATCGTCCAGTCCGGAGGGACGTCGAAGGCGTTGTGCCGCTTGGGGCTGACCACCGGCTTCCAGCCGGGTATGACCGCCTTGACGTCGGTGGCGTCACCGCCGGCGCGCGGGTTGTCCGCACCGCCGCCGCCCGGGTCCTCGCTCGGTTCCTCGGAGGCCGGGGCCGACGTGGACGCGGGCGTCTTGTCCTTCCCCTTCGACTCGTCACCGCCGTCGCTGTCGTCCTTGTTCAGGACCAGCGCACCGGTGATGGCCGCGGCCGCGACGACCGCGATGGCCGCGACGATGGCGATGGTGGTCGTGCGCTTCTTGTTGTCGCGCGGCGGCTGCGGTGCGCCGGGCGGGCCGGACGGAGTGCCCCACTGCTGGCCGGGCGGACCTTGCGGCGGGCCGTAACCGGGCTGCTGCTGCCCCGGCTGGCCGGACTGCCCCGGCTGCTGCTGGGGCGGCTGCTGATAGGGATTCGGCTGTTGGTACCCCGGCTGCTGATACGGGTTCGGCTGGTTGTATCCCGGCTGCTGATACCCCGGTTGCTGATAGGGGTTCCGATCGTGCGGGTTGTTCTGCTCGCCCCCGGGCGGCTGCTGTCCTGGCCACATGGCCAGTAACGATAGAGGGGGCCGACGACAGCTGCTACGGCTGCCCCTTGAACTGCCCCTTTCCCCGTTTGCTACTGGGTGGTAACTTCCGGGGCATGTCAGAAACCCTGCCCTCCGTCGGCGAGATGCTCGCCGCCACGGTGCCCATGGTGCGCACCCTGAACCTGGAGTTCCGCGAGACGTCGCCCGAGCGCGCGGTGCTGTGCCTGCCCGACCAGCCCGACTTCCACAACCATGTCGGCGGCCCCCACGCGGGCGCGATGTTCACCCTGGCGGAGTCCGCGAGCGGCGCCATCGTGCTGGCGGCGTTCGGCGATCAGCTCGGCCGTGCCGTGCCGCTGGCCGTGCGTGCCGAGATCGGCTACAAGAAGCTCGCCAAGGGGCCCGTCACCGCGACCGCCACCCTCGGCCGGCCCGCCGCCGAGGTGGTCGCCGAGCTGGACGCGGGGGAGCGGCCTGAATTCCCGGTGAACGTCGCGATCACACGCGAGGACGGTGCGGTTACGGGCGAAATGTCCATCGTGTGGACCCTGCGCCCCCAGTCCTGAGCCCGGCCTCCCAACCCCGAGCCCGGCCCCGGGCCCGTCCTCCTTCCGCCGGAGCCGACGCGAGCCGGAGCACGACTTGGGGATGATGGCGACCGCGCGCCGATTGAGTAGGCTTCCCGGCGTGCGCCGCGTCCTGTCCGGCGCACGCCGGGAAGCGGTCGCCACATGGGGAGGAACCGGCGTTGCATATCGAGGAATGGCTCGAGACCGTGCCCGCGGTCAGTGTGTATCTGCTCGTGGGTATCGTCATCGGCCTGGAGAGCCTGGGAATCCCGCTCCCCGGCGAGATCGTCCTCGTCAGCGCGACGCTGCTGGCGGCCTCCCAGGACCACATCAACCCCTACATCCTGGGGACGTGCGCCGTCGCGGGCGCGGTGATCGGCGACTCCATCGGCTATCTCATCGGCCGCAAGGGCGGACAGCCGCTGCTCGCCTGGCTGGGCCGCAAATTCCCCAAGCACTTCAGCGCCGAGCACGTGGCCACCGCCGAGCGCTCCTTCCAGAAGTGGGGCATGTGGGCGGTCTTCGTCGGCCGGTTCATCGCGCTGCTGCGCATCTTCGCCGGGCCGCTCGCGGGCGTGCTGCGCATGCCGTACTGGAAGTTCCTCATCGCCAATGTGCTCGGCGGCATCGTCTGGGCCGGTGGCACCACCGCGGTCATCTACTCCCTGGGCAAGGTCGCGGAGGACTGGCTGAAGCGCTTCTCCTGGCTCGGGCTCGTGCTGGCCCTGCTCTTCGGACTCGGCTCGATGCTGGTCATGAAGTGGCGCTCCAAGAAGGCCAAGGCCGCGGCGGTCACGGCGGCCGATTCGGAGACCGCGGAGCCGGAGCCGGTCCCGGCCGGGGACTAGGACTCGGGGCGGACCGGCCGGATCGGTCGAACCGCTGGACGGCTCCGCTGGACCTGTCGGCCGGGGAGTGGAACGCGAAGGGAACGACCAGGTGGGAGAGACGGTGCGCGCCTTGATCTTCGGCATCGACGGGAAGGAGCCGCGGATCGCCCCCGACACGTTCGTGGCCCCCACATCGGTGGTGATCGGCGACGTCGTGCTGGCGGCGGGATCGAGCGTCTGGTACCAGGCGGTGCTGCGGGGTGACGGCGGCCCCATCGTCCTCGGCGCGGACAGCAACATTCAGGACAACTGCACGGTGCATGTCGACCCCGGATTCCCGGTCTCGATCGGCGAGCGGGTCTCGGTCGGGCACAATGCGGTCGTGCACGGCTGTACGGTCGAGGACGAGGTTCTGATCGGCATGGGGGCGACGGTCCTCAACGGCGCCCGGATCGGTGCGGGATCCCTGGTCGCGGCCCAGGCACTGGTGCCGCAGGGGATGGAGATACCGCCCGGTTCCCTGGTGGCCGGGGTGCCGGCGCGGGTGAAGCGCCCCCTGACCGACGAGGAACGAGAAGGCATCAAACTGAACGCCCAGGTGTACGCGGACCGGGCGAAGCAGTACCGGGAAGCGCTCAGAGGCGGCGAGTAGCCGGATGTGATCGGATGGTGGGCATGGACTGGGAAGCCTTTGCCGAGCGCATGGCCACCATGGCGCGGGACCTGCTGGCGCAGGAGTCCGTGGAGGCCACGCTGGACCGGATCAGCGCGTCCGCGGTGGACATCGTGGACGGCTGCGACGCGGCCGGCATCCTGGTGCTCCACGGCAACCGCGTGGAGTCCCTCGCCCCCACCGACGGGCTGGTGGTGCGGTCGGACCGGCTCCAGGGCCGGCTCCGCGAGGGGCCCTGCTTCGACGCCGCCCGCCGACTGGAAGGCGAGCGGGTATTCCGGATCAAGGACTTCACCGAGCCCGAGGAGCGCTGGCCGGATTTCGTCAGCGAGGCCCGCGAACTCGGCATCGGCAGCATGATGGGGTTCCTGCTCTACACCGAGCAGGAGAACCTCGGCGCACTGAACCTCTACTCGCGGCACCCCGCCGTCTTCACCAAGGCCAGCGAGACGGCCGGATGGCTGCTCGCCTCGCATGCCGCGGTCGCCTTCTCCAGCGCCCGCACCGCCGATCAGCTCCAGCAGGCGATCCAGACCCGGCACACCATCGGGGAGGCCATGGGCATCCTCATGGAACGCCTGAAGATCAGCGAGGACGACGCCTTCGCGCTGATCCGACGGGTGTCCCAGGAGCGCAACGTCAAGCTGCGGGACATCGCCCGGCAGATCTGCGAGAGCGGCGGAATCGACGGCTGAGGCGTCGACCCGGAAGCCGACGCGTCAGCCGAAGCGGCTCTTCCGGCCCGCGGTCTGGACCGGAAGGGCCTGGTCACCGTGGTCCCCCGGGGGTCGCTGCGATGACGTGACGCCCAGGTACCCCCGGGCCCCCTGGAAGTAACCTCACCGTCACCCGGATTTCGGCAGGGTCCGTGGGTCGGCGCGGATCTCCTCCCGCGGCCGCCGCAGCGGGCGTACCCGTGTCCCGTGCGTCTTCCGGGGCGTCCGCACGGGCTTCCGGGGCGTCCGCACGGGCCGCCAGGTGGTGACGAGGGCCGCGGCCAGGAGGAGCTCGGCGAGGTCGCCGCCGTAGTACATGATCTCCGCACCGCCCCGGACCTCGGCGATCGGGGCACTCACCTCGACCCAGAAGCCCCCGTACATCAGCTGGGCGATGACGGCGTGGGCGGCGATGGCGACGCCGAGGACCACCAGCCGGGCCGGCACCCCCGGCCCGGCGGGGGCCGGATCGGGACCGGCGATGACATACGCGAACAGCCAGCCCGAGAGCAGGAAGTGGGCGTGTGTCAGCCAGTGCCATCCGGGGTGGCCCACGGTGGCGTCGTAGACGGGGGTGAAGTACAGCGGCACCAGCCCGCCGGTGGTCAGCAGCAGGGCGGTGACGGGGTGGCCGAGCAGCCGCGCGGGGCGGGAGCGGAGCACGGCGGTCAGGCGTCGCCCGCGGTCCGGGGGCAGGGCGCGCAGCAGCAGGGTGACCGGGGCCGCGAGCACCAGCGCCAGGGGCGCGTACATCCCGAGCAGCAGATGCTGGGCCATATGGCCGCGGAAGTCCGCATGGGCGAACGGCGCGAGCGGCGGCAGCAGCGCCACGGCCACCAGGACGAGCCCCGCCGCGAAGCTCAGCGACCGCGCGAGCGGCCAGCCCTGGGCGGGGTGACGGCGGCGGGCGCGGCGGACCGTCAGCGCGTAGCCGACGGCGCACCCCAGCAGGGCGAGGGCCGGCAGCCATACGTCCAGCGGGCCGCCGCCCCCGCCGTGCCCATGGCCGGGATGCGCCGCGCCGCCCATCACCCGCGCCCGGTGGCGCGGGGCGCCTCGGGGCCGGAGGGCGCCCCGCCGCGCTGCAACAGATAGCCTCCGGCCACCAGCAGGGCGCCCAGGACGAGGAAACCGGCGTCCCACCACGGCTGTTCCGGGCCGCCGTGGACATGGTGGATGCCGAGGATCTGGTGGTCCAGCACGCCCTCGACGAGGTTGAACAGGCCCCAGCCGACCAGCATCCACCCCCACAGCACGCGGGATCCCCACACCCGGCGTCGGTCGTGGGTGACCCGGGCGTAGAGGATGGCCAGCCCCAGCAGTACCGAGATCCAGCACACGGCGTGGAAGATGCCGTCCCACACGGTGTTCATCCGCAGACCCGAGACGGTGTCCGGGTTGTAGAACCGCACGCCGACGCGGTCGTGGTTGGTGCTGCTGAGCATGTGGTGCCACTGGAGCAACTGGTGCAGCAGGATCCCGTCGACGAATCCGCCGAGCCCCACCCCCAGCACGATCCCCGGCAACCGGATGACGCGCGGGGCGGGCGGACCGGTCCGGGCTTCCTCCGCCGTGGTGGTCATCACCGCTCTCCGTCCTGACGACAGCGTGTTCCCCCGCGCTCTCCGCCTCCACGGCTTCCCGGCCGGACCGGCTTCATCACGCACCGGCGTCGTCTTTCCGCCATCTCGCCGAGCCGGACCGGGGTGCCGGGGCGGGCCGTCCGCTCAGGCGGTGGTGACGGTGAACAGCCCCCCGTCGGGGTCGCACAGGATCGCCTGACGGCCCGTGGGAGAGGCGTCCGGCGGGAGGGCGACCGTGCCACCGGCGGCGCGGGCCGCCGCCACGGCGGCCGTCACGTCGGGGACGCGGAAGTGGACGTACCAGCGCGGCCTTACCCGGGGGTCGGGTGCCTGCTCGACGGCGCCGCCGTGGACCACCGCCAGCTTGCGGCCCTCCTCGCGCACGATCACCTCGTCGTTCTCGTACTCCACGGAGCAGTTGCCCTCCGGTGACGCCCAGCCGAAGACCTCGCCGTAGAAGAGGGCGGCCGCGAACGCGTCCCGGGTCCGCAGCTCCAGCCAGGCCGGGGCGCCCTCCACCGGACCCGACGGCCAGCCGGGCAGCGCCTCTCCCGCCCAGAAGCCGAAGACGGCGCCGTCGGGGTCGGCGGCCAGTGCGGCGCGGCGGCCGGTGCCGAACGGGAGCGGGCCGACGCCGACGGTGCCGCCCCGCTCACGGATGTGTGCCGCGGTGTCGTCCGCGTCCGCCACGGCGAAGAACGGTGTCCAGGCGACCGCGCCCCTGAGGCTGTCCGCGAGTGCCCCGACCCCGGCCACCGGTGCCCCGCCGAACAGCGCCGTACGGAACTCCTCACCCATCCCGGTGGGCCGCCAGGTCCACCCGAGCACCGCGGTGTAGAACTCCTGCGCCGCCCGGAGGCTGGGGGCGGCGAGACTCACCCAGCAGGGGAATCCCGGCCGTGTCTGGCCGATCGGCTTCATGGGCACCACTCCTCACAACTCCGCCCCGACACCACCGCGGGGGACTGCACCGATGTACCCCGACGACCGGGTGCTATGCCCCGTCAGTGGCGCGGGGCCAGGTGTCCGGGGCGATGTGATGCCAGATGTTCTGGGCCTGCACCAGCAGGGTGCCCAGGACGGCGGTGGTGGCGGTGGAGACGCTGTGCTGATCGCAGAGGACCTTGTGCAGGGCGTCGTGGCGCCGTTCGACGGAGTCCAGCGCCTCCTCCAGCCGGGCGTGCGCGTCCTCGTCGTCAGGGGCGGACGGCAGACAGATCAGATCGGCCCGGGCCGCGCACGCGGCCGCCAGGTCGCACAGGAGCAGGCCGTAGTCGCCGAGCGCCCGCTGGTCGGGGGAGGGGATGGTGCGGTTCTCGTCGACGATGTCGATCATGGTGTTGGCGATCCCGCCGATCTGGGCGGCGATCGCTCCCCACCGCTGGTCCTCACTCTCATCGGGAAGCGGCGGCAGCCTTTTGCGCGATTTCCACGGCAGCCGGGGATTCAGCCTGAGGCTCTCATGGCTCCACAGCCGAGCGGATCGCAGGCTTGCCTGCCGCTGCTGGAGGCGATCGGACAGCTGCCGCCAGTCGGTGGCGGTCTCCTCCGACCAGTCGTTATGGGCCAGTCCCTCGGCCATGCCCGCGAGGGCGCCCTCAGCACCGCGCGCGAGGCTGCTGAGGTTCTCCCGCACATTCCGCAGATGGACCGGCGGGACGATCAGCGCGTTGACGGCGATGCCGATCGCGGCGCCCAGCAGGGCCTGTAGCAGCCGGTGGGAGACGGTGAGGCTGGACACGGGGCCGGAGGTGAGGGTGAACAGCGCGGTGGTGGGGCCGTAGATGCCCTGGTCGCCGAGGCGGGGCCAGTTGCTGAGCAGCATCACGACGGGCAGGACCAGGGCCACCGAGATCAGGATGTTCCCGGTCAGGGCCTCGGCCCCCGCCGCCAGCAGCGTGCCCACGGCGATGGCCACCAGCTGCTGCAACCCCTTGAACAGCGAGCGGTAGACGGTGGCCTGGACCAGGACCACCGCCACCCACGGCGCCATCAGCGCCACCGGGTCCTTGAGCCACCACCCCGAGACCGCCCAGGCGAGCGTGGCCGCCCCGGCCGCCTTCAGCGACTGCACGAGCAGGTCCCGCTCCCGCCCGGGCCCCTGCCACGCCCGCGCCGCGGCATCCACGATCCCCCGGGCCTCGGCCCGCACCATGTACAGCTTCTCGTATCCGTGCCCCATGGCGTAGTGGGTTCCTGGAGCACATCGGCTTATGCATGGCTTTACGCACGCCGGCTTGCGACGCAGGGCCGCTCGCGCAGGGCCGGGTGGGCGCCGGGCCGCGGTCCGCTCAGCCCGTGGCCAGCAGCAGCGTGCCCACCAGGGCGAGCCCGGCGCCCGTGGCCTGGACCACCCGCAGCCGCTCGCCGAGCAGCCCGCGGGCCGCGAGGGCGGTCACCACGGGGTAGAGGGAGGCGAGCACCGCGGCGACGGTGACCGGGCCGTGGTGCGCGGCGAGGTTGTACGTGCCGTTCGCCGCCACGTCGGCGAGGCCCACGAAGGCGAGCGAGGGCAGCGACGCCCGCACCACGCCCATCCCGCCCTCGGGCAGCCCGGGGTTGCCGCGCCGCACGGAGACCAGCAGCGCGCCGCCGCCGACCGCCACATTGCACACCCGCTGCACGAACAGCGCGAGGAACAGCCCGGTCAGCGTGTGCGACGCCTCGGCGATCAGCGCCATCACCGAGCCGAAGCCCAGCGCGGCCACCAGGGTGAGCAGCAGCGTCTGCCGCTGGACGGGCGCCCCGCCGGTCTGCGGACCGCTCGCCAGGACCACGCCCGCGACCGCCACCACGACCCCCGAGACCTGGAGCAGCCCGGGCCGCTCGCCGAGCACCAGCGCGACACCGAGCGGCACGATGACCCCGCCGAGCGCGCCGAGCGGGGAGACGACGCCCATCGGGCCGAGCGCGAGGGCCCGGTAGAAGCACAGCATCGCGGCCGGGCCGACCACACCTGCCGCCGCGGCGAACCACAGCTGCGGGCCCGCCTCGGACCATCCGCCGGTGGCGACCACGATGGCGCCGAGGACGGTGACCGCGATGATCTGGGAGACGACGACCACGGTGAGCGCGGGTGTGCGCCGGGTGAGCAACCCTCCGCCGAAGTCGGCCAGCCCCCAGAGCAGGCTGGTGGCAAGAGCGAAGAGTGCGGACATGGGGGAACCTCGCCGTACAGTGTGGTGGACGTGGGAGTACAGCCCACAGTAGTTCACTGTACTCGACTACGCCATTCACTATTTTGGACGGATGGACGGACCGGAACGTGACGGACCTCGACCAGCTCACGCAGTCGCTCGCCCGCAACCTCAAACGCTGGCGCAATGAACGCGGCTTCACCCTCGACGCCTTGGCGGCCCGCGCCGGGGTCAGCCGGGGCATGATCATCCAGATTGAGCAGGCCCGTACGAATCCGAGCGTGGGCACCACCGTCAAGCTCGCCGACGCGCTCGGCGTGAGCATCACCACACTGCTCGACTACGAGCAGGGGCCCCGGGTGACCTTCGTCCCGCCCGACCAGGCGGTGCGGATGTGGTCCACCGAGGCGGGCAGCTACACCGCGTTGCTCGTCGGCACCGAGGCGGACGGCCCGCTGGAGATGTGGGAATGGCGGCTGATGCCCGGCGACGAGAGCAGCTCCGATCCGCATCCCTCCGGCACGGTCGAGCTGATCCATGTGACGGCGGGCGAGCTCACCCTGGTGATCGGCGGTGAGTCCCACACCGCCCCGGTCGGCACCTCGGTGGCGTTCGAGGCGAACACCCCGCACACCTACCGCAACGACGGGACGGCGCCGGTGGAGATGACCATGGCGGTGTCGGTGCCACCCGCGCGCTGAGGCCGCCGGGTCCGGCCCTCGTGCCCGCTCCGACTGCTAGTTTGGCGGCATGAGTACGCCGATGGATGCCTTCGACGAGGTCCGTCCCGCCGTCGAGTGCCTGGACCTGCTGACCGCTCCCGTCGCCGAGGCGCTGCGCGACTGGCGCGGCTCGGAGCCGGTGGAGCAGGTGCTGTTCGTGGACACGGACCCGGACAAGGCCGACACCGCCGTGCTCGTCGAGAACTACGGCTCCTGGCTGCTGGAGCTGTCCGCCAACTGCGTGGTGGTCGCGGGCAAGCGGGGTGGCGAGACCACCCTGGCCGCGTGCCTGGTCCTGGCCCACACCCGCGCGGACGTCAACGGCGTGGTGCGCCGCCACCTCGGCGCCCGCAAGGCCTCGTTCGCCCCGATCGACACGGCCACGGGCGAGAGCGGCATGGAGTTCGGCGGCATCACCCCGATCGGACTCCCCGCCGACTGGCCGCTCCTGCTGGACGCCGCCGTGGCCGACATCCCGTACGCCCTCATCGGCAGCGGCAGCCGACGCGGCAAGCTCATCGTGCCGGGCAAGCTGCTCGCGGGGCTGCCGGGCGCGGTGGTCCTGGAGGGCCTGGGCGCCTGACGCCGCCCGAGGAGCTCAGCCCAGCCGGGGGATCTCGATGGCCGGGCAGCGGTCCATCACCATGGCCAGACCGGCGGCGCGGGTGCGGTCGTACGCTTCCGGGTCGATGACGCCGAGCTGGAACCAGACCGCCTTGGCGCCGATGGTGACGGCCTCGTCGGCGACCGGGCCCGCCAGGTCGCTGTTGACGAAGACATCGACCACGTCGACCGGGAACGGGATCTCGGCGAGCGAACCGTAGCCGCGCTCGCCGTGCACCGTCTCGGCCTTCGGGTGCACGGGCACGATGCGCTTGCCGAAGCGCTGGAGGACATCGGCGACGCCGTACGCCGCACGCCGCTGATTCGTCGACAGGCCCACGATGGCCCAGGTGTCGCCCAGCTCCGTGAGGATCGTGCGGACCGTCGCCGGGTCGCCGTACATGCCTGCCTCCTGTGGTCGCGGTGCCGTCCCCTCGCACCAGAACGGGCCGGGTGCCCCGGAGATTCCCCGGGGCGCGCCGGGGTGTCAACCCCGACGGTGGTCAGGGGTCTGACCTCGCCGATTGCCAGAGGTGGCGGGCCGTCGCCGTTTCTACGGTCACTGGCCATGGAATCGTCGACCCGCGCGCGGGCGGCGGTACGGCGGTCGGCCAGGGTTCCCGCGCCGCCGGACGCCAGATGGGCCACGACACGGGCCGCGACCTTCGGTGACAGATAGGCGGCGCCGTCGGCCACCGCGCGCACCCCCGCGATCAGCTCCTCCGGTTCACGGGACGTGAGGAGGTGACCTTACGAAGCCGGGGGACCGGCGGACACTGCCGAAAGACCAATCCCGCGCATCGCGCACATCGCACGGCATCCGGCCGACGCCCAGGAGACGCATGCTGGTTATAGGGGAGGGAGCGGGGGGAACCCGACTCCTGCGGTCGGCGATCACCACCGCCGACCGCCACCGACCGAGGGGGTGGAAGGAGAGGAAGACACCATGCCCGCAGGATCCAGCCGTAAGCGTGAACGGCAGTACGAGCACATCAAGGAAGGCGCCGAGCAGCGTGGCGCGTCCACCGGCCGGGCGAAGGAAATGGCCGCCCGTACGGTCAACAAGGAGCGTGCCCGTTCGGGCGAGTCCCGGGCCGCCAGCAAGACCTCGACCCGGGACCCGAAGTCCGCGCCGCAGCGCGGCGGCCAGCGCTCCGGCAACCGGACGGGTCCCAAGGGCCCGACGCGCGACCAGCTGTACAACGAGGCCAAGCAGCGCGGCATCGAGGGCCGCTCCAACATGACCAAGGACCAGCTGGCCAAGGCCCTGGGCCGCTGACCCGGACGCCGTGGCACTTCCCGTGGGGCGCCGCCCTTCCCGCCGATCAGCGGGCCGGGCGGCGTCCGTGCGGTCGGGGGAGGGCGGCGGATCGGCGACCTCCGTGCGGCCGGGGCAGGGGGCGGCGGATTGGCGGCGTCGGCCACGGGTACTCAAGGGCGATCATGCCAGGCACCACACTCCCCACCTACACCGCTCTGCACCAGCTCGTGGAGTTGATCGAGCAGGGCCAACCGGTCTTCGTCCGCTGGTCCCGAGGGCCCGAGGCGGACCTGGAAGGCAGCGCGGTCAGCCGGGACGGGCTCACCGGCATGAAGATGCCGGGCCTGTCGGCCAACCCCATGGTCTTCGAGGAGTGGGCGAAGGATCTGCCCACGACCGTCTGGGTCGCCCGGAGGCTGTGCGACTACCTTCACCTCCGGGACGACGACCAGGGCTCCGCCGACGTCCGCCCCTGGGTGCTCAAGGGGGAGGAGACCGGCCGGGGGCCGGACAACGAACCCCTGGTCCGCGATGTGGAGCCCGTCGCCTGGATCGCCGAGAGCGTGATCGCCGAAGCCGAGGACGTGGTGGGGCGCCAGCGGGGCGCGTGGGGGCCCCTGCACCGACCGGCCCGATTCGGCCGTGGCGGAAGCGGTGAAAGTGGCTGAAGTGGCGGGAAAGGCTGAAGTGGCGGAAAGGGCTGAAGTGGCGGAAAGGGCTGACCGGGCGCGGTCAGCCGTCCTTCCCCATCGCCTTGCGGACCGTGTCACGGGTGCGGTCGACGGTGGCCGCCATCGGCCCGAGCGCGATGTTTTTCGCCGCCGTTTCCACACCCGGGTGCGGACGGGTCGGGGCCACGGCCTCGGCCGCCCTGACCGCCTTGGCCATCGCGGCGAGCTGCCCGGGGTCGGTGCGCCGCCGCAGCTGGATGAACTCGTAGCGCTCCTCGGCCCGTGCGTGCGCCATGACCTCGGTGCGCAGCTCCATGAGCAGCGGCAGGAACCCGGCGTCGGCGGGGTCCATGCCGTCGAGCCTGCTGAGCTTCTCCTTGGCCTGCCTCTCCTCCCGCAGGCGGTCCTCCACCACCCCCTCGCCGCCGTCGAAGGACCGCCGCGCCACCGGGTGGACGACCTCCTCCTCCGCTGTCTCATGGACGGCCAACAGCCGGACGAGCCTGCGGAAGGCGTCCCGCCGCTCGTCCCCCGTGGTCCGTTCCACCTCGTCGAAGAGGTTGCGGATATCACCGTGCTGGCGCATCAGCAGCGCCACCACGTCGTCCTCGCCGCCGATGGCGCCGGATCCGGATCGGTCTGCCACGATGTCTGTCCTCCGTAGGGCCGGGAATCGGTCAGTCGCGTGAGCGCAGGGACGGCTCGGGGTGCTCACCCTCGGTCTCCAGCCGGTACTCCCGCCCGAACATGTCGCGGTGCTCCGCCATCACCCGCTCGCTCGGCGGCTGGTCACTGTCGTTGAGCAGTGCCTGCATGGCCTGGAAGCGCTCATGGGCCTCGCGCACATAGCCGGTGCCGAGCGTGGTGAGGTCGATCTGGGTGTCCAGCAGTTCGCGGATGTAGCCCTTGTTGGGCTCGAAGGTGAGCACGTTCGGCAGCTCCGGGGCGACGACCTCCTCCGGCTCGCGGCCGTCGTTGCGGCGCATCAGGTCGCAGGCGATGCGCAGATGCTCCAGCTCCATGTTGAGGTGCAGCTCCCAGATGGACTTCACCTTGGGATCCGACTCCTGCTCCATGAAGGAGTAGTAGAGGTAGCACTCGTTGTACTCGTGGTTGACCAGCTGCTCCCACCAGGTCTCACCCGGGTCGACCAGGGACTCGTAGTGGGTGACGTGCTCCTCCTCGATCAGCCCGATCTCCTGGTAGAGCCGGCGCGCGATCGGCTCCATGTAGGTGGGCCCGACGTTCATGTAGAAGTTCATGGTCTGCTGCTCCGCCGACATGATCGTCAGCGCGTGCAGCTTGGACAGCGGGTCGGTCCGGTTGCGGTCGTAGGGCTCGCGGACGTTGTCCACCGGACTGCGGTGGTGGTACTTCGTCGGGCGGCCCGGCATGATCTCCGTCAGCCCCTGGACGATCTCCTCCGCCTTGCGGTGCTCGATCATCTCGTAGAGGTTGGCGTACCGGTACAGATGGTCGAAGTCCTCCAGCACCCCGAACTGGTACGCCTGTGTGAGGTACGGATCGGGCTCCATCCGTGCCACCCACGCGGTCAGGTCCACCGCCACCTGCTCGTACGCGATCGTGGTCTCCAGCACCGAGGCCACCCCCGGCAGCAGCCAGTTCACCGCCTTCTGCTGCTGCGCCTCGACGGAGCGCGTCTCGGCCAGCTGCCGCTTCACGTCCATGTCCTCGCAGTGGCGGGCCATCTGGTGGCTGAAGAGGATCGCCTCGATCTCGATGCCGTTCATCGTGATGATCCGGCACCGGGTGTACGGGTCGCAGCGGTCCGGATCGACCGGGGAGACGTCCAGCTCACGCCAGGTGCGGGTCTGGCGGTCCAGCGGGATTCCACGCTGCTCCAGCGGGTTGAAGGACATACGGAGCTCCTCTGAGGCGGGAACCAGATCCGTACCCGGGCCTTTGACCCGTTCCGTGCTGGTGGTGGCTTTCCGCCCGATTGGCGGCGCATACGCGTGATCACCGCGGCCACGTACGCGTGACCACCGCCGCCGCGTACGCGTGACCGGCGCGCGGGAGCCGGGACATAGGGTGGCCTGATGCAGGAGCGGTACCGGACGGTCGCGCGCGAAGGCGTGCACGAGATCGAGATCAACCGATCGCGCTTCCTCTGCACGCTCGCGCCCGCCGCGACCGAGCAGGAGGCGCAGGACGTCATCCAGCGGGTCAGGAAGGAGCACCCCACCGCCACCCACAACTGCTTCGCCTATGTCATCGGCGCGGACGGCGGTGTGCAGAAGGCGAGCGACGACGGGGAGCCGGGCGGCACGGCCGGGGTGCCGATGCTGCAAATGCTGCTGCGCCGCGAGATCCGGTACGCGGTGGCCGTCGTGACCCGCTACTACGGGGGCGTGAAGCTGGGCGCGGGCGGTCTGATCCGGGCCTACGGCGGCGCGGTCGGCGAGGCGCTCGACGCACTGGGCACCGTCACCCGGCAGCGGTTCCGGCTGGTGACCGTCACCGTGGACCACCAGCGGGCCGGAAAGCTGGAGAACGATCTGCGGGCGACGGGGCGGGCGGTCCGCGAGGTGCGCTACGCCGAGGCCGTGACGATCGAACTCGGGCTGCCCGACGCGGACGTGGACGCCTTCCGCGACTGGCTGGCGGACACCACCGCCGGCACCGCCGCGCTGGAGCTCGGCGGCGAGGCGTACCAGGACGCGTGAGGACGGCGGACGCGTGAGGACGGCGGATGGCCTGGACCTACGCCGGTGAGCGCACCGAGGGCGGGGACGGAGCGGACTCCGTCGCGCTCCGGTCGCCCCGGGCTCTCCGGGGCAGGCCGATTCTGGACGGGCGGCCCTGGGACGGGCGGCCCTGGGGCGCGCGGGGCGCGGGCCGCAGCCGGATCGCTGCGTCGAGGCCGCCACCGGGCGCCCGGGCCAGCGTGGCCTCCCCTCCGCTCGCATGGGCGAGCCGCTGCACCAGCGACAGCCCCAGACCGGTGCCGCCCTTCGGGGCGTCGGGGGCGCGCCAGAAGCGGTCGAAGGCGCGGCGGCGCTGATCGGCGGTCATACCGGGCCCCTCGTCGATGACATGCAGCTCGATCCAGGGGGGCCGCGCGGGGAGATGGCGGCGGTCGGCGGCCGAACAGCGCAGCACCATGGTGACGGTGGAGCCCAGGGGTGTGGCACGCAGCGCGTTGGAGAGCAGATTGTCCAGGATCTGCTCGATGGCTCCGGGCACCGCGAGCGCCTGGCCGACCCGGTCGCCGAGCAGCGCGAGATGGGCCCCGTGCCGGTCGAAGAGCGGGCTCCAGGTGAGCAGGCGCTCGGCGCACACCTGGTCCAGGTCGACCGGTTCGGGGGTGACGGCGCTCTCCTCCAGCCGTGCCATCGCGAGCAGCCCCTCGACCATCCGGGCCAGCCGGTCGGTCTCGGTTATCGCGGCGTCGAGGCTGTCCCGGGCGTGCCCGCTCATCTCCGCCTCCAGATTGTCCAGCCGCAGCCGCAGCGCCGCGAGCGGCGTCTTGAGCTGGTGGGACGCCTCGGCGGCGAACGCGCGCTGCGAGGCCAGCAGATGCTCCAGCCGGGCGGCGGTCTGGTTGAAGGTGGCGGCGAGGCTGCGCACCTCGGGCGGGCCGGAGGTCACGGGCGCGGGCGTGGTGAACCGGCCGTCGGCCAGGCGGTGCGCGAACCGCTCCAGCTCCAGGATGGGGCGGCTGGCCCAGCGGGCGAAGACCAGCCCCACGGCGGCGACGGCCGTGAGGATCGCGAGCCCGCCCACGGCCAGCAGCAGCCAGGCCCGGTGGACCCGGGCCTCCACCGCGTCGGTGGGCACGGTGAGCCGCACCGCGCCCTGCAACTCGTCGCCGTGGACGACGGGGGCGGCGACCGAGAGATAGCGGACACCGCCGATGGTGGAGGTCCGGACGTCGATCGCGTCCCGGCCGCGCAGCGCGGCGGCGATCTCGGGGCGCGACACCAGGTTCCGAGACTCGGCGGCGGACAGGCGATGCGAGGTCGCCAGCAGCCGGCCGTCGTCGCCGACGATGACCACCCTGCCCCGGATGCGCTCGGCGCAGTGCCGCGCGCGGTGCGGCAGCTCGCGCTGCTCGCGGCCCGCCATGATGGACAGCGAGGCGAACGCGGACACCGACTCGGCCTCGTCCTCCGCCGAGGAGATGATCTGCGCTCGCTCGGCTCGGCCGTAGACATAGCCGAGCGGTATGCCGAGGCTCAGCAGGGTCAGTACGGCGAGGCTCAGATATCCGAGCAGCAGACGTCGGGTCACGGCCGGGCGGCCTCCGGGACCCCCGAAGCGGTCCCCGCCGGGACCCCCGAGTGGACCGCCAGACGGAAGCCGACCCCGCGCAGGGTCTGGATCCAGGCCGGATCGCCCAGCTTGCGGCGCAGAGTGGCGATATGCACGTCCAGGGTCTTGGTCGGCCCGTGGAAGTGGGGGTCCCAGACGCGGTCGAGGATCTGCTGGCGCGAGTACACGGCGCCGGGATCCTCGGTGAGCAGGGCCAGCAGCTCGAACTCCTTGGGGGTGAGGCTGACGGGTGCGCCGCCCACCCACACCTGACGCGTCCGCCGGTCCACGACCAGCGGCTCCTGCTCCCGGGGCGTCGGCTGGGCGGCGGGCGGCTGGGCGGCGGGCGGCTGGGTGACGGACGGCGGTGTGACGGACGGCGGTGCGACGGGCCGCGGGGTGACGGTGGGGTCCGGTGCGACGGCAGCGGCGGGGGCGGCCGGAGCGGAGGGCACCGTGGCGGTGCGCTGGGAGCGCCGGGTCACCGCGCGGATCCGGGCGATCAGCTCACGCATGCTGAACGGCTTCGCCAGGTAGTCGTCCGCGCCCAGCTCCAGCCCCAGGACCCGGTCGGCCTCCTCGCCCCGCGCGGTGAGCATGATGATCGGCACATCGGACAGTTGCCGGATTCCGCGACAGACGTCGATGCCGTCCATGTCCGGCAGCCCCAGGTCGAGCAGAACGATGTCCCCGTACGGCCCCTCCAGCCCAGCTGCCCCCGTGCTGACATGACCCACCGTCAGTCCATACCGCCCCAGTCCCTCGACGAGGGGTTCGGCGATCGTCTCGTCATCCTCGATGAGTAGCGCTCGTACGGTCATGGGGACCTGTGTACCGCAATACCGGAATGGCTTCCTGGTTTTTGTAATGTTGCGAGCGCGGAACCGAATATTGGAGAAGAACTTGTCATGCTCTAGTGTTCGTTTAGCCTTCGCCTGGTACGGCTCTCCCTACGGTGATTCGCATCTGGTCCAACCACCCGTCAGGGAGGCACGATGAGGGCTCCGTGCGAATACCGGAAACTGGCCGACGGGCGATTTCCCGAATTCCGGCCGCGCGACGTGGTCAAGGAACTCGATCTCGATAATGATCTCGATCTCGTTCTCGATAACGACGGTGACGTCCGGGCGTACTCATGACGAGCGGACGACATGCCCGTGGCCGGATTCAGCCGGTCTCATCGCCGTCGTACGACATCGACGAGGTGTTCCCGCCGAAAGCGGCGCACGACCCTCAGTCGACGCAGCGGATGCCGACATATGCGCCCGCCGCTGGAACGGTAGGAGAAACGGCCGAGGCTCCTGGCTTCCATAAGGCCGACGAAAAGGGCAAGGCTGGGGGAGAGCTCGGCGGGATCGTCCAGGGCGCCGAGCTCGGCACCGAGATCACCGCCTCGCTTGTCGTCTTCCTCGTGGCCCTCCCCCTGTGCATCGGTGTCGCCGTCGCCTCCGGTACCCCGGCCGAACTCGGCATCATCACCGGTGTCGTCGGCGGCCTCGTGGTCGGTTTGACCCGGGGCAGCACCCTCCAGGTCAGCGGGCCCGCCGCCGGGCTCACGGCGCTCGTCGCGGAGACCGTCGAGGCCCATGGCATCGCCATGCTCGGGGTGATCGTGCTGATGTCCGGACTGCTCCAGATCGGCCTGGGGATGATCCGGCTGGGCCGTATGTTCCAGGCCATCTCCATCGCCGTCGTCCAGGGCATGCTCGCCGGCATCGGGCTGCCGCTGATGTTCAGCCAGTCCTATCCGCTGGCCGATGCGACGGCCCCCGGCACGGCCATCGAGAACATCCTCGGCTTCCCCGCGCATGTCCTCGCCACCTTCGCGAGCGGGCAGACGGCGATCGCCGCGCTGCTCGGCATCGCCACGGTCGTCCTCAGCTTCGTCTGGAAGAAGGTGCCGGGGCCGGTCAGCAGGATTCCCGCCGCGCTGGTCGCCGTCGCCATCGGCATCGTGGTCGCCGCGTTGCCCGGTGTGGAGGTGAAGACCCTTCAGGTGGGCGATCTGCTGTCCGCCGTCCAGGTGCCAGGGCTGGAGCAGTTCGCGGGGCTTGCCGATCCGGCGGTGCTCACCGCCGTCCTCACCTTCACCGTCATCGCCTCGGCGGAGAGCCTGTTCACGGCCGCCGCCGTGGACCGGATGCACGACGGTCCGCGCACCCGCTACAACACCGAGCTGATCGCCCAGGGCGCGGGCAACACCGTCTGCGGCATCCTCGGCGCGCTGCCCATGACCGCCGTCGTCGCCCGCAGCTCGGCCAATGTGCAGGCCGGGGCCAGGACCCGGCTCTCCCGCACCCTGCACGGCCTGTGGCTGCTGGCCTTCGCGCTGCTGCTGCCGAGCGTTCTCGCCCTGATCCCGATCTCGGTGCTGGCGGGTGTGCTGGTGCACAGCGGCTGGAAGCTGCTCGCGCCCGAGCAGTTCCCGAAGATGTGGCGCCAGGACCGCGGTGAGTTCGTGGTGATGGCCATCACCACGGGCACGATCGTCGCCACCGCGCTGCTGGAGGGGGTGCTGGTCGGGCTCGCGGCGGGGATCGTCCTGGCGGCGCTGCGGATGTCGCGGACCTCCGTCGAGCACCGGACCGAGGGCGACACCGCGAAGCTGGTCATGACCGGCAACGCCACGTTTCTGCGGCTGCCCAAGGTGATCGACGCGCTGGAGGCGGTGGGGTCGGCGGGGACACCGCGGATCCGGCTGGACCTGATGGGGGTGACCCATCTGGACCACGCCTGCCGCAGCCAGATCGAGGAGTTCGCGGCGCAGAAGCGGGCGTCGGGCGCCGTACGGGTGGAATTGCTGCTGCCCGATCTTCCGGGGCCGGGGCGGAAGTCCGGCCCCGCGCCCTCACCCGTGTCCCCGTCATGGCCGCCGCCACAGCCGCATGAGCGGTCGTCGTCCGGTGCGCTGTACGACGCGTTCTACGGCCCGTCGCAGCCGGGCCCGTCCGCGGAGTGGTACTACCTCGACACCCGCCCCTTCGAAGGTCTCCAGGACTCCGAGGACGCGCGGTGGAGGGACCACCACGGCTAGGGAAATACGAGGTCCGTGCGAGACCGGGCACCGATCGCGGCTAACGTGGTCGGTGCCCGCACCGCGTGCTCGCCGCGGGTGTGATGCTGGCCACCGGGGTGGAAGGAAGGACAGAAGTGCAGGTCGGAGACCACTTGTGAGAATTCTGCACACCTCCGACTGGCACCTCGGACGCTCCTTTCACCGGGTCAGCCTCCTTGCCGCGCAGCGGGAGTTCATCGACCACCTCGTCACCACCGTGCGCGAGCGGAGCATCGACGCGGTGGCCGTCGCGGGCGACATCTACGACCGCGCGGTGCCGCCGCTCGCCGCCGTCGAGCTCTTCGACGACGCCCTGCACCGGCTCGCGGACCTCGGGGTGCCGACGGTCATGATCTCCGGCAACCACGACTCGGCCCGCCGTCTCGGCGTCGGCGCCGGGCTGATCGACCGGGCCGGGATCCATCTGCGTACCGACCCCGCCGGCTGCGGCACGCCCGTCGTCCTCTCCGACCACGGCGGCGAGGTGGCCTTCTACGGTCTGCCGTATCTCGAACCCGGCCTGGTGCGGGAGGAGTTGGGCGCCCCGGCGGCCGGGCATACGGCGGTGCTGGGCGCCGCCATGGACCGGGTGCGCGCCGACCTCGCCACCCGGCCGCCCGGCACCCGCTCCGTCGTCCTCGCGCACGCCTTCGTCACCGGTGGCGCGGTCAGCGACAGCGAGCGGGACATCACGGTCGGCGGCGTCGCCTCCGTACCCGCCGAGGTCTTCGACGGCGTCGACTACGCGGCACTCGGCCATCTGCACGGCTGCCAGACCATCACCGAGCGCATCCGCTACTCGGGCTCCCCGCTCGCGTACTCCTTCTCCGAGGCCGCGCACCGCAAGTCCATGTGGCTGGTGGAGCTGGGAGCGGCGGGTGAGGCGCCGTCGTGCGAACGGGTGGAGTGCCCGGTGCCCCGGCCGCTGGCCCGGATCCGCGGCCGGATCGAGGAGTTGCTCGCCGATCCGGACCTCGAACGCCACGAGGAGGCGTGGGTCGAGGCCACGCTGACCGACGCGGTGCGCCCGCATGAGCCGATGGCCCGGCTGGCGCGGCGCTTCCCCCATGTGCTCACGCTGGTCTTCGACCCCGAGCGGCCCCCCGAGGATCCGCTCGCCTCGTACGCACAGCGGCTGCGCGGCCGCTCGGACCGGCAGATCGCCGAGGACTTCGTGGCCCATGTGCGGGGCGGCCGCGGCCCGGACGAGAGGGAGCGCGCGCTGCTCGGGGACGCGCTGGAGGCGGTACGGAGCGAGGCGCACGAGGGTGTCGTCGCGGGCGAGGGTGTCGTGCCGGGCGAGGATGTCGCGCCGGTCGGGGAGAACGGCGCGGGGGCGGCCGTAGGGGCCGTCGCGGGGGAGGCGGAGCGATGAGGCTGCACCGGCTCGCCGTCACGGCCTTCGGGCCGTTCGGCGCCACCCAGGAGATCGACTTCGATGAGCTGTCCGCCGCCGGGCTCTTCCTGCTGCACGGGCCGACCGGCGCCGGTAAGACGTCCGTCCTGGACGCGGTCTGCTACGCGCTGTACGGCCAGGTGCCCGGCGCCCGCCAGGGCAGCGGGCTCTCGCTGCGCAGCGACCACGCCGAACCGCTGACCCCGACCGAGGTCGTTCTCGAATGCACCGTCGGGGAGCGGCGCCTGGAGATCACCCGGCGCCCCGAACAGCCGCGCCCCAAGAAACGGGGCACGGGGATGACGCGGGAGAAGGCGCAGACCCTGCTCCGCGAGTACGTTCCGCCGACATCCTCGACCGGCGCTGGGGCGGGGAAGTGGAAGGACCTCAGCCGCTCGCACCAGGAGATCGGCGAGGAGATCGCGCAGCTGCTCGGCATGAGCCGGGAGCAGTTCTGCCAGGTGGTGCTGTTGCCGCAGGGCGACTTCGCCCGCTTTCTGCGCGCGGACGAGCTGGCGCGCGGCAAGCTGCTGGGCAAGCTGTTCGACACCGGCCGCTTCGCCGCCGTCGAGGAACGGCTGGCGGAGCAGCGGCGGGCGGCGGAGAAGCGGGTCGCGGCCGGGGACGAGCGGCTGCTCGCGCTCGCCCACCGCATGGCACAGGCGGCGGGCCGCACCACGGAGCTGGACGGCCACCCGCTGCCCGAACTGACCCCCGGTGAGCCGGGGCTGGCCGACGCGGTCCTGGAGTGGGCCGCCGTCGCGCGCGCGGGCGCGCGCGAACGGCTGGACATCGCGCTGTCCGCCGTACGAGCGGCCGAGGCGGCCCATGACGCCGCCCAGCGGACCGCCGAAGCGACCCGCGAACGGGCCGAGCTCCAGCGCCGCCACACCGAGGCCCGCCGCCGGGCGGACGACCTCGAACGGCAGCGACCCGACCATGACCGCCTGCGCGAGCTGCTGGAGCGCGCCCGCGCCGCCGACGCGGTGGTCCCCGCACTCGACCTCCGCACCGCCGCCGCCCGCGACCACGACGCCGCCGAATCCACCGAACGCCAGGCCCGCACCCGCCTGTCCGCCGAACCCGGTCTGACGGCCATGACCCTCGAGCCGACCCCGGACATCCCCGACCAACGCACACCTCCCGGCCCGGCCGCACCGCCCGACGCACCCCTGCCCGCACAGGCCACCGGGTCCCCGGAGGAGCCCGCCCCGCCGCATGCGGTCGGGGAAGGCGCGTGGGCCGGGTCGGCCCCCGACGAGGACACCGCGGATGACGCGCCGCGCCGGGCGCCGTCCGGCGAAGCGGGGACGTCGGCCTCCGGCGAAGCGGGGACGTCGGCCTCCGGCGAAGTGGGGACATTGGCCTCCGGCGAACCCGGCCCGCGGGGGCGCCCCATGGCGCACGCGGTCGGGGAGGGCGGTACCGGAACGGGGGCGCCGGGCCCGGACGCGTCCGTTCGGGGGGAGGGCGCCGCCGGGGGCGGGTCGTCGCAGGTGCCGGGGGCCGTCCCCGCCGCGGGTGTGGGCGCGTCTGTTGCGTGCGCCACCGGCCGGGTCCCGGCCGTCGAGAACGGTGCGGCAGGTGGGAAGGCCGGTTCCGGGGCAGGCGCGGGCCGGGCCTCGTCCGGCGACGCTGCCGCCTCGGGTGGGCCCGGGGCGCCGGAGCGCGGAGTGTCGCAGGCGGGGCCTTCCCACGACGAGGCCGCCGCCGCGGGGGCACGGGGCGCGGGCGTGAAGTGTCCCGACGCGGCGAGGGAGGCCGCGCCCCGAGTGAGTCGTGGCGATGCGGCGGCGGGCGCGGCCTGTGGCGGTGACGGGCCGTATGGCGAGCGGGACGCCGGTTGGCAGGGAGCGGGTGCGACGGCCGTGGTGCTCGCCGAGGCCGATGCCGCATGGCTGGGGCGGGCCGAGCGGCGGGTGCGGGAGGAATTGGGGGCGTTGGGTGCCGCGCGGCGGGGGGAGGTTCGGGCGGAGGATGTCCGCCGTGAGATCGCCGCGCTCGATCGGGAGGCTCGCGCCGACGAAGAGGCGGTCCAGGAGGCCGCCGAGTGGCTCGCCGGGTGGGAGGAGACCCACCGGGCGCATCAGCGGCGGGTCGAGGCCGACAAGGAGGCCGTGGCCCGGGCCGAGCAGCTCGGCGGGCGGATCGAGCCCGCCGAGCGGCGGCTGGCGGCCGCCCGGCGGCGGGACCGGCTCGCCGGGCAGGAGGGGCAGGCGCGGGAGGAGTTGCTGCGGGCGCGGGAAGGGGCCGCCGCCGCGCGGCAGAACTGGCTCGACCTCAAAGAGGCCCGGCTGCGCGGCATCGCGGCCGAGCTCGCGGCCGGGCTGCGCGCCGGAGAGCCCTGCGCGGTGTGCGGGGCGACCGAGCACCCGAGCCCGGCCCGGCCCGGGGCCGGACATGTGGACCGTACGGCGGAGGAGGCCGCGCTGGCGGACTACCAGCGCGCCGAGGAGGTCCGCGCGGAGGCCGAGCGGGCGCGGATCGCGCTGCGGGAGGCCCGCGCGGGCGCCGAGGCCACGGCGGAGGGCGAGGACGCGGCCGAACTCGACCGGGCCCTGGCCGAGTTGCGCACCGCCTACGCCGAGGCCCGCGACGCGGCAGCCGACGCGCACGCCGCCCGCGAGGCCCTGGACCGGGCCGAGGGCGAGCACACCCGCCGTACGGAACAGCGGCAGGCGGCCGAGCGGCGGGCGGCCGCCCGCACCTCGCACCGCGAGGCCCTGGCCCGGGAGCGGGCCGGACTGCTGGCCGAGCTGGAGCAGGCGCGCGGCGCGGACGCCACGGTCGCGCGGCGGGCGGCGCGGC
>NZ_BAAAIF010000073.1:0-53372 GCF_039525925.1 Streptomyces javensis | reverse complement strand
GCCTGACCGGCGAAGCCACCATCTCCTGGCGCGATCCGAAAACCGTCACTAAGCAACCAATTCCGGGATGAAACACTGGGAGAAAACGACCTCTTACACCAGTTCAACGGCTCCGGTCCGCTACGAAAGACGCGCCGACCTACATCAGGGCCTGCTCGAACTGGCCTGCAGCCTCATCTGCCTCTGTCGCCTGCGCACCTCACGGTGAAGCGAGCGGTCAGTTGAGGACGATCGGATTGGTGAGTGCGGCGACGTGCCCGTTGGAACGGCGGACCTCAATGCGAACGAACGCCGAGTGCACCGCCGTCGTGTCCCACTGCACCACCCCCGCCTCGTCAGCAGGGAGAGACGCCCGGTGAACCTTCCCTCGATCGGTGTGGAAGCTGACGGTCCCCATTGGCACACCTCGTACTGCTGCCTGCACTTCCACCTGCCCACCATGAGTCGCGAGCCGTTCTCCCACCCCGACAACGCGACCATCGGCATTGGCGGTGAACGACACGTACACGTCCGCCGACTCGGCGATCCAGCTGCGGCCGGCACGGATTCCGGCCAAGACCGCCTCGGTGCTCAGCTCCTCGGCGAAGACCACGGTGTGAGGGATACCGATCTGCCCTTCCAAGTGGGTGTCGCTGTTGCCCATCGCCGGCCGCCACGAGCCCGTGCGGATGTCCGCCGCGAGGCTCCGCCCCCACTCCGTCAGAGCTGCCTCGTTGTCAGCATTCCAGGGCCGGTCCGAAGTCCACAGTCCGTTCCACACCTCCACCACGTCGAAGCCCCGGAAGGGGAACATGAAGTCGCCCGACGGGTAGGGCGCATGCGGGTGCGCGGCCACGCACAGGCCCCCTACTCGATGGACCTGATCCAGGAACTTATCAACCAATCCGTCCCTGACCTGGTGATTTCAGTCGACGACCTCGCCGGGATTGATGCCGAGCGCGAGCCAGTGCCCGGTCTTCGTGGTCACTTCCTCACCAAGGACGATCAAGAAGTCATCGGCGGCCAAATGCCCCCATGCACCCGGGGTCGCGGCTGAGTTGTGCTCCGTCGTCGCGATGAAGTCGAGCCTGGCGGCGCGCGCCCGAACGGCCAACTCTTCAGGGGTGAGTTCCCCGTCTGAGTGGACGGAGTGGACATGACAGTCCCCGCGATACCACGCCGCCCCGCGTCCGACCGCCCGCGCCGACGGGAAGCTCAAGCTCGACAAGGTTCCCTCCCCCCAAAAGTCCTGTCGAGCCAACGCGCAGGCAGGGCAAGCAGTTCCGTCGCATCATTGCGCAGCATCTCAGCCGAAAGGTCAGACCAAGATCTCATTCTGAAACGATCAGTTAGGGCGTGCAGATCTTTAAGGGTCTGTCAAACGAGTGGTGTAACTGGGGCTGATGGTTACTGACGGGCTGCGGAGAGGCGGCCGTCGAAGGTGATGTCGAAGGCGTTCAGTGCGGTCTTCCAACGCATGGTCCAGCGTGCCTGGCCCTTGCCGGTGGGGTCGAGGGACATGATCGCCATGTAGACGCACTTCAGGGCGGCCTGCTCGTTGGGGAAGTGGCCGCGAGCCCTGACCGCCCGGCGTATGCGGGCGTTGGCCGACTCGATCGCGTTCGTCGTGCAGACGATGCGGCGGATCTCGGTGTCGAATCGCAGGAACGGGATGAACTCCTCCCAGGCGTTCTCCCACAGCTTCACGATCGCCGGATACTTCCGGCCCCAGGCATCGGCGAACTCGGCGAACCGCTCCAGGGCGGCCTCTTCGGTCGGCGCCGTGTAGACGGGCTTCAGAAGCTTGGCGATCTTGTCCCAGTCCTGGCGGGCGGCATAGCGGAAGGAGTTCCGCAGCAGGTGAAGCTGTAAAGAATCAACCCGTTGCTTTCATCAGACAAGTTCGTTGCTCTGGTATGAGCTTCGCCGACGACGTTCTGGATCAGCTTGCGCTGCGGTTCCAGGTCGTTTTGCCGCACCTGAACGAACGTCAGCGGCGTCTGATGCTGGCCCAGGAGGCGCGACTGCTCGGACACGGTGGAGTACGGGCCGTGGCGCGGGTGGCCGGGGTGAGCGAGAGCACGGTCCGCAACGGGGTGTTCGAGCTGGAGGCCGGTGGGGAACCGCTGCCGGACGGCTGCGTCCGGCGCCCCGGGGGTGGCCGCAAGCCCGCCGAGGAACAAGATCCGTTTCTGGTTCCGGCGTTGCTGAAGTTGGTGGAGCCGGACGAACGGGGTGATCCGATGTCGCCGCTGCGCTGGACCACCAAGTCCCTGCGCAATCTCGCAGAGGAGCTGACCCGGCAGGGACACCAGGTCTCCGCTCCGACCGTCGGTCGGCTTCTGAAGGGGCAGGGCTTCAGCCTGCAGGCCAGCGCCAAGGCGCTGGAGGGCAAGCAGCACCCCGACCGGGACGCGCAGTTCCGCTACATCAACGAGCAGGTCAAGGAGCACCAATCCGGCGGTCAGCCGGTGATCAGCATCGATGCCAAGAAGAAGGAACAGCTGGGGCAGCTGCCGAACCCCGGCCGGCAATGGCGCCCCGCCGGCGATCCGGTGCAGGTGGAGGACCACAGCTTCTACTTCATCGGCCCCGACGTCGACGTGGCGATACCCTTCGGCATATACGACCTGGCCCACGACAGCGGCTGGGTGAACGTCGGCACCGATCACGACACCTCGGTGTTCGCCGTCGAGTCGATCCGTCGCTGGTGGCGGGCCCGCGGGCGGATGGACTACCCGGATGCCGACAGATTGTTGATCACCGCGGACTGCGGAGGGTCCAACAGCTACCGCTACCGGTTATGGAAGGCCGAACTCGCCGCGTTCGCCGCCCAGATGGGTCTCACGGTGACCGTCTGCCACTTTCCGCCGGGCACTTCGAAATGGAACAAGGTCGAGCATCGGCTGTTCTCCCACATCACCATGAACTGGCGTGGCAGGCCCCTGACCAGCCACGAAGTCGTGGTCAACAGCATCGCTGCGACCCGCACCCGGACCGGCCTGCGCGTTCACGCCGAGCTGGACACCGGGACCTACCCGGTGGGAATCTCCGTCAGCCGCGAGCACTTGCGCTCTCTGCCGGTCACGCCCCATGACCAGCACGGATCCTGGAACTACACAATCGCCCCGGCCGGTGCCGCCGGCGACTGCGCGACCAACACGAGCGATCGGGACCAGAGCAGGTCGCAGGTTCTGGCGATGCTCTCCGACCCGCGTCTGAGCGGCATGACCTCCTCGGAACTGGAGACACTGTGCGCCCAACTGGCCCCCGCGCAAGCTGCCCAGGCCGAACAACGCAAGTTCCAGCAGCGCGGCGGCCGCCGTCTGAAGGCCCCCGGAGCACACGGCAGACCCCTGCTCTCGAACGCCGACCGCATCCTCATCACCGTGATCTACCTACGCCGCGTCTGCTCCCAGAAGGTTCTGGTCGATCTACTCGCCATCAACGCGGTCACGATCGGCAAGGTCATCAGTGAGACCCGCACTCTCATGGACGCCCAGCAGGTCACCGTCTCGCAGACCGCGCACTACTTCTCCTCCGCCCAGGAGCTGCGCGACTGGGCGGAGGACGGCGCGACCACCAGGCGGATGGAACTCTCCCAGACTCTGTCTCACCCCGCCCTCACTGGTCTGTCCCGCCCGGACTTCCAGGCTCTGCTCGATCGGATCACCGTGCCCTATCAGGCAGCTCTCGAACATCGTCGTCATCGCCAGCGCGGTGGTGATCGGCGCCCGGGAACCCGTGGTGGCGTCTTCCGTCAAAAGATCACCGACGCGGACCGGATCCTGGTGACGGTCCTTTCCCAGCGAGCCCTATGCGACCAGCAAGCCCTGGCCACCTTGTTCGGTGTCAGTCGCGGCACCATCCGCAACGCCATCGAGGATGTCCGTCCCCTCCTCGAACAGGACACGTACGTCCCGACGCTCGCCGAACGACGCTTCGCCACGGCCACCGACGTACTCGCATCCGTCACAGAAGATGGTGAAACACCATGTTGATTCTTTACAGCTTCGGTGCACCACGCAGGTCTGCACGATCGTCCGCGGCCAGAGGGTCTCCACTGCCTCGGGCAGGCCCTTGAGCCCGTCGCAGACGAGCATGAGCACATCACCGACGCCGCGGTTCTTGATTTCGGTGAGGATGTGCAGCCAGTGCTTGGCGCCCTCGCCGCCGTCGCCGGCCCATAGTCCCAGGATGTCGCGCCGGCCCTCGGCGGTGACGGCCAGGGCCACGTAGATGGGCCGGTTGGCGACCGCGCCGTCGCGGATCTTCACGTGGATGGCATCGATGAAGACCACCGGATAGACGGCGTCGAGGGGGCGGCTCTGCCATTCGGCCATGCCCTCCAGCACCTTGTCCGTGATGGTGGAGATTGTCTGGCGGGAGACCTCGGCACCATAGACCTCCGCCAGGTGGGCCTGGACCTCGCCGGTGGTCAGGCTCTTCGCGGCCAGCGAGATGACCATCTCATCGACGCCGGTCAGACGCTTCTGCCGCTTCTTGACAATCTTCGGCTCGAAGGAGCCGTCGCGGTCGCGGGGCACGGTTATCTCCACAGGTCCGACATCGGTCAGGACTGTCTTGGAGCGTTTGCCGTTGCGGGAGTTGCCGCCGTTCTTGCCCGCCGGGTCGTGCTTGTCATAGCCGAGGTGGTCGGTGATTTCACCCTCCAGGGCGGACTCCAACAGCCGCTTGGTCAGCTGCTGCAGCAGCCCGCCCTCACCAGTCAACTGCAGACCCCCGGCCTGGGCCCGGCCCACCAGCTCGTCGATCAACTGGTCGTCCACGGCCTTCGCCGGCACAGCCTCCACGGGCTCGACAGAGCCGGACACGTTCTCACTGGTCATCGATGCATCTTCCATGATCGGGAGTTACACCGAACGTTTTACAGTCCCATCTTTAACGTGCTTTCTTGATCTTGCTGTGGTTAAGGAACGTCGCGATGTCGGATGGTGTGCGAAAGCGAGCGGTGGAGGCGCTGATGGGATGGTCGTGCGCTTCCAGGAGGGGGCGGACTTCCTGGCTCGCGCGGCTGATGGTTGGGGCGGTGACGCCGAAGAGTTGGGCGAGGAGATCCATGGGGGCGATCTTGCGCAGGTGGAGCACGGTGACCAGGACTCGCTCGGCTGGGGTGAGTTTGGCTTTGGCACCTGTGACGGGGGCCACCAGGCGTTCGCGACCGCGGCGCGCGCGAAGCACGTGCTCGCGTTGAAGTTCCATCGAGGGAGTCAGCGTGTCGATGAGGTCGCTGAGTTGCTGGCGGGTCATGCCGGTCAGCTCCGGGGCCTGCAGGGAATACGGCGTGAGTTGTTGTGATGTCTTCGTCGGCGCCTGGCCCGCTGCGTTGTTTGTGGGCGTCGCACCTTCGGGCAGTTGGGGACGGAGAGTGTAGTTCCAGTCGCCGTGGAATGGGCGCCGTGTGATCGGCAGGGTGTCGATGTCCTCGTCGCTGACCTGGATTCCGGTGGGGTACCGGCCGGTGTCCAGTTCGGCATGCACCGTCAGGCCGGTCTTGGTGGTGGTCGCAGCAATACTCTGGACGATGACTTCGTGGCTGGTCAGGGGCCTGCCGCGCCAGTTCATGGTGATGTGGGAGAACAGTCTGTGCTCGATCCGGTTCCACTTCGATGTTCCGGGAGGCAGGTGGCAGACGGTGATCGCCAGGCCGGACTCGGTGGCGAACTAGGCAAGCTCAGTCTTCCAGGTGCGGGTGCGATAGCCATTGGAGCCGCCCGCGTCGGCGGTGATCAGCAGCCGGTCGGCCGTCGGATAAGTAGTCCGTCCGGCGCCGTTCCACCAGCGTCGGATCGATTCGACGGCGAACGCGGCGGTGTCGTGGTCGGTGCCCACATTGACCCAGCCGGTGTTCGCGGTGATGTCGTAGATCCCGTAGGGCACGGCCTTGCCCAGCTCGCGGTCGGGGAAATCGTGGGTGTCGACTCGCACTGGTTCACCCTTCGGCTCCCATTCGCGGCCGTTGTTCTTGAAGAGGCCGACCAGTTCCTTCTTCTTCGTGTCCACACTGATCACCGGAGCCCCGTCGTCCCGGTGGTTGCGGGCCTGCTCGTTGAGGTAGTGGAACTGGGCGTCCCGGTCGGGGTGCTGCTTGCCCTCCAGAGTTTTGGCGTTGCTCTGCAGGCTGAAGCCCTCCTCGCGCAGGAGGTCGCCCACCGTGTCCGCGGAAATCTTGTGGCCCTGGCGGGTCAGCTCCGCTACGAGCTTGCGGGTTGATCTGGTGGTCCAACGCAGCGGCGACATAGGATCACCGCGGATGTCCGGCTCGACCAGGGCGAGCAGCGCGGGCCGGAGCCGGGGATTCAGATCGGCGATCCGCTTGCGGCCACCGCCGGCCCTGCGGACCCGCCCCAGCGCAGGCTCCCCGGAGTCGAGTTCCCGTACTCCGAGCGACACCGTCGCCTCCCGGACACCCGCAGCCCGAGCGACCGCTCTGATCCCGCCGTGACCGAGCGACCGGGCCTCCGCTCCTATCAGCAGACGTCGCTGCCGCTCGTTCAGATGCGGCAGGATCGCCCCGAACTTCGCCGCCAGCACTGCCCGTTGCATTTCCAGCCCACCCATACCAGAACAGCGATCCACCGAACGGAAAGCCACGGGTTAAAGATCTGCACGCCCTTAGAGGCGGATCCGCGTCCCCGAATCCCCCGACCGCTCGATCGCGTCAAGCAGCCGCTGCCGCCGCGCCGCGTGCGTGAAGTCCGGGGCAAGCGCCGTGCCCTGGGTCAGGTCAGCGTGGATCTGGGCGTACTGGGCGCCCACGTTGTAGGCGGGGCTCCTCCACAGACCGGCAAGTTCCGGTACGTCCGAGTAGCGGGCGGGCAGCGGGATTTCGGTGAGGGGAGCGGCTGTGCCCCGGGCGCCGTGGACGGTGAGCGCGGCCTGCTGAAGGTGGCCGTGGTCGCCCGTGATGACGAGGTCCCCCTCGGTGCCGTTGATCTCCCAGTGGAAGTTCGTGCCCCGGGAGAGCCCGGCGCGGAAGTGCAGCGAGGCGACCGCGCCCGATGCAAGGCGGCCGCTCACCGCGACCTGGTCGTGCACGGACATCGCGGCCGCGCGGCCCGTGCCCTCCTCGTGCACCACGGGCCGCCGCGTTGCGAGCGTCGAGGAGACCTCAGTGAACTCGCCAAGCACCTGGGCTACGGCGTCGACGGTGTGCCCGAAGGGGATCGTCAGCATGGTGCCGCCGTTCTCGCGGTCCAGGAGGTACGCGCCGCCCGGCTCGAAGGTGGCGCCCCACCGGCGCCCCGACGCCACCAGGCTGGTGGAGAGGACCTCGCCCACGTACCCGTCGGTGACCAGGTCCCGCACCTGCCGCACCACGGGCGCCGAGCGGGCCTGAAGCCCGGCGAACGTCCGCACTCCGGCCTTCGCCGCGGCGGCCGCGAGCTCCTCTGCCTCGGCGAGCCCGTTGCCCAGCGGCCACTCGCAGAGCACCGCCTTGCCCGCGCCGAGTGCCGCGAGGATCACCTCGCGGTGCAGCGGCACCCGGACGCTGACGACCACGAGGTCCACCTCGTCGCTCGCCACAAGTTCCGCGGTGCTACCGAAGGCGAGCGGCACCCGGTACTTCTCGCCCGCCGCTCGGGCGGACTCGGCGCTCGAGGCCGAAAGGGCGCGCAACTCGTACCCCTTGAGGCGGGAGAGAGCGGGCAGGTGCGACTGGGGAGCCCAGCCGCCGCGGGCGGAGAGGCCGACAAGGCCAACGCGGACAGGGGCGGAAGCAGCGGTCGAGTTCATGCCGCGAACGTACGGATACCCCCGTACTCACCTGCAAGGGCACCAAGTATATTTTGGAAACCATGACAGCTCAGAGGCGGTTTTCCGACATGGCCGAGCGCGCGTACCGGCACGACATCTACGCGCTGCTCTGCCCGGGCCGTGCCGTCTTCGAACTGCTCGCCAACAAATGGACGGGCCTGGCCATCACCGCCCTGGCAGGCGGCCCCCGCCGCTTCGGCGAGCTCCGCCGCAAGCTGGAGGGCGTCAGCCCCAAGGTGCTCACCCAGACCCTGCGGCGCCTGGAGGACAGCGGCCTGGTCGTGCGCACCATCTACCCGGAGGTCCCACCGCGTGTCGAGTACGAGCTGACCGAACTCGGCCGCGGCGCCCTGGAGCCGCTGGCCCATCTGCGCACCTGGATCCGCGCCAACACCGGCCGGTTCGCTTCCGAAGGGCTGGGGGAATGAGCGGCCGAGCTGCCTGTCGAGTTCTTCATCGCTCTCGCCGCCGCGATCATGACCGTCTGTAGCCTCATCCACCGGGCATGGACCCCTCTGTCGCTGGCCCAACCGCCCCCGAAGCCCATCCGGTGACCTACTGGCGGACGCTCTAAGACAGAGTGCAGCGCTGGCCCAGAAGGGCTCAATATCACGGCGTGATAATTGGAGCACGGCAGAGTGGCGGGGGAGTGGGGGCTGCTGGTGAAGCCGCTCGGTCCCGGGTGGGCTGGGCTGGTTGTGGCTGCCGGAGGGCCGCCAGGGACCTCGATCTGCGCCCAGGCCCTGTGCAGGGCCGCACCGGATGTGGTCTTCCCTCTTTCAAATCCGCGCCCTCGGTACGGTGAGCCCCATGACCGACGACATAACGCGGATGGCGGAAGCGTGGGCTCGCATCGAGGCGTGGCTGTGTGAGTATGCTCCGGCTTCGGCCGCCCTGCTGCGGTCTCCCGCTGGCGAGGAGGAGATCGCAGTTCTGGAGGAGGAGATCGGACTGCGCCTGCCGCCCGTGCTGCGCGCCTGGTATCGGCTCCACGACGGTGCGATCGGTTCCTGGCCCGAGGACGACATTGAAGAGTGGGCGGTGGCCGGCTGGCTCCCGATGCACCGGACGTGGCTGAGGCTTGAGGAGGTCAGGCGCCTGTACCTGACGCAGGTCCAGGACTGGGAGCGCGAGCCTGGTCTGATCCCGATTGCCTGCAACCCCGGCGACGGCTGGTACGGCTTGTATCTCGACGCCCGTGAAGGCGAGCCCACTTATGGGAACCTCGGCACCTGGGCGGTCGATCAGGAGAGCGAGCCCCTGCCGGGCGGCACCGATGGCTGGCCGCTTGCGGACTGGCTGGAGGCCACCGCTGTGGCCTTGGAGGAGCGTCGCTGTCTGCGGATGCCGGATGGCACCGAGAACATCCATGAGATGCCGGTGTTGAACCGGGGTGGACTGGACTGGGTCCACGCCCGTACCGGTGTTGAGGACGGCATGCGGCGCCTTACGGACCTGTAGGCGATCACGGCGGGCGGTGCGGCGAAGGGAGGCTGCTTCGCCGCACCGGCCGCTTGTGTTTCAGGGGTGCCTTACGGCTTGGGGACAGTGCATGTCACGGTCGCCTTGCTGGCGTCGCAGTGCGCGAACTCGGGGAAGGCCACCCAGTACTCGTCCTTGTCCAGGAGGTGGAACTTGCCCGAGGCGGAGAAGTTCCCGGGGAACCCGGCCATCGAGCCGGAGTTGATCCAGCCCGACATCGTGGAGCGGCCGCAGACCTCCTTCCAGGTCGGTGCGGTGGTGCGGATGTCGTCGTACAGGTGCCATTCCCCCTGGGTGGCGCGGGTGGCGTAGGTCTGCACGCACTGGTCGCCGGAGGTGACCTCGTTCAGGCCGCCTTTCGCAGCCGGCATGCCGCCGCTGTTGTAGGAAGCGGCGTAGGCGAACTCGTCGCAACTCGCCGAGTCCTTGTTGTTCGGTGTCAGCTCCGGCACGGTGGTGGCGTCGGGGTTGCCGGACTTGGCTGCCCAGCCGTCCGGGCAGATCACCTTCCGGTTGTCTTCGGGGTCGTGGTTGGTGGCGTTCTTGTCCGCCTTTGGCAGGAACAGCATCGGCTTGCCTGCCGCCTTGCTGCCAGGGTGGTTGGGGAGCTTGGACTGTATGAGCCAGGCGTGGGCGACCGCGGGCGGGTACTTCTTGAAGTTCATCACCCACGTCGGCTTGTACTCCGAGAACACGCATCCGGGCTTGGCGGGGTCGGCAACCTTGTCGCAGCGGATATCCAGGTCGGGGGTGGAGGTACCGAGGTTTCCGGCCCACTTTTCCAGCGTGCCCGGGGTCGTGCCCCACAGCTTCCAGATCATCTGCACCGACGCCACGTTGCTGGTGTCCGTACCCGACGCGGTATGCGTGAAGGTGGCGTACGCCGTATGCCAGTCGGTACCGGTCGTGGACCAGGTCGGTGCTCCGGTCCACTGGGGTGCGCTGGTGGAGCACTGCGGGGTGCAGCTGAACTCCGGCGTCATGGTCAGCGGTCCCCACTCCGAGAGGCCGCCCTCGAAGTCCTTGAAGTCGACCGGGACCAGCCAGAACCGCTGCTGGAAGGTGGTCGAGGCCGGGTCAAGCTTCATCTGGATCATGGAAGCGAACGTGGCGACGCCGACCTGGATGATCTCGCCGTTGGGCAGCTTGCTGTAGGTGCGGCTGTGGATCGGGGTCGCCTTCTTCAGGCACGCCTCGGTGCGCTTGAAGTAGTCCGTGCCCACGAGGAGGTTGTGGCACCATTCGAACAGATCATCTGCGTCCGTCGTGGTACGGAGGCGCTTTTGCACCTGGGCTCGCTGGTCCTTGGTCAGGTCACCGGGCTCGCCCATGGTCAGGCAGTGGATCGTGTTGTTGCCGGTGTCCGTACAGCCTTTGCCCAAAGGCGCCGGGAGCACGTTGGGGGATGCGAGCGGTGGCTCCGGGTCGGGTACGTTGCGGCGCCCCTCCTGTGGTTCCTGGTAGGCGTCCAGGTCGACCTTCGGCGCGTTCTTGTCCGGCTCGGGGAGTTTGATGTCCACGGACCGGCTGCGGATGCGGAACTTCGCCCACGGTGACCATGTCGTCTCATACAGGCTGCCGTCGTAGGCGGAGGTGTGGAAGGTGTAGGTCGTGCCCGGCTTCAGCTTCCCGTAGGGGACGGTGACCTCTGCGGTCGTCCCGGACCCCACGTAAGGGGACACCAGGGCGCCGTACGGGTTGTCGTCGGTGAGCTTGACCTGGTCCTTCGGGTTGCCGCTGGCGTCGGTCGTGTAGACCTCGAAGGTCAGGTTGGCCTTGTCACCGTCGGCGTCGGTCACGGTGTTGCGCAGTACGGTGGTGGTCCGGTCGACATTCCACACCCCAGAGGTCTGGGTGAACGTCGGCCCGGCCTGAGGATTCTTGCCCGACACCGGACGGCTGGCCGCCACCAGGCCCGCACGCTCTGGGCCGGCCGCCGGGCGCGCGGACGGCGCACCGTCAGGGTCAGGGTTGGGGATGAAGTGCACGCCGGTGGGAGCCGGTTGAACGGCCGCGGCGGTTCCGTTCGCCATGGCCAGGGGTGCTACGGCGAGCAGCGCGGCGCCGACGGCGATACGCGATAAAGCGCGTCTTAATCGTCTGTCTGTAGTCAAGTGGTTGGTCCTCTGGTCCCGGATGCAGGGCTGGTCGGTCACTGATTGCGACATCTGTTCGATGTCGAACGCATCATTCCTATACGGACCGTGACCCGAGGACTACGGGACCAACAAGGCGAACAGGGCGATCAGTTCAATGAGGACGTGACGATCAGCACGGTTTAGGCAGGGTTGTACGCGGCGGGATGACGGTCCAATAACGCTACGGCGCGGAGGCGAGGGATAGCTCCGAGGTCAGAAGCGACTGGGCGGGGAGGAGGGGAGCACCGCAGAGCTGGGTGGTGCCGACCCCCGCGTACTTCACGCCCGAGAGGACTGCCCGCCACCGCGGCGGCCGGCCGCTGGGTGCTTCTCAGTGCACTTCCCCGCCACCCAGGCCCTCTAGCCACGCCAGTTGCTGCGTCAGAAGCCGACCGAGCAAGGAAGGCGCAGCCGACTCCGGCACGGGCCACCTGCAACTGGTGCGCCGCACGCTTCCTGATCCGGGCACCGTTGGCCGAACATCTTGATCGCGAAGCGGGGAGAAGCAGGCGCCTCAGTCATTGGGGTCTTGGCGGTGTCGGTGACTGATGCGTCGCGCTGTCCAAGCCCGGACGGTATCCGCGAACCAGTACGGCTTGCCCTCATCCACCACATCGGGGGTCAGCAGCAGTCCGTGCTTGCGGTAGGCGCGAACGATCTCCGCCTGCACACCGATGTGTGCTGCGATCTCCTTGTACGACCAAAGCGGTTCGGTCGCAGTCAGCAGATCTGAAGAAGAGGAAGCGGCGCCCGCGGCGTACGTCCTCAGCCGCCGCACCACCTGCCTGGTCGGCCGAGCGAGCGAGTACGGGATCAGGCTGGCCCCCACCGAGACTAAAGCCTCCCGGCACCACTGCCTGCTCGACGTCAATCCCCCGCATGGGCGGGTGCGGGACCTCGGCAGCAGCAACAGCACCTATCAACGGCGAGCGGCTGGCGCCAGGACCGGTCGGCCGGGACTTGGCCGACGGCGACGCGATCCGCGTCAGCGGCGCGGTACTACGCGTCTCCGTCCAGGCGGAGGAGCACCCAACCGCGCACGCTGACGCGCGGGACCCCGTCAACGCACTGCACATGCTGCTCGACGCGGCCGAGGCTGGAGAACCGGAACTCACCGGCATCCGCAGCTACCAACTGCTCCAGGAACTCGGCCGCGGCGGACAGGGTGTCGTCCACCTCGCCCGGAATGAGGAGACCGGCGAACTCCTCGCCCTCAAGACCCTGGGCCTCACCGGTTTGTCGCCAGCCACGTCATTGCCGCACCGAGCGGCTGCTGCACCGCCGCGTACCCGCCCTTCGACCCCAGACCCTCTGCCCCATATTGGTCCGCCAGGCGCTCCGCGCGCCGGATCAGCCGCACCGGCTCCGCATACGCCGACGCATCCTCCGCAGTGAGCGCGATCCGCAGACGCTTCGCCGCCTTCAGCTTGGCCGTCATCAACTCCTGACACGACGGCGCATCTGTACAGCCGCCCTCATCCACGGCCTGATACGCGGCCAGCGCATCATCCACCGACATCGCCGGAGTGGCTGCTGGCGGCGTCGCGGCGGGCTTCCGGTCTTTCCCGGACCCGTCCCCACCGTTATCCTCACCGCACCCCGCCACCCCTGCGGCGATCACCACTGCAGCCGCCCACGTCCCCACTCTGCGCATACTCCTCATGCCGCGCATGATCCCACCCAGAGCTATACGTCGTGACCGGCCGATCCGGCCGCATGAGTGCCGACTCCTGGGGTCACGAGGTCTGCCGTCTCGCCATCGAGCTGAAAGGCCGACGCCATCCTGGTCTCGAGGACAACTTCGGCGGCGACACGGCTAAGCAGATCATCACCCAAGCATGGAGAGACCTCCAGCACGATGGCCAGGCCAAGGGACTCCTCATGCCAAACGTCATCGAGATCCACGCCAAGCAGGGCAAGCGCCTCAAGGTCGAGCCCATCGCGCAGATCTACGCCCAGGGCCTCGTCTACCACCTGGGCGAGTTCCCCCACTTCGAGGGACAGCTGGTCATCTGGATCCCCGGCATGGACTTCCCCCGATCGCATCGCCGCCGCGGTGCACGCGCTCACCAAGCTGGCTACCCCCGCTGCGGCGGCGACCGGCACACCTCATACGCCGACCACAGATTGTCTGGTCACCGGTGACAACAATCCCGACAACATTCCTCGGGACGTCGTCCATAGGATTCACCACCAAGGATTCCTGTAGGAATCGCCTGCCGATCCCCGCAGATCGGCCTACAGTGGAGCCCGTCAGTGGCACAAAAGGATGTGCATGCACCACATGATGCGTCCGGCGTGTGCTGACAGGGGCGGGGCCCCGACCGCGTGTGCGAGCAGGGCCCCAATCGGATGGACTAGCTGAATTGGGGCGCCTTCACTCCTCAGCCACCCAGCAGCCACTGGGCTACGGCTAAGACGAAGGACCAAAAGCCCCAGTTCAGCGGTTTCCTGCGCATCATTTCTCACCTCCCCTCACGTGATGGAGAGGGGAGTAGCGATGCATAGTCCACCGTGATGATGACCTTACGTCGAGTTACGCCCTCTTGAGGCAGGTACCGCGAAATCTCCCGAGAAGCTTGTGCCCACGGCAATATCCGCCGCGCGTGCCCGTACCCCGTGACCAGGCGCGGGGCCTGACTTCGGCGGGGCGCAGCTGCACGGTGGCGGCCACGACGGGGTCCGTCGTGAAGTCCTGGACGTGGCCGCGGGGCAGGACGCGGCTGGGCAGGATGCGGTGGCCCTAGACGCGCCGATGGTAGGCGTTCGTGACGGCCAGGACGTGCCGGTCGGTGAGGTGGCCTAAGGCCAGCAGTCCTTCGCATTCCAGGCCGGTGGGGGTGACGGGGATGCCGTAGTGGGTGTCGAAGATGTCCTCGGTGCCGGTGAAGGAGAAGATCGCGCCGGGTCCGGCGTCGGTGAATGCGGTCATGGGCCGTGGGCTTTCCTTTGTCTGCGGGTGGTGTGGCGGCGGAGCGCCGTGCCCGCACAGGCGGGCACGGCGCTCGGGGTGTGCTGGTGCTGACGATGGGCGCGTTCTGCTCTGGGGTGGGCTGTGCTGCGGTGTGGTGGCCGTCAGTGGGGACTGCCGTTTTCGTAGGCGTCGATGAGGTCGCTGATGGCGTCCGGGTTCGGTGCCTCGCCGACCCAGGCGCCGTGCTCGGTGAAGACGGGCACGGTCGTGGTGTCGGCGTCGAATACGCAGCGGTAGGGGCCGTACCGGTCGAGGACCATGCCGTGCAGGGCTCCCATCGGCGCGGCTGCCAGGACCTCCAGGGCATCGACGCTGAGATGGATGGGTGCGGCGGCGTCGGGCTGGGTGAGGAATCCCGTGACGCGCAGCAGGTCGCCGGGCTGGACCTCGGTGAGCAGCGCCTGCGCGATGCGGGGGTCACTGGTGGCGCAGGCCCAGACGACGTCGTCCACGGCAGTGTCGGTGGGGGAGACGATCAGTTGAAACCGGGCGGTGCCCGGGCTGTCGCCGGGTGTGGGGAGCGTGTCGAGGTAGCTGTCGACGTCGAGGTACGTGGTGTCCATCAGTCCGCCTCGGCCAGGTTGGCGGCGGAGCGGGCGGCGTCGTAGGCGTCCAGGACGGCCTTGGCCGGGGTGCCCCGGTCGGCGACCCGGTGGCCGTTGGCCCGCGCCCACGTCCGGATCGCGGCAAGTTCCTCCTTGCTGCGCCTGCCCGTGGGGACCGGGGCCGGGGTGGGGGACAGGGGTGTGGTGGCGCGGCCGCTGGTCTTCACCTCGCGCAGCTTCGCCTGTGCGGCTTCCAGTTCGGCCTTGGCCTTGGCGACCCGTTCTTCCGCGTCCCGCTGTGCGGCGTCAGTGGCGTGGCGTTCGGTCAGCTCGGTGAGGTCGCTGCGGACGCGGGCGGCGCGGTTGCGGATGCTGGCGGCAGTGTGGTTCTCCGCCCAGGTGAGCAGTGCCTCGATGCCGTCGGTGACCGCCGTGTCGTTGGGCGCCGGGACAGCTTCCTCCGGCGTGGTAACACCGTCGCCCGTGTCCGGGGCGGCGGGCAGGCCGGCATGCTGCACGGCTTCGGCGAGTTCGCTCTCGGACAGTCCGAGCGTGCTGCGGACGTGCTCGGGGGTGTCGCCGTTGTTGAGCATGGAGGCGGCTACGGCGGTGAAGGCCTTGTCGGGCATGGGGGCTCCGGTCGTCGGGGTGTCGGTGGTGGGGAGGTGGGGCAGCAAGCGCACGAGATCGTCCTCGCCGCGGGGCAGTCCGAGCGCGCCCAGCAGCTCGGCGAGGTCGTCCTTGTCGCGGGCGCGGCGGGCGATCAACGTGGAAGCGGCGGCGGCCTGGCCGGGGCTGTTGGGGGTGAGTTGGAGGGCCTCGGCTTCGAGGGCCTCTTTCATGTCGGTGAACATGGCCGGCCCCCCTATGCGGCGCTGGTGCGGGGCTTGCGCTGGGCGAGGGCCAGGAGCTCGCGGTTGCGCTTTTGCTGGTCGGGGGTGAGCGGCTGGGGTTTGGCCGTGCCGCGGCGGCGCCAGTTCGGGTGAGCGGGGGGCTCGGGGTAGGCGAGGGCGGGGTCGACGTCGTGCTGCGGGGTCCTGCTCAAGAGGGGCCTCCAGGTGGAGGGTTCAGATGTGGTCGTCGGCGCGCTGGCGTTTGGGCTGGATGTCGGAGGCGAACCGCCCCTGGCGTCGGGCTTCGGTGGGGTTCGCGGCGATCCAGTTCTCAGCGCACGCCTTGTGCGCGGGCTCGCCGTAGTGGGAGCGCATGGGCGTGGGCTGGTCGCACAGCACGCAGGGGCGGTCCTGCCAGCGGTCGAAGTGCTGGCTGTCGCGCCATTCGAGGAGGCCGCCGGGAGCCGGGATCAGGCCCGGCTCGAACAGCGGCTTCTTGTTCTTGCGTCGCGTGCTCACGGCCGGAAGGCGGGCAGTTGCTGAAACACCTGCGCCACCAGGTCCGGCGACGGCTTCCAGGGACCGAGCTGTCCGCCGGCAGGAACGGGCAGGGCGAGCTCCTGGATGTCGGCGAGCACCAGGTGCCACACACCGGGCTTCGCCCACTCGGTGCAGGGCCGTTCCCCGGCGGGGTCCTGGTGGCAGTCGGTGATGCGGGCGATTCCGATCACGGCGCCGGTCGGCATCTGGCGGCCGTGGATCGTGCGGGCGACCAGCGGGATGCGCAGCGCGGGCCGGTCGATCCGCTGGCCCGCGTGCAGCAGCACCCAACCCGGTTTCCAGCCCGGCTTCCGCTGCCCGGAGCGGTTCTCGATCGTCTTGGCGCCGGTGAGGATGCAGGTGGCCCACGGCTGCTTGATGGTGATGCCGCGGATCCAGTCGCCTTCCGGCAGCACGGGCTTGGCGGCGCTCATGCGGCTCGTCCCCACAGGTGCGTGCCCGGGCGGCCCGCGCGTCGGCCGTTGACGGACGGCACCGTCGCGTGCTTCTTGGTGGCGAGGTGCGCGCGGCCGGAGTGCTTGCCCTCGTAGAGGGCCGCGTCGGCGGCCCGCTGCAACAGGGACAGGTCGCGTGTGCCGATCGCGTCCGGGGCCGCGGCGCCGACCGAGGCGGCGACGTCGATGACCTGACCGTCCTCGAGGGTGACCGGGGTGTGCAGCATCCGCACCAGCTGCTCGAGGCGTGCGTCGCGGCGGCCGCGGGGGAGAGGCAGCACGACGGCGAACTCGTCACCGCCCAGCCTGCCGACAGCCGCGCCGCGTCCGGCCCAGGCCGTGAGCCGGTCGGCGGTCGCCCGCAGCACCGCGTCCCCGGCCGGGTGGCCAAGCGAGTCGTTGACGTCCTTGAAGTGGTCCTGGTCGACCAGGATCAGGCACACGTCGTCGCCGTGGCGGCGCAGGACCTGCCGGGCCCGGGCGGTGTAGGCGTCACGGCGCAGCAGTCCGGTGAGCGGGTCCTTCTTCGCGGCGGCCAGGCGCCGGTGCAGGGCGATGGCGTGGACGGTCCAGCCGGTCATCGGGATGGCGGCGGTGGTCAGTAGGAGTGCGCGCTGCCCGATTCGGGCCTGTGCACGCAGGACGGAGTCCATACTGGGAATCTCCCTCTCGTCTCGTACGGGTTGGGAAGGGCCCGGGGCAGGCGAACTGGTTTGGACGCCGATGTGCGCCTGTCCCGGGTTGATCTACAGCTCGAGGTCGCCGTTGTCGGCAGCGCGGACTCGGCTGTACGGGTCGTTCCAGCGGCCGGGCGCCGCCGGGCTCACCGCCCTGCTCCCGCCGTGACGAGCTGCGAGGCCAGGTAGACGGTGCCGAAGCCTTCGGCGAGCAGCTGCTGGCGGGTGAACGTCAGCTCATGGAGTTCGCGTACGACGTGGGCCGGAACCACTCAGTCGCGGGAGGCGTTCTGTGCTTCCACCGTGGCGAGCGGGACGTCAAACGGGACTGCTGCGGTGGGGCGTTGCCAGTAGCGGGCACGGGCCAGCAGTCCGGCTCTCAGATGCAGCATGACGTTGGTGGAGTCGAGGAGCATGATGAGGCCCCGGGCGAGTCGCACGTCCAGGAGCAGGTTCTGGATCTCGGCTGCGACCGGGGTAGCGGTCTGGTTGCGGAATAGCTCCTGGTTGATCAGCCGTGTGTAGGGTCGCTGATCATGACTGATGACTGGCGGAAGGACCGGATCGGTAGCGCCCTTCGGGGTGAGAATCCGACGGTGCTCCGAAGGTTGAAGGCCGGGTTCGCAGTGGTCGGGGACGTTCAGTTCCTGCCCGGATACTCGGTGCTGCTGGCGGATGCTCCTGCTGTTCAGCGACTGTCGGAGCTTCCTCGGAGTAAGCGGCTGGCGTTCCTAGCTGACATGGACAGGCTCGGGGAGGCCGTCGAACGCGCCTGCAGCCGGTTGGATCCTGCCTTCCGGCGGGTCAACCTTGAGATTCTCGGGAACACCGACCCGTTCCTGCATGCGCATGTGTGGCCCCGGTTCGAATGGGAGCCAACCGAACTCGTGAGTAAGCCCGTGTGGCTGTATCCGCGTGAGCGGTGGAGCGAGGAACGGTATGCACTCGGCCAGCAGCACGACGCCTTGCGCAAGGCGATCGGTGAGGAGCTTGACCGGCTCGCAGGCTGACGACCCGCAGCAAGGTGATGTCATGATCGACGAGCCACCTCGGCTGCGTAGGCGGTCCTCACAGCCCCGGCTGACCAGCGTTCGGCAGCCGACTTGATCGCTGCCGAGCCGCTGGCTAGCTTGACCGGCGTGACTGACCTCAGACCTCTCGCCTGGCCACCTGCCCCGTTAAAGACCGAGCGGCTGGTACTCCGCGAGTCCGAGGCGCGGGACCGCGCAGCGGTCATCGAGCTGAACGCCTCGCCAGAGGTGGGAACCTACCTCGGTGGTCCTCGACCGCGTGCCGAGCTCGAACGCACGATGCCCGAGGTGCCCGGGCGGCGCCCTGGCTTCTTCGTGGTTGAGCTCGAGGGAGCGACGATCGGCACAATCCAGCTCGACCCGCAAGACCCCAAGCGTCCGGGTAACCGCTTGGAGGCAGGGGAGACCGAGCTCGGCTACCTGTTCCTGCCGCAGGCGTGGGGACGCGGATACGCGACCGAGGCGTGCACAGCGGCACTCGACTGGTTTGCCGGCGCGCTTCCCGGTGAGCCGGTGGTGCTCTACACCCAGACTGCCAACGTCCGTTCGATGCGCCTCGCGGCGAAGCTCGGGTTCACCGAGCTGGAGCGATTCGAGGCGTACGGCGCCGAGCAGTGGTTCGGCGTGTGGTCCTCGGTCGCGCCGCTCGCTTGAGCTCGTGCTCGACAGCGCGGATCTACGAGGCCACCGATCGGTCGTCGGCCTCGGCCGGCGGCTTGACCTCGCGGAGCACGTCGGAGGGGAAGCGTACGGTGACGGGAAGCTCAGACGGACGGCTGCATAAGATCCCTGGATGGCAATCAGCAGCTACCTTTTACAAGGACCGCGGGTGGCCATCCGCCACGTCTGCCGTCAGGACTACGACGAGCTGAGGGTGCTAGCTCAAGACAGCGCCGAGATGCTCCAGCGCTGGCTGGGCACCCGGGACAGCACGGAGGCAGCGTTCGAAAGCGGCCTTCAGCGGTTCGAGCAGCCCACGCATGAAGGCTTCGTGATCTGCTTGCGCAGCACCGGCGCCATTGTTGGCGGGGTCAATATCAACAACATCGTCCGAGGCACCCTCCAGAGCGGAACTCTGGGCTACACCGCGTACGCCTCTACGACCGGCCACGGCTACATGACCGAAGGGCTCGGGCTCCTCATCCAGCACGCCTTCGGCGAAATGGGACTGCACCGACTGGAAGCCAACATCCAGCCCGACAACACGCCCTCACTGGCCCTGGTCGAGCGCCTGGGCTTCGAGCGCGAGGGCTATTCGACCGCCTTCCAGTTCATCAACGGCGAATGGCGAGACCACGAGCGCTGGGCCATCACTGCGGAGACGGCAGGGGAGGCCGCACAGCCTGCTGAGTGAAGACACCGCTCAGGTCGGCAGATGACCAGCTGCCGTTTCGACGGCTGGCCATGTGTCCAGCGCTCGCCCACCCGGGGATCACGGGGTGAGCGAGCGCCAGTATGAGCCGGCTCAGAAGGGCGGCTCGGTGCTGGTGTGGGCGGGGTCGGCGTAGCTGCTGGCTCGGATGCGCAAGCGGTAGTCGCAGTCGACGGGGGCGCCGGGCGGGGTGTGGAGTTCGTCCAGCAGGGCGATCAGGTGGTCTTCGTCTGCCAGTTCCACGGTGAGGTAGGTGCCGCAGGAGCAGGGGGTGATGAGGGTGAGGACGTGGGCCAGGTCGCCGTCCTCTCCGATGTCCTCCTCGCGGCGGGTGTAGTGGAGCCACCAGCCGCGCTGCCTGTCAGCGGAGCCGAGGTAGGTGACGGCGGAGGCCATCAGCTGCATGTCCGGGACGGGCGGGTAGCCGGTCCAGGACATGGGCTGCACGACGGTGTCGAGGGTGTCGGGGAAGGCGCCGGTGAGCACGGCGTTGGCGGTCAGCACGGCCTGGAAGGCGGCTTCCTCGCCGCGTTCCCGCTCCCGCTCGGACAGGTCGAAGGCCTTTACCCGCTGGTGCAGGACGGCGATCGGCTCCAGGCCGGTGTCATCGCCGTAGTGCGGGCTGTCGTCCTGGTCCCGGCGGGCGGAGGCGAGTTGCACAACGGTCATGAGGCGCGTTCCTCCTCTCGTGGGTGAGGTGAAGGGCCGGGCGGGTCTGTCCGGTCCTCCGCACCGCCCCAACCCCCGGGCAATCGGGTTGGGGCGGCACGGAGCGTCCGTCAGGCGGCGGCCGGGACGGGGTTGTCGAGGTCGACGCCGCGCAGAGTGTCGAGCACGTACGCGTCGAAGCGCGCCTGGTGCTGGGCTGCGGTGGCCAGGTCAACGGCCCGGGCGCGAGCGTAGGTGACGGCCTGCGGGCTGGCGCCGGATGCGGCGAGCACCTTATCGGCGGTGTCGCCTGCCAGGCGCTGGTTCCACCGCTGGGCGGCGGACTCACGCCGGTCGCGGGCGGTCGCGCTGACCACCGACTCCACCCACATGCGGCTGCCGCTGTTCCGGCCGCCGCACAGGTGCCAGTTCCAGCGCCGGTCGCGCATGCCCTCGGGGTCGGCGTCCCAGTCGGCGGCCCACCCGGGGGCGCGCTCGGGGATCTCGCGCTCGATGACGTCCAGGACCTCGCGGCCGCCGGCTCCGAGGACCGGCCAGGCGTCGGTCTCCTCACTGACGCGGATCTGGTGGGCGAGCAGCCGGTAGGGGTAGTGGCGCTGGCTCCAGTTGCCGGTGTCGCCGACCGGTTCAACGATCCACAGCCGGATCGGCCAGGTGACGGGCCAGATGCCGGTGTCCTCCAGCACCTCGCCGACACGGTTGACCATGCGGAAGTAGGAGAAGGCTGTCTCGTCGTACCACTTGGTGCGGCACGGGGCGGGGTGGTCGATGACCTGGCCGACAGCGTCGGCGAGGCTGACCGGCACTCCGGCCCGGCGGCTGTGCTCGAGGATCCCGTCGGCCGGGGTGGCCATGTACCAGGTGACAGTCTTGGGCGTGCGTGCCATACGGTCCTCCAGGGAGGGATTCAGGGCGGCCGGGGCCGCTCATAACTGGACGGTGATCGGGGTGCGCGGGTCGCCCACGCTGGTGTGGACGGTGCGGCGGTGCGCGGCAAGGCCGGCGGCACCGCCCTGGATCGGCAGGTGGCAGGACGGGCAGCCGCGCCACCACTCGTCACCTGCCGGGAGATCGGCCGGAGTGAGCGGGTGGGGGTGCGGGCCGGGTGCCGCCCGGCTCACCGTCCGGCTCCCGCCGTGGCGAGCTCGGAGGCCAGGTGAACAGTGCCGAAGCCTTCGGCGAGCAGCTGCTGGCGGGTGGGCGTCAGCTCATGGAGCTCGCGTACGACGTGCGGCGGGACCACGCGGTCGCGGGAGGCGTTCTGGTTCTCCACCGTGGCGAGCGGGACATCGAACAGGACCGCTGCGGTGGGGCGTTGCCAGTAGCGGGCGCGGGCCAGCAGTCCGGCTCTCACGTGCTCCACGACGTTGGTGCTGTCGAGGATCGTGCGGAGGTTCCGGGCGAGCCGCGCGTCCAGGAGCAGGTTCTGGATCTCAGCGGCGACCGGAGTTGCGGTCTGATCCGCCTCCGAGTCGGTCGCGGCCAGCCGGAAGAGATCGAGGCAGATGCGCCAGCTGGCGGGGTACCGCAGGGCGAAGGTCGACTTGCCGCAGCCGGGTGGGCCGACCAGGGCGCACATGGTGCCGGCGGGCAGGGTCAGCGGTTGCATCAGGTCCTTTCAAAAGGGAGAGAGCCCCGGCCGCGGTGCTCGGTGGCCGGGGCTCTGGGTGCCGGGTGCTGCTCAGGCGGCGGTGTTGTCCACCGTGGTCGTGCTGGTATCGGCGGCCGTCTCGTACGGGGCGGTGAGCTGGTCCAGCGCACGGCGGATACGCGCGGCGTTGCCGAGGACGTAGTCGCGGTGCCGCTCGGGGGTGATGGGCGTGGTGTAGGCGGCGAGTTCCTGTTCAGGCGTGCCGACGACCTCCACCAGGTGTTCCAGATGGGACATGGCACCGACCATGTCGGTGATCATCGGTGTCTCCATGCCGGAGACGCGGTCGGCGTGCGGGCGGCCGGTCGTCGGGCGCTAGGGGCTGCGGCCGAAGGTACGCGCGGACTTCGTCATACGGGATCTCCTTGCGGGTGAAGGGCGCGGGCAGCCCAGATCAGGAGTTGCCCGGCGTTGTCGGTGAGCAGGGCGGCGGCTTCGTGCAGCGGGCATGAGACGTCGCCGTCGCGGTCGGGCTCGATCTGCTCAGCCCGGCGCGCGGCAATGGTGAGCAGCTGCGCGAGGGCCGGGATGAGCCCGCCGGGCAGGTCGGTGTCCTTGATGAGCTCGTGCAGGATCGTGGCGAGCTCGGTCTGGTCGATGTCGTCGCCGGTGAGGTCGTCCTCGATCTGCTGGAGCGCGAGCTGGGCGATGCCGACCGAGGCGCGGACGCGGTCGATTCGGATCCGGGTAGTCATCGCGGGCCGCCCGTCAGATCAGGGCGCCGGCGGCGGCCATCAACAGCAGTGCCAGGGCGGCCAGGCTGAGGTCAACTGCCCGGCGCAGATGCTGGTACTTACGCATGGCGAGGACGGACAAGACCCGGATGCGTGCCGCGCGGGTGTCCCCATGCATGCAGGCATGGATCTTGTCTTCGTCGATGCGCGCCCAGTACGGGAAGGATGCCTTGTCGTCGCCACGCAGGCGGGGCCGGACGACCAGGAGCAGCAGCACGGCGGCGGCCGCCAGGGCGAGGACGGCGGTCGCGCCGAAGACCTTTGTGGCGGGTGGCAGGTCCTTGTCGGCGACGGAGGCGAGACCGGCGAGTACGGCGCCGTTGAAGGCCAGCAGTAAGGAGGCTTTGCCGTCCGTGCGTCCGATCTCGTTGACGACGGATGCGCAGGCGGTGTCCAGGTTCTTGTCGACGGTGGAGGCGGGGACCGTGACGGTCGTCATGAGCGGGGTTCTCCTTGCGGAACGTGACGGGGCGGCCCGCGTGATGTGTGGGCCGCCCGGGGTGGCTTCGGTGCGTCGGAGGTCAGAACGGCGGTTCGTCCGGCCAGGGGGCACGTACGGGCAGGAGTCGGAGGGTCGGTACGGGGCGGTCCCAGCACCAGCACATCTCGCCGCCCGGGTAGGGGCCCTCGGACCACCAACCGCCCTCTCCCTTGCAGTCCGGACAGCCCGGACGGGGCTTGGGGTGGAGCCGGATGGCGTGCCGGGACGCGGTCAGCTCCCAGGCGCCGGCCTTGAGTGCGACAGCGGCCGCCGTGACCGTGAGCGGTACGGCGGCCGCGAGCAGCAGGGCGGTTCGGGCGCGCACCACGTCAGTTCCGGGGCGGGTGCGGCTGGACCAGGAACCGGATGCCGGTGCCGCTGGAGTTGGGCTGGGACGTGAGGAAGTGCGGCTCACTCTGGGTGAGCTGGACCATCGCATGCTTGATGAAGTCGTCGTCACGCTGGAGGTCGACGCGGTCCGCGTGGAAGTCGGTGAGGTGGACGTAGTGCGGGCTGGTGGTGCAGTGCGGGCGCAGGCCCCACAGCCGGGGAGCGCACCATCTGCGCGGCCTCGGTGTCGTCGGGGCCGGCCGGGACGCCGCAGTTCATCGCTCGGCAGCTGGCCGCATGGGCGTTGGCGAGGTCCGCGGCGGCCTTCTCCGTCAGCCGCGACAGGCGGTCGCTGCTGGCGGCGCGGTAGGTGCAGCCGAGGCAGGCAGTGGCGAAGTATCCGCTGCGGCGGTCGCTGTCGACGGTGTAGACGAGGACGATCGCGCCTTCGGCCGGTCCGACGATGTTGCGGTAGCGCTGGACGACGATCGTGCCCGGGGGTGTCCAGGTCGTCGGGTCCTGTACGGCGGGGCGGCGGGTGAACAGGCTCAGTGCCATGGGGTGGCTTCTCCTTCGGGAGGGCGTTGATCAGGCGGCCAGCCGGTGGCCAGCCGGGGCCGAGGAGGTCATGTAGGTGTCGGGGCTGGGCTCGTAGCCCTTGCCGCAGGGGTCGCAGCAGCCCTGGGTGCGCAGCGGGAGGCAGAAGTAGTACCGGCGATTGCACCGGGGGCAGGTAGACCTCGCGGCCATTGCCCGGTCCAGCGCCCATTCCTGCGCGAGCGTCGGCACCCGCTTGGGCCGGGCGAGTTCCACGCTGTAGAGCCAGGCCCGGGTGGGATGGATGCACGCCTGGTCGGGCCGGTAGGAGCACGCCTTGCAGCGCAACACCGCCACCGGACCGTGCCCGCCCGGGCTCAGCCCCTTCTCCCGTAACTGCCGCCGGGTGACCAGACCCTCGGGACAAGCGCGCCGATCAAACTCCGGCAGCCTCGCCTCGCTGCGCGGCACCTTCTTGGCCTCGCGGCGGCGCTTCTTCCGGGAGCGGGGCATCACTGCCTCCAGGCGCCGGGCAACTCGGCGGGACGGTGCGGGTAGCGGGGGCCGGGGCGGAGAGGGCGGGGCCGGCCGATCCGGCGGCGCGGTCTGGGGATGAGCACGAGTGGTCTCCTCCGGTCGTCGGTGGGCAGCGCTGCGCCCCGCCGACGTCGTGCGGTGTTGACGGGGCGCAGCGGGTGGTGCGCAGGCCGGACGGCCTGGCCCGCACCCGACCGCGTGGGTTCGGGTGCGAGGCAGGTGGTCCGGAGCAGGTGTCAGAGGCCGCGGGCGCCGACGAGGCTGGGCCTGGTCGACCATGCGGAGCGGGACGCGGGCGGGCCGTGCGTGACCGTGCGGGACGCCTGCGTGATCTCTCGCAAGGTGTTGTGGAACGTCACGAACAGGGCGAGTGAGCATGCCAAGTTGAGGGACAGCGGGACGTCATAGGTGGCGAGCGAGTACCCCAGGCAGCCGGCGATGGCCGCGGCGATGGTGTCGGCGAGCAGGGAACGAAGACGCTGATTCATTGATCCTCCAAAAGGTGTGGATTGCGCATGGGGGTGTCGGGCTGAAGGGGGCGGTTCGCCGCTCGTGCCTGTTTGCGGGCGTGCCTGGGTGGCGCGGTGGCGAGGGAGCGATTCGGCGGGTCGCCGGGTTCAGCGGGGAGCGACGCGTTCGGCGACGGCGGCCAGGAGAGCGTGGTCGGCCGCGATGCCCCAGTCACGCCGGGCGGCGATGTCGGCCGCGCTTACGCTCGCCAGGTCTTCGCCTTTGCGTTTGACCGCGTACGCCGCGTCCACTGCCGCGACGGCCAGGCGGATCAGTTCCTGATCGGTGGTGAGGGCCCGGAGCTGGTACAGGGGGCCGGTGACGGTGTCCCGGGATGCGTGGCTGGTGCGGCGAGCGGCTTCGAGTTCGTCCGGGGTGGTGCTGGTGTCCGGTTGGGCGAGTTCCCAGCGGCGGTAGAGGTGGCCGCGGTGGGTGCTGAGAGCGTGAGCGAGTTTGGCGGCCGCGGCCGCCAGGGCTGTGCGCTGCTCGGCCTTCTGAGCTGTGCGCTGTTGCAGTGTGATTGTGGTGATGGAGCCCAGCAGAGTGCCGAGCACGGCGATCGCGCTCGCCAGGACGGTCTCCATGCCGTTCTCCTTCCTGTCGTGGTGGGGCCGCCTGGCTGCGCGGTCCTCCGTATCCCGCCTCGGCGGGAGGGCCGGGGCGGGATACGCGCGGTCCGTCAGTGCGCGGTGTGCAGGCGGGGAGTGTCGTCGGCTGGGCTGGTCGGGGCGGCCGGGTGCGCGGCGAGCTGCTGCTGCCACGCAGCGCGGACGATCTCGTTGTGGTCGAAGGCCAGCTCACCGGGCGCGTGCAGCGGTACCCACTGCACAGCAGCCGCGTCGGTCCCGGCCCGGGCCGTGGTGTCGGCGGGGACGGTGACTGTGTAGGCGGCGCTGATGTAGCGACCGCGCGGGTCACGGTCGGGACGGGCGTACAGCCCGACGAAAGTGAGGTCGCCCGGCGAGACCTCCACGCCGGTTTCTTCCAGCAGTTCTCGCGCGGCAGCGTCATGGGAGTACTCACCGGGGTCCAGGTGCCCACCCGGCAGGGCCAGGCTGCCCTTGTGGGGCGGCCATCCCCGTTCGATCAGCAGCACGTCACCGCCTCGGATGCAGACGACGTCGGCGGTGATGCGGGTGTTCTCGGTGGCGAGCAGGGTGACGACCTCGGCTGCGGCCGCGGTCGGCAGGAGGTGCTCGCGCGCCAGCTCGGCGGCCGGGTCCTGGTCGGTGGCGATGGCGTGCTGGTAGGTGTCGCGGTAGCCCGGCAGGCGCTTGGCGATCATTGCCTGGACGAACTCCGTGGCCCAGGGCTCGCCTTGCGTGTGGGACTGCACGATGGCCTGCTGGAATGCCGCCTCCGCCTGGTCCTCGGCCGTGGAGGACGCGACGGCGAGGAATAGGGTGGCCGCCATAGTGGCCGTGTTCTCGCTGACGCCGAACTCGTGCATGAAGTCGGCGGCAAGCTCGCCGCGCATGTCGGCGGTGAGCGTGCTGCGGTGGAACATGTGAATCCGCCAGTTGGGTGTGGGTGTTGCGTTGGGCGGTCAGGCGGCCGTCGGTGGGACCCGCGCGGGGAGGCAGGGCCAGATGACCCGGCGGGCCGGAGAGTGAGCACGCACTGCGCCCCGCCGACGAACTGATGTCGGCGGGGCACCGGCCAGTGACGGCCACGGCCATATCTGGGTGGCTACGACTGACCGCGAGGCCGGACGGCCTGTCCCGCACCCGATCCCCGGTGGGGTTCGGGTGCGAGGCAGGTGGCCCGATGAGGGGGTTGTTATAGATCCCGGACGTGGGCGAGGTCGGCGGCCTGCTTGATCAGAAGCAGCGGGATGCGGGGCTGCTTCCAGCGGTCATTGAAGACAGGCACACTCGCCGCGTCGGGGAACCGTCGGCGGATCGCTTCGAGGAGGATCTCCAAGGCACGGTTCTCCAGGACCTGGTCGCCGCTCGCTTCGGCGTGGATGGAGCCGTACAAGCAGACGGCGCCGTCTTCGTTGACCATGGCGCCGCTGCACCAACCGCCGGTGAGGAGCCGGTGATGGGCTCGCTGGAGCAGCGCGGCGACCGGGGTGGGGTACAGGTCGACCGGGGCCGCGGGGGTGGGGATCGCGTCGGGGACGCGGATGATGTCGGTCAGGTCGATGGGGGTGGTGACGATGTGGGCGCTGTTGATGTCGACCGCGAGCCCGGCAAGCTCCAGGCGGATCGTCATGGCCGCGTCCACGGCCGCCATGCGGGCTTCCAGGTCCGGCTCGCCGGTGGTGCCGACGTCGGCGGGCTGGCGTGTTCTGTAGGGGGTGGGGGTGGTGAGCATGGGCGGGTCTCCTCGTCAACGCGGAAGGGGCGGCCCGGGTGGGCCGCCCCTTTGGCGGGTGGTGGTCAGGGCTGGCGAGGAGCCGGGCCCGGCCGGTTATGCGTTCGTGAGGTTTTTGATGGCTTCCAGTGCCTGGCGGGGCGAGGTGACCGCGTCGCGGCGCGTGGCGGAATTGCCGCCGCTACGGCGTTTGCCGCCGCCCTTCTTGGGCGCGTCGTCGTCGCTGTCCTCGTCGTCGCCGGGTTCGGGGCCGAACTCGCCGGGTCGGGGCGGCTCGGTCCAGTCGAACCACAGGCCCCGCGCTTCGAGCTCGCGGATCTCGTAGTCGGTCAGGGTGGCGATGGTGTCGGGGAAGTAGCGGTCGATGCCGTCCTTGAAATTCATGAACAACGTGCGCAGGACCTCGGGCTGCTTGGCTTCGACGATCCAGCCGGCGCCGCCGGTGTTGGAGTCGGCGGGCGGCTCGGGCTCGCCGCGCATCACTCGCTCGATCCGGCCCGCCTCCGCGGGGGAGAAGGACCGGGGGAGGGGGTCGGGGATGTTCTCGGAGGAGATCCCGAGGGCCGTGAACATGGAGGTCACCTTCTTGGGTGCCACTTTCAAAACGACCGGGATGCAGTTCTCCCGGAGGTTCTCGCACAGCAGCTGTGTGAAGCCGTCCTGCACGTAGATGGACTGGCCTGCGACCTTCAGTCCGACTCCGTACTTGCGGCCCTTGACCGAGACCAGCTCCGCAAGCTCCATGATCTCCGCGCCGTACAGGCCGTCTCGGGCGGCGGAGAGGAACTCGTCGAGGTACGCGGACAGCATCCGGTAGGGGCAGCCAGGCCGGGTCGCGTCCCACTCGTGGACATGGCCGTCCTCCCACGGCATCTTGCCGCGGATCTCCATCAGCGCGACCAGGACCCGCAGGAGCCGGGCCATGTAGAGCGGGCCGACGCCGTAGCGGGCGGTGTGCTTGCCCAGTGCCGCCGTCTTCTCGTCCGGGGCCTCGGTGGCGAGCATGACCACGGCCCCGAACAGGGCGTCGGCCGCGACGTGCAGGCCCATCAGCTGGGTCTTGCCGCCGCCGGACGGGGCGACGAACAGGCCGTGAGCGGCTCCCCGGTCGGTGTAGACGCGGTTGCGGGCGGGCTGACCGTTGCCGAGGTAGCCGGTCACCCAGCGGCCGTCCTTGTCCGGGGTCAGCAGCTCCCTCGTTGCGCGGAAGACCTGCGCGAGCGGGCTGGAGTCCCACAGGGAGACCAGGACCTGGCTGCCGTCGACGGTGACGAACAGGCGGCCCTCGTCGTACTTGGTCTTCAGCGCGGCCGCCAGCGCGTGCTGATTGACGCGCGGCTCGCCCATCTCGTCGGGGACCTGGGCGATGTAGTGGGTGACCTTGCGCTGCTTGTCGCGGACCTCCTTGACGAACTCCGAGCCGGGCACGGGGCCGCCGGCGGCACCGATCCGGTCGGCCCACCACTCGCGGGCTGTGGGAGCCTTGCGGCGCCGCTCGTTCGCGTCGGGGGTGACGTGGACGTGCTTCCAGGCGGGGCCGCCCTCGCGCCCGTACTGCCGGACCACCTCCTCGATGTGCACGTCCGTCACGTCGACACTGAACGCGGCGGCGACATCTGCGTCGGTGAGTCCGGAGATCGGCCGTCCCGCCTCGGAGGCCCGCAGCAGCATCGACAGGTCGTTCGGCATGCCCTCGTGCGGGGTGGCTTTGACGACGATCGTGCGGCCGGGCAGTCCGCGGTTCTGCCACAGCCAGCGGACCTGCCGGGTGAAGGGGTCCGCGTCGTCGTCCGGCTGCGCCACAGACAGCTCGGGCGCGGGCTGCAGTTGCGGCGCCGGGACGGGGGCGGGGGCGGCGAGGGCGGGCCGGTGGTTACGGCGGCTGTGCTTGGAGAACGGCATCACCAGCAGGCCGGCCGCCGCCCATCCGGCGGCGAGCAGGGCGTCCATGCACCATGGTCCCCAGCCGATGGTGTGCTTCGCGGCGACGTCGACGGCCGCCGCGAGCACCAGCGGGGACCAGCGCAGGATCTTGCGCCCCGCGCCGGGCTTGTCGCTCTTGCAGGCCAGGACCCAGCCGCCGACGCCGGCGGCGCCCGCCAGCTGCACGACCGTGCTGACGGGGCTGTCGGGGGCGATGTTCGGGGCCGCGGCGAGGACCGGGGCGGCCAGGGTGTAGAGGGTGCGCTCCAGGGCGACGCTGCGCGGCACGGACACGGAAAGCTCTCCTTCGGAAAGACGGCGATGGGCGGCCCGCCGTCGGTGGCGGGCCGCCCATCCGGAGGTTGGGGATGGGTGGGGCGGGTCAGTGGGCGAAGAAGCCCGGCTTGGGGGTGCGCTCCGGGCGGCTGGAACGGATGTCGTCCAGGCCCTCGTACAGCCGCGCGTGCGTGCGCCGCGTGTCGTGAGCGAGACCGGACACCTCCTGGGCCGTCTCGTGGAGCTTGCGAACCTCCACGGCCGCGCCGCCCAGGGCGACGGACACCTGGTTCGTCATCTCGATGAACTTGCGGTCCAGTTCCGCGTTGGCGATGGCCACGGCCAGACCCTCCGCGCGCTGGGCGTTCTTACGCATGCCGCGCAGCAGGGCCTCGAGCTCGATCCCGGCCATGTCCATGGCCTGGCCCAGCCTCTTGAGATTGGCTTGGACGGCCTTGTAACGGTTGTCGCCCTCTGTGGAGACGGCAGCGCCGCCGCCGGTGTAGGGCTCGAGGTCGCTCATCAGCGAACCCCCCTTTTCCTAGTCGTGGTGAGCAGCGGCGGAGGCGTGGGCCAGGCCCGCGTCGTCCATGGCCTGGATGTCCTCGCCGTAGGTCCGGCCGACCGCGAGGGCGGCGAGGCGGGCGGCCTCCGAGGCGATCTCGCACTCGGTGGCACACCGTTCGGCCAGTTGCTTCATCCGCATCGCGGCGTCGGCCAGGTCCGTGACCCGGTCGACGACCTCGGCGGCGATGTTGTGGTCACCGATCAGGTCGGCCGCCATGTCCCGCAGTGCGTCGGCGACCTTGCCGAGCGCGACGGCCAGGTCCTGGGCAAGGTCCTTGTCGAGCCCGGCGGCGACCGCGATGTTCACGACCTCCATCAGGTACTCACCGAAAGTGATGTCGGTGCGGTGCTTGGCCGCCATGCCGGCCTGGCCCGACGCGGGCTTGTTGACCTCTGAGGTCACGGGGTCCTCCTGTGCAGTGGGTCGGGTGGTGCCGGGACGCTGGGTGTGGGGCTCCGGGGCGGGCGGCAGGCTTTTGGGCCCCGGCGCGATCTCCACGCCATCCAGTGGGTCGCCGGGCTTGTACCGGCCGGGGCTGTAGACCTGGAAGCCGGTGTCTTCCGAACGAAGCGGCCCGCCCGGGGGATCTGGCTCTTCCTTTGGCTTCGCCCTGCGCCAGTGCCCCCAGGCACCCCGGGACCGGCGGTTGAAGAACGACCGCAGCCGCGCCTTGACTTGCTCTCTGATGCGCTCCCACATGGCGTCGTCGTCGGGCTCCTCCTCGGACGGCTCCTCGGGGTCCTCATCCGGCTTGTCCCCGGCCTTGTCCTTGTCCGGCCCGTCCCCGGAACGGTCGGCGCCGGAAGCGTCCTTCGTCCCGCCGGTGTCCTTCGGGTCCTCCTCCTTCTTCGCGCGTTCTTTCTCTTCGCGGTCCTTCTCGGCCTGCGCGCGGCGTTCCTCCCAGCGCCGCCGTGCTTCGTCCACCAGCGCGTCGACGAAGGCGGTGCGGCCCTCCGCTGCGGCCGCAGCGGCTTCCCGTTTGGCCTTCCGTTTCGCCTTCCGTTCGGCGGCACGCTCGTCTTTGGCGGCCTTGGCCTCGGCGTCTTTCGTATCCTTGGCCTCGGCATCTGCGCGGCGTTTGTCCCAGCGGCGCTGTGCTTCCTCCGCCACGGCCGAGCCCAGGGTGGTGCGGCCGTCGGCGGCCTTGGCGGCCTCCCGCTTCGCCTTCCTCGCGGCCTTCCGCTCGGCCTTCGCCGCGCGGCGTTCCTCCCGCTGCGCCTGCCGGTTGGCACGGTCCTGGTCGCGGTCCTTGCTGCGGTCGGCGAGGTTGGCGGCCTGGTTGGCGCTGCGCCGCTGCTGCCGTGCCGCCTGGCGTGCGGCGGCGCGCTCCTGGCGGCCGCGGGCCCGTTCGGCCGCCGGGCTGGAGGCCGGCGAGTTCTGTGCTTTGTTGCCGTCGCCCTTCGAGCCGCCCGAACTGCCCTTGCCGGTACCGGACTTACCTCCCCCGGAGCCGCCAGAGCCGTTCTGGCGGCCTTTGGAGCCGCCGGACGACTCATTGCCCTTCGAGCCGCCCCCACGGCCGCCAGCGGAGCGATCAGAGCCCTTCCCGGCACCCTTGGGGGAGTTGCCGCCCCCGGGGCCGCGTCCGGCCCCTCCGCCCGACCCGTTTGTTCCCGAGCCCCGGCCACCGCCGGCGTTGCCGCCGCCCCCGCGTGAACCGCCCCCGCCGCCGACCTTCGAGCGGCCCTTGTCGGCGCCCATGCCGGAGCTGGAGGACCGCGAGCGGTCGGCGTCGGCCTTGCCACGTGCTGCCGCCTTGTCGGTCTTCGCTTTCGCCATCGCGGCGTGGAGCTTTCCGTTCTGCTCCATCATCGCGGTCTCCTGAGCGGTACGGGCTTTCAAAAGCGCGGTCTTGCGCACTATTTCGGCCTCGCGGAAGGGCGCTTCTCCGGCGTGCCGGTCCCGCGCCACTTCCAGCCGGTATTCCAGCCAGTCACCGAGCCGATCGGCGAGAGAGCGAGGCTGGGCGTATTCGCCTTCCTCTTCCTCTTCCTCGTATTCTTCGTCGTCGGAATCCGGAGAACTGGGCATTCCCGTTTCCCGCAAAGCGGTTTCCGGTGAAATCGGCCCGCGAACAGGCGGGAGTTCCGTTGTCGTCGCTGCCGGGGATTCCGGAGGGACAGCGCCACCGGCACCGCCGTCAGGCGGTTCGGAATAGAAGAGATCCCCGCCGTCGGGAGCGTCCGGCATGTCTCCGGAATCGCTGCCCCGAGTGCGGAGGTGGACCACATTGCTGTCGGTGTCGTCGGACACGCGACTCCCTCCTCCTGGGCTTGACAGTCGGCACCGGCCTCGCGTACGCGCGCGCGTCACGCGCGGCACGCGTCACGCGCAACACGCGTTGGGATCACCGAAGGGCCGCCCCCGGGGATCGGGAGCGGCCCTTCGTGCGGGACGCGGAGAGCTAGCCGAAGTGGCGGCTGTAGACGTTGTGCAGGGCGAGCGCGACCTCGCGGACGAAGTCCGGTTTTCCCTCGCGATAAGTCTGCGTGCCCCGCATATTCGCGACGCGGAGCCAGTAGTAGAATTGGCCGAGTTCGTTACCGTGCTGAGCGATCAGCTCTTGCTTGATTTTCTGCTCGTGTTTCGCACGGTTGAACGCCTTCCGCTCTGCTTTCGTGAGCGGGCGACCTGCGCTCACGCCGACTCCCTGCGGTCCAGGTTGTAAATCGACGTGGGGCCACCATAGCCCATATTCGGGCTCTGCACACCCGGCTGTCCCGGGTTTTCCGGGGCGGCCTGGAGCGGCGGGTTGTTCTTCCGTTCCTTGAGCTGCGCCTTTTCCTTGCGCTGCTTCTTGACCTCCTTCACCTTTTCGTCGTGGGCGTGGCGCTTATGGGCGCTCTTTTCCAGTCCCGAGGTGACGTTCTTGAGGTTCTTGAGGAGGTCGTTCAGGGACTTTTCTACCGGGAAACTGCGCAGGAAAGCCTGGCCCATCTTGTCGCCCTCCACGCGGGTCCCGCGGCAGTGCACGCGGGTCTCGCGCTGGAGGATCTCCAGCTTGGCGGCCATGTCCAGCACGACCCGGTGGAAGTCCGCGAGGTAGTGCGCGTAGGCGGCGGGGTTCTGCGCGACCTCGCGCAGCGCCGCGTTCGGGTCGTCGAAGAAGGGCTTGTCTTCGGTGCTCACGGGGTTCCTCCGCGGGTCGGATCTGCGTACGTGGGGGCTGGTGGTGCTCGTTCGGGCCTGGGCCCGCCGTACCCGCTCGGGGCGCGGGTACGGTTGAACTGGCCTGCCGGCCGTGGCCGTCACCGGACCGCGCTCGGTGGGCGAGCGCGGTCCGGTGGCGACTATGAGCGGCAGGGCGTGCGGGCGGTCCGGTCAGCGGACCGTGTGCTGCTTGAGGGCGACGGCGATCTGTCCGGCGCGGTCCGTGGCGATGGAGCCGCCCTCGGCCCGGACCGCCTTGGCGATGTTGGTCCGGTTCAGCGGCTCGTTCGCGGTCCGGAGCCGGTCCAGCGCGGTCCGCTCCAGGTCCGTGAGCGTGATGACCGTGCGGTCCGGACCGCCTTCCTCGTTCCGGTCCGGACCGCTCGCGCTGTCCGGCGCCTCCTGGTCGGCCGGTCCGGTGCGGTCCGCGTCCTGCGGTCCGGGAGCGGCGTCGGTGGTCCGGACCGTCACCCCGCGCGTGCCCGCCGCGCTCTGGGTGGCGGGCGCGGTCCGAGGTCCACGGTCCGGACCGGGGCCGGTCGGCAGGTCAGCGCTCTGCGGTCCGGCCGGACCGGCCTCCAGGGCGAGCGCCGGTCCGCCGGTCCGGTCCGTGGCCCCTGCGGTCCGGACCGGGCCATGGACCGCCTTCCGGTCGGCCGGACCGGACCGGACCGCGTACCCGCCGTGCTGGACCGGACGGACCGGAGCGGGGCTTTCCAGCGGCCCGTGCCGGTCCGTGCGGGTCAGGGTGAGGACGGTGGGGATGGCGGCCGGTCCGTGATCGTCGGCCCCGATGCGGGGGACGACGACCCGGTGCAGGGCCAGGCCGGTCCGGACCGCCTTGCGGTCCGCGAGCTGTGCACCGGCTGCGGTCCAGGCCCGGTCCAGCGTGGTCAGGCGCGAGTCGGTGATCGCCAGCGACCAGGCGGTGAAGCTGTGGACCGGGTAGCGGAACCAGCGGACCGCCCCGATGGAGGGCCGCGCCTTGGCGACCTTGCCGTCCTCACGGAGCTTGCGGCGGTGGATCAGTGAGGCGTACAGCTCCCACAGCACCATGCCCACGATGCTCATGGCGGCGAACGCCACCGCCTTCGGGGTGAAGTGCCAGTAGGTGATCTGCTCCGTCCAGATCTCCTGCTTCGCGTCCCAGACCCGGCTGCCGGCCACCGGCTGCCCGGAGGCGTGCCAGAAGTTCATGACCGCCGCCCCGAGGGCGAAGATCCAGGTGGAGACCCGGTAGAGGGTTCCGGCGTCGCCGCTCTGGCGGGCCTGGTGGTACATCCAGCCCACGAACGCCGTCGACAGTTCCCAGGCGGCGGCGAACAGGATCGTGAACGGGACGACCCAGCCGAGGATGTCCTCGGCGAACCCGGCCTGGCCCGTCCACGCGACGGCCATCGGGGCGGTGATCGGGCCGATCACCATCAGGCGTTCCGCGTTGACCTTCACGAACTGCTTCACGCGGTCGGTCAGGGCCGGCTTCCCGGCGCGGGAGGCGGCCCGCAGCTCACGGGCCTTGGCCTTGCGGGCCTCCTTCGCGTCCCTGCGCTCCCCTTTGGCCTGGATCTTGAGGCGCTTGCGTTCCAGCGCCCGCTCGGTGCGGTCGGTGGCGCGCTTCATCCGGGCGGCGGCTTCGGCCACCATGTCGTCGGCGGCCTTCAGCGTGACGTCCGCGTCCGCTTCCCGCAGCCGGGCCTGCGCCAGGGCCTGCTCGGCTTCCTTGAGCTCCGCGTCCCGTTTGGTGCGGGCCGCGGCCAGGATGCGGTCGGCTTCCTCGCGGGCGGTGCGGGTCAGCCGCTCGGCGTCCTCGGCCGCCGTCGCCCGCAGCCGGCCGATGTCCTCCTTGGCGAGCGCGCGTGTACGAGTCGCATCCGCGCGCGACGCCTCCCGCTCGCGGGCAGCGTCCTCACGCAACTCGGCGGCCGCCTTCTCCGCTTCAGTGCGCACCTGCGCGGCCTGGGCGGCCGCGCTCTCGCGCAGCCGGTCGGCCTCGCTCCGCGCCCGCTGGAGGGCCTGGTCGGCGTCGGTGGCGGCGCGGCTGCGGGTCTCCGCAGCGGTGCGCTCCGCCGCCGCGAGCAACTCGGTGCGCTCCGCCGCCGCGTCGGCGAGGACCTGCGCGGCCTCCGCCTGCACCGTGTCGGCCTGCGAGGCCGCCGTGGTGGTGACCTCCTGCGCCTGACGGCGCGCGTCGGCGAGCAGCTGCTCGGCAGCCATCTTGGCGTCGGCGAGGATCTGGTCGGCCTCGCCGGACGCCGTCGCCGTGACGCTGTCGGCCTCCGCGCGGGCGTCGGCGAGCAGTTGCTTGGCCTTCGCGTCGGCGTCGGCCAGGACCTGGTCGGCGTCGGCGGCCGCGGCGCTCGCGGCGTCGGCGCGGACCTGGTCGGCGTCGGCCTGGGCGGCCGCGAGGACGCGGGCCTGCTCGGTCGTGGCCGCCTCGGTGATCGAGGCCGCCTCCGAGCGGGCGCCGTCCAGCAGTTCGGCAGCGCGGGCCTCGCTGTCGGCGAGGATGCGCGCGACGTCGTCGGCGGCCAGGTCCCGGAGGTCGGCGGCGCGGTCGGCGGCATCGGCCAGGACCGGGTCGGCCTCCTCGAACACCAGCGGCACGGTCTCATCAGGAGCGGCGGCCTGGGCGGGGATGGAGGCCGGAGCCGCCGGCGCCTTGGCGCGCCCGGCGCCTCGGGGCTTCGCGGCCGGGGCGGGCTTCCGCCTGCGCCGGGTGGTGGTGTTGGCCACGGGGGTGTCCTCTCTTACTCCGGCGCCTCGTGCAAGAGGTCACCGCGGGTCGGCGTCGGTCGGTAGGGTCGTGACCAGGCCCTCCGAGGCCCCGGCAGCGCTAATGCCGAGGACTCGGAGGGCCGTCTACTCGAGCAGGTGGTCAGGGACGGGCGGGCAGCGCGCTGCCGTCCGGCCGCAGGTGCTGGCGCAGCCAGGCGACAGCGGCCGGGGTCATCGCCCCGGTGTCCGGCTCGCTCAGCGGCGCAGTGTCGATGTCGTGCATCGCGTCGGTGGCCGGGAGCAGCCGCATGTAGACGGGGTCGATCCCGGCGCGGGCCCGGTTGCCGCTCAGCTCGGTCAGGTCGTAGAGGACCTTGCGAGTGTCGGCGTGCGTCCAGGACCGCTCCACCCGACCGACGAAGGTATGGCCGGGCAGCCCGAGCCAGAACCGTTCGACGTCGCGGAACAGGACGATGTCGCCCTTGGTATAGGTGACCTTCGGCTGTACGGCCTGCGTCTGGGGCTGGGTCACGTGCTCTCCTCATCGCGTACACCGGCGCGGGGCCGGCGGGTCCGGACTGCCCGGCTCCCAGTCACCGCCCGACCCGGCCGCCGGAGAGTCGGCGGCCGGGACGGGCGGATCAGGCAGCCGTCAGGCCGCGACCCCGACGGGCCGATGCGGGGCGATGACCCGGCCGTCGGGGAGCAGCTCGCCGGTGTCCTCGAAGAGCAGAAGGCCGTTGCACAGAAGGCTCCAGCCCTGCTCCGGGTGGGCGGCCACAACGTGTGCGGCCTCCCGGTCCGGGCTGTCAGCCGTCGGGCACTTCGGGGTGTGTGTACACAGGGAGTCCGGCAACCGGGTGGTGCCGGTGATCGTCGCGGTGTCGAGCGGGGTGCTGCTACGCATGGGCTCTCCTACGAGGGAAGCCCGAGATGGTCTCCCGGGCTGGAGGCGTGCGAAAGGCCGGCCGCCCGTCCTGCGGGCGACCGGCCTGGTCGAACAGTGCCCGGCGGGAGGGAAGTTGGGTTTCCGTCCCGCCGGACGGTCAGCCTCGGCGCTCCTGGTCGGCGTCCGTCATCCTGCCGCCGCCTGCCGCGCCCGGTTGCGTGCGGCGCGGCGCTTCATGGCACGGCGCTCGTCCTCACTCATTCCGCCCCAGACGCCCGATTCCTGACCGGACTCCAGCGCCCACTGCAGGCACTGCTCCATCACGGGGCAGCGGCGGCAGACAGCCTTGGCTTCATCGATCTGCAGCCCGGCGGGGCCGACGTTGCCGATCGGGAAGAACAGCTCGGGGTCTTCCTCACGGCACACAGCGTTGTGACGCCAGTCCATCGTGTCCTCCATTGATCGTTACTGTCCGGACTGTCCGGCTGTCTGCCCCAGCCCGGAAGGCTGGAGTAGGCAACGCACAGGCACGGGGCGGGTGTTGCCGTGCGGGGCGCCTGGCAGCGGCGCCCCGCAAGCGGTCAAGATCAGCTCTCCAGACTGCTGATCTCGTCGTTCAGCTGGTAGATCCGGTCGGCGATCTCGGCCCGCCTGCTGCGGGACAGGCTCGGCCCGATCAGCTCCCGGTGGGCGGCCGCCAACTGGTCGCGGGCGCGCTGGAGCGGCGTACGGGGATCACGCGGTATCGGCGCGGTAGTGGGGCTGTGTGCGCTCATGGGAACCCTCTCGGGGTGGGTGGATGGCGTGCACGGGGTGGCCTCTGTCCAGCGCTCTGTTCGTCGCCGTAGCGGCGGCGTCGGCCAGAGCGAGAGCTATCGGATGGCAGGGGCCGCGGGCGGCGATGGCCCGCGCCGCGCGGTCCTGCGCGGCACGGGCCATCCGGAGGAGATCAGCCACGGGCCTGCTGGTCTCGGCGGCTCTGTTCGTTGCGCTGACGGAGCTCCTCTTCCATCCGCTGGCGCTCTTCGTCGGTCATGCCGAGACAGCCAAAGAACATGAGGATCATGCCGATACCCCCGCGGACTGCCCCTGACCCAGGCCGGGGGCGGTCATGCCCGCCCCTGTCGTGGGCACGACGTCGTCGTCCTGGGGCTTGATGGGGTCGTGGTCACGCTGACCGCACCAGTCACACGCCGTCGGCGCCGCCGTCCGTTTGCCCGGCCACGGGTGGTCCTTGCACGTGCAGTCGTCCGCGGGCTTTCCGCAGATGCAACCCTGATCAGCACTCGCGCCGCGGATGTGACACCTGACCTGCTTGCCGAGCGGCGAGCGCTCGACAATCCAGCCCGGGGCGAGTACATCCAGCAGGAGCAGGCCCCGGCCGGACTCGGTGTCGTCGTTGTCCATCGCCGTCACACGCCGCTGCGGGAGATGGTCACCGTCAGGGTCGTGGACGGCCAGGGTGATGCAGCCGTCGAGGGTGGTCTGCACCTCCACCACCAGCAGCGCATCGGGACAACAGGCCCGTACGGCGTTGCTGACGAGCTCGGAGACCACCAGCTGCGCGGCCTCGGCGGTCTCGTGGTCCGCCCCGTACGCCACCGGCACCGTGCCGACCATCTCTCGGACGGCGCTGAGCGTGACGGGTGAGGCGCTTACCTGGGCAACGGCACCGCGAACGCGATGCCGAGCGTGCAGCCCGGGGACGGTGGGGAGGTGCGGCCGCTCCTGGCGATCCTGCCGGACGCGGTGCAGCGCCTCCGGGATGCTCGGGTCGCTGTCTCCCGCGTGTACGCGCGGAGGCGGGGGAGCTGTCATCATGGTTCCCAAGGTCGATTCCTCTCGTAGTCGGGTGGTGCGCGACCGACCACGGCCCCGGGGCGCAATCCCGGGGCCGTCATCGTTTTCCTGGCTGTCGTACGAGCAGCCACGGCCCCGGCCGCCCCGCTCGATGCGGGGCGGCCGGGGCCGTGGTCGATCGTCTCGGTGTGCGGGTCAGGCGGCTGACCTGGCCGAAGTCTTCTGCACGTACTGCTTGCCCAGCTCGGCCTGTCGCCGGTCGTGCGCCTCCACGTCCTGCGGCACCAGCGGGACCTGGGTGCCGCGGAACTCGGAAACCGATCCCGGGACGCGCTCCGCGCAGCGGTTGTTCGCCGTCTCAACCGCCTCGCCGCCGTGCTTGGCCCACTGCCGCTGACGCCCGGCCGGCCACTGTTCTGCCAGCTTCCGCGCGGTGCGGCGCTCCTGGCGCTCCTGCTTCTCGCGGGCCCCGCGGCGGGTGGGCTCCTGGTTGAGCGCGAGGACGTAACGACGGGCGAGGACGCCGCCGTCGGTGCAGTGCTGACCGTCGACGCACCGCGTGCAGCCCTTGCGATGAGCGAGATAGGACTGGCGGGTCGACTCCAGCGTGACCTCCGCCTTGATCCGGGAGACCGGAGAGGGCGGGGCCGGGAGCGGCTTGTAGAACTGGCGGGACGCGCGCCGGTTCTCCTGGGGCATCGCATAACGCAGCAGCCGGTCTTGCTTGGCCTGCCACCGTCGGACGTCGATGTCGACGATGACGACCTGGTTGCTGCCGGGGCACATGACGTGCTTCTCGCCCTCCGCAACCTTGTCGGAAATGCAGTGCTCGCGGATCTTGAGGACCTTGTTACCCATGATCCGACGCCAGGTGCGGCAGTCGGGGCACGCGATCGATTTCACTTCGGCCGGACGGACGTTGAAGTCTTCCGCGGCCATGGTGCTGAGCAGCAACGGCGCACGACGGTTGGTGTTCTTGGTCCGGACGCGGCCGGGACGAATGCGGGGCATCGAATCCTCCTGACGTGAGAGCGGGTGCGAGTGCTGCCTTCTCTGCCGCGCCAGGCCGGCCTATCGGCTGGGTGATCCTGGCGGACAGACAGCGCAGCAGCGCCGTTCGAAGTGGTTCTGTGGTGCTCGATATTCGGTACAGGCGCCTCGGCCGGGGGAGCTCGGCTCACCCCACTGCCGCCGCCCCCAGGGACGGTGACTCCTGCTGTTCTGCGGTGGTGCTTGGGCAGGGACCGTGGTTCCGGCTCCCTCAGCCGGCGCCGCCCGAGGGCGGTCCCGGGTGGGGGAGCCGGGCCCCGTGAGGACCCGGCGAGATCAGGCTGCGGGCGACAAGGAGAGAGGGGACGCCTCGGGCGCTTCGGCCACCTCAATACGCACTGGCCGCACGCTCTCGATGCCGAGAGGGGGAACGACCGGCGTACCGGACGGCCGCAGGCCAACCGGCACCTCGGGCCGGGCCCGCCGCTCGGCGATAGTCGCCTCAACCACCCAGCCCGTCATCACTTGCAGACCCTCCCACCCGGGCAGGCGACGCTGCTGCGCAGCCCACAGCCACACCTTCTGCGTCACGTCGTCAACCTCGTCGACCGGGTCAGCGCCCGCAGCGGCCAGGCGCTCAGCGGCGTGCGCGGCGAGGCGAGCGGAGTACTGGCCGTAGAGCGAGGCCAGATCGGTGGTGGGTGTGGAGGTGACGTTCATGGAGGGTGCCCCTTTCAAGAAAGCACAGTTGAACTAGGCGAGCTAGATTGACTACTCAATGCCCGCCGCATCGAAGATTGCACGCTGAGCTACCGGGGTCAAGCCCTGAAAACTAGATCAGCTAGATTGACTACTCATTGACCGGGAGGTAGACATCTGACATGGCAGTCAGCGGCAGGGCACGCGCCCTCTACCAGCGCATCGCGGACAAGATCCGCGATGAGATCGTGGACGGAACCCTCGGCCCGGGTGCCCGACTGCCCACAGAGGCCGAGATCGCGAGCGAGTGGAACACAACTCGGACCACGGCCGTACAGGGTTTGAAGGTGCTGATCAACGAAGGCCTGATCGTCAGCGATCGCCCCCGCGGCTACTTCGTCCGCAGCCGTCGGCCGATGGTCTACCGCCCGCAAGGCGAGTTCCGGAAACGACCACTGTCGCCGGAGATGGACCAGTTCCTGACCCAGATGTCCGAGGAGGGTCGCGAGGCCAGCCAGCACATCGAGGTCAAGGTGGAGACCCCCACGAAACACGTTCGGGAGCGCCTCCAGCTGGATGAGGATGAGTTGGTCGTTGTGCGCCGCCGGGTCCGCTTCGTGGACGGCGTGCCCTACAACACCAACGACAGCCACTTCCCTCTTGCACTGGTGCAGAACAGCGAGATCATGCGCCCTGACGACATCGCCCGTGGGGCCAACGGTGTGCTGGCTGAGCTGGGATACGAGCAGGTCCGCGCTCTGGACGAGATCCATGTTCGAATGCCTACTCCTGATGAGGCGGACCGGCTGCAGCTCGGCCCCGGGACCCCAGTCGGTGTGCACCTGTGCACCGGCTTCACAGAGGACGGCAAGCCCGTGCGCACCGTGGTGAATGTGCTCCCGGGCGACCGGCACGTCATCACTTACGAGCGCAGTCGCCAGCAGCTCAGCTCGGACCCGACGATTCGCCAGGCCACGGAAGAGGACCTCCGGATCATCGTGGAGCTGTGGGGACACGCCGCGTCCTGGTTGCGCAATCGAGGCATCGACCAGTGGCAGTACGCACCGCATGAGGACCGGATCAAGGCGAACATCGCCGCAGGCGAGTGCTGGATCGTTGAGGTCGACCAGGCCCCCATCGCCACCATCACAGTGGACGAGCACGCCGATAGCGATTTCTGGAACCAGGAGGAGGCCGCTGAACCAGCCCTTTACGTGCACCGTATGGTTGTCCGACGCGATGTCGCCGGTCTCGAAATCGGCTCTGCCATGCTCGACTGGGCCAGCCAGCGCGCCGCCGACCAAGGCAAGACCTGGCTGCGCCTGGACGCCTGGCGGAGCAACGGCGATCTGCTTTCCTACTACAGCAACCGCGGCTTCACACACGTACGCACAGTGGACGCGGAAGGCCGGCAGAGCGGTGCGCTCTTCCAACGCCCAGCAGGTCAAGAGCGCGGCGTCGGCCCCAAGCTGACTACGAGCAGCTGATGCACTGGGTCCCTGCCCCGAGAGCGGCGGCCAGCCCTCGCTCGTGTGCCGAGCAGTCCGCCGCTCCCGAATCATGCGGCTCCCCAAGTCGACGGCCACGGCGCTCACCGCTCCTGTCGCCTCGACGGTGCCAGCAGGGCCTTAAGGACGACACCGCCGACACTCGTACCCGCCAACGTCATAGCGATGTCGCGGATCGCAATTATCAGCACAATCCCGACAGCGCCACCGACCAGCACCCCAGTGATACCGACGACAGGAAACTTTCCGTGCCGACGCGTTCCAGCGTCAGCAGGCACCGGGGGTACCTGGCCAACGGACATGAGGTCGAGAGATCGGCCGTGCGCGTCGGTCACCAGGTGCCGCTTCTCGGACATGGCGCCCCCTCCTCAGCTCAACGGACTCTCGTGAATTCGCTGTTCACAACCGTGGATTGCGGGAGCATGACCAGACGAGGTCCCACAGCTGCCCCGTCCCGGACCAGTCCAGGACATGAAGCGGACCACTATCGGACCAAGGCGTTCGCTCTGCTGATTTGCCGTCGTCGCCGCATGACACTGGTCGCGCAGAGCACGCATTCGTGACTCGGGAGGACCAGTGGCCGGCAACGCACGCCAAGGAGATCCACGCACCACGCTGGAGTTCCTACTGCGCCAGCAGCCGCGCACGTACGAAGAGATCGTCCGCGAATTCGGACGGCTCGCCGAAGAGCTGGGAGAGAACGTCACCCTCAGCTCTCGGCATCTACGTCGGCTGGCCAGTGGTCAGCGGGCCAACACCACCCCGGTCATGCGCCGCGTTCTGCAACAAATGTTCGGCAAGCCGCTCGATGAACTGCTCGCCCCGTGGGACGGCGGAGCGTTACCGGCGGTGGACGAATCTACGGGGCTGGTCCTGGCCACAGGGCGGCCGACGGCAGACCGGGAGTTGATTGAGATGGCAGCACGACGCGCCAAACACTTCGCCCTTGTGGCGGGCCAAACCGAATTGACGTCCGACGTCATGGAACAGGTACACGCGGACGTTCAGCAGCTGGCTATGGACTACCCTCAGCGACCGCTGTCGGAGCTGCTGCCGAATCTCATCGCAGCGCAGGACACCGTCTTCACTCTGTTGGAACAGCAACGACGTCCCGATCAGGGAAGGCAGCTGTACTTCCTCGCCGGGGTAACCGGAGGTCTGCTTGCGAAGGCGTCGCACGACCTTGCCGACCCCCATGCGGCACTGACACAGGCACGGACAGCGTTCGTCTGCGCGGACAACGCCGACCACAACGGCCTGCGAGCCTGGATCCGAGGCATCCAGTCGCTGGTCTCCTACTGGGCTGGCCGCACACGGGAGTCCGTCCGCTACGCCCAGTCGGGCACGGAGTTCGCCACGAACAACACATCCAGCGTGTGGCTGCCGATGAACGAGGCTCGTGCCTGGGCAGCGCTCGGCAACGCGAATGCGGCACGGGCCGCGATCGAGCGAGCGGAGAGCGCCTGGGACAGCGTTCAGGAGGATGAGGTCGACGAGTTGGGCGGCCTGTGCAGTTTCGGCCGCACTCGGCAGATCTACTACGCGGCTGAAACCTTGTCGTGGCTGCCCTCCCAGGCCGCAGTCGCTGGCGATTACGCCACGCGTGCGGTGGAGGCATACGAGGACAGTTCGTCTCCCGAGTGGGCCTTCGGTGACCAGGCCGGCTCCCACAGCGCCCTGGCCATCGCGCGCATCCAGGCTGGCGAGCTGGAAGGCGCCGAAGAGGCAGTGGCTCCAGTCCTCGGTCTGACTCCCGAGCAGCGCATCAACGGAATCATCCACTGCACGCAGCGTGTGCACCGCGCGCTGCGTGACTCGCCCCTCGCCGATGCTGGCGCTGATCTGCAGGAGCAGATCGAACTCTTCACCCGCACACCGCTCAAGTCGCTGCCACGCTAGGAGACCCGTTGCCATATCCGATCCGCCTCGTCGGCGACAAAGTCGTCCTCCGCGAGTTCGCCGTACCGGACGTCGAGGACGTCTTGGCGATCATCGGTGATGAAAAGGTCACTGAGTGGCTGTCCTTCGACAGCCGAAATCGGGACCAGGCCATCGCCATGATCGAAGGGACTCTGGAGCGCGCTCAGCAGGAACCGCGGACCGAGTACTACCTGGCGGTGACCAAGCAGGGCGGTGACCGTGTCATCGGCTTCGCGCGGATCGGATACGCCGGCGTCAACGCCGGAAAGTTGGGCTACGCGATCGCAGCAGCGGAATGGGGCCGCGGCTACGCCACAGACGCGGCCCGCGCCCTAATCGGATATGCGTTCACCGAGCTGGGCCTGCACCGGATCAGCGCGGCGATCGGACCTGAGAACGCAGCGTCGATCTCCATGGTCGAGACGCTCGGGTTCACCCGGGAAGGAGTGCTGCGCGACCACGTCTTCACGAACGGGTCCTGGCGGGACAGCGTGCTGTACTCCCTCCTGAAGCACGAGTGGCGCCCCTGTGACCGGAGCGCATATGGGGCTCGGTGACGGGGTGAAGGCAAGTCGTCGGCGCCGGGGCACCATACGTCTACGCTTCCCGCCTGGTGGGAAGCCTAGACGCACGCTGCCCGGCTGGCGGGAAGCGCGGAGGTGTTCGTTCGCAGCCCTTGGTTCTCGCTCGCAGGATGTGTTCAGCTCTTTGGCATTGCCAGCGCCGCTCGGGAAGGAATTGGGCTGTGATGGTGCAGCCCTGATGTGGAGTCACTTGATGTCAGCTGTGGAACATCTCCGCTCGGGCGACACGGGGTCCCCGGGCGCTTCAAACGTCGCGGCGGGGGAGTATCGTGTCTCCGACGTTGATCAAAAAGAGAATGGCCCCCACGACCTTCAGCAAGTCGAGGGGGCGGGCCGTGGGACTTCTGTGGTGGTAGTCCCTAAGCCTGCCGACCACCCGTTTCAGCGAGTCCAGGTGATCGACATGACACAGGGTACCCGTACCCTGCACCAGACACACAGCACCCCGCCGTGGGGTCAGCGACGCATGCGTGAGCGCTGGCCCGTCGGCGGGGTGTTCGCGTTTGATCCCGCCCCCGCGCCGAAGCGCCCCTCTGTTGAGGGGGTCGGGATGAGGTAGGTCGTCGGCCGCGTCCGCTTGGTGGTTACCAGCCACCTGCGGATCCTGCGGCCCTTCACGTCACCGCTCCGGCTACCAACCGGGGCGAAGGCCAGATCGTCCGGCACCACCCGGTCGATCTGAGCGAATCAGGTTCCTCCCAGAACCACGAAGCACCGTTTGGGGCTTCGTCATGCCCACCCGCACAACAGGAGGCGTTGTCATTTTGCACGACCACTTTGGGTTTCGCCAGCCCAGTTATGCCCTTTTCACCCACGTTTGCCGGTTGAGGGCTTCCCGTCTGGTGAAATCTCACAGCCCGTTTTGCCTGGTCCATCCCGCCCGGCGGGACGATCGGCCGACCGGTGTCACACCGCAGTGGATTCCCACACCTGTAGCAGGTGTGAGGACCACTTCCGCGTTCACCGTCCTGCCCGTCCACTCCTATGCGCCCCGTGTCAGCCGTCACGACGGTTCGCTTCGATCTCTGTCCACAGGCCGGACCGCCGAGCCTGTCGGAATGATCTCCATGACCTTCTCCGGCAAGTCTGGCCAGCGGAGTGTGTTCTTGAAGTCAGCCGCCAGCGGCAAGTTCCCGCGGCGCGTCGGATTTCTTCTCCCCGAACGCCCACTGCCCGTTCGGGGCCGAGTACGGGGTTCCGGGCGGGACAGTCAGCCACAGGCACCCGTCGTCGGCGATGAGCAGCAGGCCCTGAGCGTGAAGCGAGTGCACGGAGTCACGCGTTTCGGTCTGTGTGACGCCCATGGCCTCGGCCAGGTTCGTGTTCTCCAGGATGAGGTCGAGATGTCCGGCGGCGCCCAGCGGGATGTTCGGTCCGTAGAAGCGGCGGTAGTCCAGCATCAGCCGCATCGTGGTGGCCTCCCGGGACTCCGTGCCGAATGCCGCGTCGATCTTGCTCATGACGTCGTCGTCGGCGCCGATCGGGCGTTCCCAGTCCTGGTAGAAGACGCCGGGCGGCTTCAGGTCGTACAGGGTCTTGGGCTGTCGGGGGCGGGGAGTCCGAACTGGGCGGGGGCCGATTCGCTGTGCGGCAGCCGCCCTGCGGGCGGACTCTCGGGCACGGCGGGCTGCCGGGTCCTTCTTCTTGGATGCCATGTCCTGGGCAACGACGGGCCCGCCAGCAGGTTCCCCTCCGCGCCGTCTGCGCAGGTGGGCCGATGAGTGCAGTGGCGGCGGTGGACGCGGTTGGGTTCCTGCCGGGTCCTCGCGTCGCCAGGACGCCTCTTGGCCCTGTTCCGGCGACGCAGCAGCGTCCGGGGCATCCTCTGGCGTTGGGCTGGCAGGCCCGGGCTCGGCTCGGGGGTGCTGTGCGCGCGTTGCTGGACACGGCTGGTTTGACCGGTGCCGTGGACGCAGTGCGGCTGGCAGTGATCGTGCTGGCGTCGCGGACACCGTCGGAGACCGGTGAGGTGGAGATCCGCACGGGTGAGTTGGCCCGGTGGCTGGGGATGTCGGCGTCGTACGTCGCCTCCGACGTGCTGCCGGCGCTGCGCGCGTCCGGTGTGGTGTCTGTCGATACGGCGGAGGGGGAGTACGGCCAGGACAACGGGCTGAAATGCCAGGTGCTGCCGCTATGGGCGGCGCAGGGCGTGGTCGGACACCCGCTGAATCTGTCGAAGAAGGAGTACGCGACGCTGCTGCGGCTGGTCGAGGCCGTGATGGCGCCGGGTTGGAAACACCGGGACGGTCGGGTGACTCCGGCCGGGCTGATCGGTGCGCGTACCGGTCGGGGCGCGGCGACGGACCGGCTGGCGCTGCTGCTGCTGGCGTTGGAAGCGCGGCAGACCGGGCGGGTGCGGCAGTGCGGCGGCGTGGTGGACTCCAAGCGGGGTCGTGCTGCGGTAACGGTGGCCCGGCTGCTGGGCTGCTCGGCGTCGGCGGGGGAGCGGGTGCTGGAGCGGCTGGAGAACCTAGGCCTGGTGCGCCGGGTGCGTCTGCAGACGAGCTCCGGGCTGGCGAACCGGTCGCGGCTGATGGTGCCGGTGGTCGCCGCCGCGCACGGCCGCACGGTCGCCGACGACGTCCGGGGGGACCGTGCGGAGGCCCTGGAGCCTGAGTTTTCAGACCCCGACGTTGCGGCAGGGCCTGGTGAGCCATCGGAGCCGGAGAGGGAATCGCAGGTCAGCAGCATGCCAGTGACGGATGTGACTGGTGTTGCAGAGCCCGACGTTGCGGCAGCCCTTCACACTGATCACCCTCACCTGGTTGCTCCTGTTGTTCCCCCGCAGCTCTCTGGTGGCTTTTCCGGCGAAGGCCGTGGGGGTAAAGGCCCTCGGCCGGAGCGCGCGTACGCGCGCGAGGACCAGGCCGTTGACAGTGAAACGGCCTCTGCCGGGTCAGCACTGATGGTGGCTGAGGATGGCCCGCTACGCGGGGAAAAGCCCAAGGAGTCTCCAGTCGAAGGGCGTGATGGGCAGCGTGCTGCCGGTGCTGAGGCCGGTGGCCAACCAAAGGCCGTGGGTTGGGACAAGGCGCAGCGGCAGCGGAGGGTGGGCCTTCCGGCTGATCTTGGTCTGCGGGTGGCGCTGGGGCCCGTCGCGTGGTTGTGGGAGCGGCTGAATGGCTGGCAGCAGGAGCAGGTCGAGGCGGCTGCGAAGAGGGAGCTGGGGCGGCTGAAGAATCTGCTGATGCAGCCGGATGCCGCCCCGCAGTTGCTGGCCGACCGGCTCACCGACCGGCTGGAGGAGATCGGCGGGGAGGCCCTGGTGCGGAGCCCGTACAGCTGGCTCATCCGGCGGGGCTTGGTGCAGCGGCCGGCCTGCCCAGACGGCCGCTGTGACGACGGGATCCGGCTGGACAGCGGCGGCGACTGCGAGAACTGCCGCAACGTGATCCACCTCCGCCGTGCCCGGCGCGCCCGGATCGCGGCGCAGATCGACCGGGAGCTGCCCGGCCTCGATGTCGACCAGCGCCGCCAGGTCCTTGAGGACCGGCTTCGTCAGCAGGCCGCTATCGAGGCGGAAGACGTCATGCGGCGCCGCGAGCAAGCCGCCGCGGAGCAGGCCCGCCGGGACGCTGCCCGTGCGGCTGCCCAGGAGCGGGCAGAGCGCGAACGCGCGGCTGAGGCCGCCGCCGACGCGGTTCGCCGGGCGCTGCCGTGTGAGGACTGCGGGCAGGAGCGGGCGGCCGGGCTGTGTGAGGCGTGCGGCTACCGGCGCCGGACCGAGGCCCTGACGGTGGAGGCCGGCCTGGTCGCGGCCGCCTGGTCCGCTGATCTGGACGACCCGGACGATGTCGCCGCCGTCACCGCCTGTGTAAGGGCGTCCCTGGAGACCGACATCGCCACCGCCCAGCGCGCGTTCATGGAGCTGGTGGAGCCGGGCGAGCTGGATGCGGACCCGGTCGCAGCGGCGGCCGCGCTCGCCTTCGCCGCGCTCCAGGTGGTGCAGCAGGAGGCCCCGGAGTACCGGCGGTGCGCCCTGGAGATGCTGGGCCGCACGGCGGCCGCCGAGGCCGAGGCGCGCCAGGCATACGGAACGGCCCTGCGAAACCGGCCTGTTGGCGCCCTCGAGGACGAGGCCGAGTCGGCGGCCGCACAGGTTGCCTGGCAGGCCCGGCAGCGGACCGCGGAGCACCTGCTGACCACCCAGCTCGCCCAGCTGCGGGAGGCGACCCGGGCGATGCCTGAGCCCGCGGACGATGGCCCGGTCTGCGCGGGGTGCGGCAAGGACGTTCGGCGGGTCACCCCGGGCGGGTTGTGTCTGGGCTGTGAACAGGTGCGTTTCAACCGTGAGGTACGCGGCCGTGGACCCGCTGTCGCATGAGTGATGCGTCCATCAACCTCCCGAGACCGCATAGCTGGGGCGGGCCGCAGCTGGTCAGCGGTTGGTCTGCCGTCGGTGGTTCCGTCGGCGTAGCGTGACGGGTACATCCGTCGAAGACAGTGCGTCGCGGTGGCTGTAGAAGGGGGAACTGTGCGGGCAGGGACTGTGCTGGACGGGCGCTACCGGCTTATGGAGCCGATCGGGACGGGCGGGTTCGGGCAGGTCTGGAAGGCGCACGACCCGAAGGTCGACCGGACGGTTGCGGTCAAGGTCCTCACCGGGGCCGGCGGGCTGGAGGGCAGCCAGCAGGTCGCGCGGTTCGCCCGCGAGGCTGCGGTCGCCGGCGGCCTGTCGCATTTCTGCATCGTCACCATCCACGACTTCGGATCCGCTCTGCACGACGGGCAGATGTTCGCCTATCTGGTGATGGAGTTCCTCCCGGGCAAATCCCTCAGCACCGTCCTGGAAGCCGGGCCGCTGGACATGGGGAAGACCCTGACGACCGCGAGCTGTGTCACGGACGCCCTGGACGCCGCTCACCGCGCGGGACTGACCCACCGGGACATCAAGCCCTCCAACATCATGCTCCTGCCCGACGGCCCGGCCAAGGTCGTAGATTTCGGCATCACCAAAGGCAGCGACGACCGCCACGACATCACCGCCACCGGCATCCTCATCGGAACCCCCGCCTACATGGCCCCCGAGTGCTTCTCCGGCACCTTCGACCACCGCTCCGACTTGTACTCCCTCGGCTGCGTCCTCTACGAGATGCTCGCTGGCCGGCGCCCCTTCGACGGCACCTCCTGGCACCTGGTCCATCAGCACCTTCACGAGCAGCCCCCACCCCTGCTCAGCCTGCGCCCGGACACTCCACCGGAGCTGAACGACCTCGTAACCCGCCTGCTGGCCAAAGATCCATCCGACCGCCCGCAGAGTGCCGAAGAGGTCTGGGCCATCATCGGGGACATCGGTGACCGCCACTTCAGCGAGGCCCCACCGCGCCGCGGACGGGACATCGCGTCCGAGGTACGCCTGAGTCGGGATGAGGCAGCTGATGGCACGGTCATCGTTCTGCGTATCGTCGGCCCCAAACCCTGCCCGGACTGCGGCACCGCCCAAGCAGGCGTACAGAACCCAGCCAGCTGTTCTGCGTGCGACGGGTCCGGCGAGATCAAAGAAAAACGCAGCGTGAAAGTCCGCATCCCTGCTGGGGTCCGGGAGGGCCAGCAGCTACGGCTCAAGGGGCTGGGAGCACCCGGGACGAACGGGGGCCAGGCGGGGAACCTTTACGTCACCGTGCAGGTCGGTCGATGAGTACGGCGCGCTGCCGAGAAACAGCCCACGCGTTCGGCATGGTGCGGCCCAAGCCGAACGCGTCCAGTTAATCGAGCTTGCCCGCCCTTGGTCTGCGTCTACCGCTCCCCGAAGCCGGGCAGCAGCTCCTCCTGGCCGTGAACGATGCCCGGGAAGAGGCGGATGCGCTCGTACCGAACGCCCCGGCGATCAACGGCCTGTTCCCGTACCCCCCACGGCGCTTCGGGCAGGGTGACCTTCTCGATGTACTCGTTGCAGCCGTGGGTGCAGGCGAAGGTGTCCTCCCACAGCGTGACGTCCTCGGTGCTGCCCGGGATGCGCATCGTGTGGATCAGGACCGCCCCTTCCTCGCAGTCGCACTCCTCACCGTGCAGCCCGTCCGAGCTCCCGCACGGGCACGGCTGCCCCGGTTCCTGCTCCGGGTCCTCCCACGACAGCTGCGCCTCCAGCGCACGCCGTGCTGCTTCCTTCTCATCGACGGCTGTGCCGGCCGTCGCGTCCTCCCCTTGCTGAGTCGTCATGGCCAAGGACGCTACCGGGGTCAAGGCGGCCCGCCGGTCGACTTGGAACTCTTTCTTCTCCCGTTCTGCATCACGGCATGTGCCGGTGGTGGCTCAAGCGCATCTGGAGGGATCAACGACGCTGGTGGCAACATGAGTTGGGGCGAAAGGGTGGGGCTTCTTGCAGGATGACAGGCGGCAGATCCAGACGGCGGTGTTGGGCAGCGCGGACTCGGAGGAGCCGCTGATGCTGCCACTGGAGGCGATCGAGCTGGACGCGTTCCGCCGCCGGTTCGAGCACGAGACGTTCTGGTGCGGGCTGCTGCTCGGCGGCTGCGGCGGCCAGCTGACCACCAAGCTCTACACCGACCGGGTCTGTCACTTCGCCCATCACCCGGACCCGGACGGGCTGCCGCACGTGTGCCGGCGCCGCTCCCGGGGCGTGGCCAGCGCCGACCACCTGTACGTGAAGGCCGCGGCCGCCACCTGGCTTCACGGCCGGGGCGAGCAGGCCCGCTTCGACTTCGCCCAGCCCGACGGCGTGCCGGTCGGCTCCGTGGTCGACATCCACTGGCGGCGCGGCGGGCTGCGGGTGCATCTGGACCAGGCGGTGGCCCCGGTGTGGGACGAGGGCAGCGAGCCGGTGCTGGGGATGTCGGTGCCGGTGGACCGGGACACGCTGATCCGCCGCTGGTACATCCACCGCATCCGCCTGGACAGCGAGGGCACCGCCCGGCGGGTCCGTATCGGCACCGAGGCGTTCGCGCGGCCCACGGAATGGTTCGGCCTGGACGACTGCGCGATGACGGAGCGGGGGCTGTCGACGCCGGCCGTCGAACGCATCATCAGGGCACGTACCACGGCCCCTCCGTCGCGCTGGCCTGCGGCGAAGGCCAAGAAGGAACCGGACGTTGAGGCCCGCGCGCAGGTGCTGCTGCGCCAGCTGGCCAGTGCCCGCAAAGTGGAGTCCGTTGTCGTGGTGAATCGGGTGAGCCGCGAGATAGCCGACCTGACCGGGGCCAGTTCGGCGATACAGACGGAGTTGGCCAACGCCGTACGCGACGCGCATCAGTGGCTGCGGGGCCAGGCCGACGTCCGGCGTGAATTGTTCGCGCGCCTGGACGAGGCCGTGACGACCCGGAATGCCAAGCTGGCCCGAGAACTGCTGGCCCGCGCCAACGCGACCGCCGCGCACGACCGGACCGAGGACGAGGACCGGATCGCGGGTGCTGCCGTCGACTTCGTGGTCGCGCAGACCCGAGTGCAGGAGGCCGCGAACGCTGCGCGAGCCATGGAACGGGCAGAAGAGGAGTTGGCGGAGTTGACCGCGCGGGCCGCCTTCGAGACGGTGCGCCGGGTCCTGAGAGATCTGCGACACCGTCCGCGGCGCCACATGTCGAAAGCGACGCTGTACAGCCAGGTGCAGTTGCTCGTCGAAGAGGCGGACAAGGCGGGCAAGTACGTCACCGCGTCCCAGCACCAGGAGATCGACCGCTGGGTAAAGCGTGCAGAACGCGCACAGGCTGGCGCGCCCGCCCCGACGGCTCCTGCACGGACTGTGGGGAAGGACCCGGTGTCGTCGAAGCCGCGCGCGAACGCGGGCACCGGAACAGCAGAGCAGTCCAACACGATCACGGTGTGGGTGTGGAAGGACCGCTACGGCGGCCTGCACGCCGCCGACACGCCCCGCCCAGAGGCATCCGTGCGGCATGTGCCGCTGCCCACCGAGGCTGGCCCGCTGCAGCGCCTCTACGGCAACCTCACCCGCATGATCGCCGAGCGGGAGGCCGTAGGCGGCCCCGTGCACACCGGTCGGGCCTCGCTGTTCGTGCGGATATGGGAGAAGCACAGCGGTGAACTGGCCGTCACTCTCACCCGCCGCAAGGGCTGCACCGCCGTGACGCTGGCGCTGCCAGCCGAGCTGGGGCCGCTGCGCGAACTGCACGACAAGGTGGTGGCGCAGATGAAGGCCCACAACGTCGCTCGACAGCCGCAGACGAAGCGCAAGAACGGCTGAGCTTGTCCTTCACTCGCTTACGACGCCGGCCGCTTCCTCGAGGTCTTCTTCGCCGCTGCCTTCTTCCCGCCTGCGCTCGTCTTCTTCGCGGCGGTCTTCTTCGGCGCCACCCGCTGCCCGCTGATCTCGCGTACCTCAGCTTCGTCGCCGGCGTCCTCGCCGCGGCTCTTCCTGGCGGCGCGCACGCTGTCCTGTAGTGCGGACATGAGATCGACAACCTTGCCTTTGGGCTCGGCAGGAGCTTCCATCTCGGGCGGTTCGACCCCTTCGGCCTTGGCTCGGATGATCGTTTCCAGCGCCTCGCGGTATTGGTCCTTGTACTGGTTGATGTCGACGTCGCCCATGGCCTCCATCAGCGTGACCGCTTCATCGACTTCGGCATCGGAGATTTTGACCTACTGCGGCGCGATCCCCTCGGCACTGCGGATCTCGTCATCCCAGTGCATAACCTGAAGGACAGCGGCCGCTCCCTCCTCCGGTGACCGTTGGCCCGGCCCGTCGGCGGCGGGCGGGCACGCAGAAGGCGGCGTTCGGCGGCTGTATGCACAAGGTCAGGTAACGGGCGGGACCGGGATGTCGTAGGCGATGTCCCAGCGGTCCGCGGGGATGAGGAGGTCGGCGG
>NZ_BAAAIF010000072.1:0-53918 GCF_039525925.1 Streptomyces javensis | reverse complement strand
GGCGCCCGCCACCCGCGCACCCGGCACGGCGGCGGAACCGTCAGCCGCACCGCGCGACGCCCCCCCGGCATCGCTTCCGACGACGGCCTGCGGCCCGCCCGGACCGCCGGAGCCCGACGCGGCGCCCCGGGAGTCCGCCCCGCCCGACGGCTCACCAGTCCCGCCCGGCCGGGAGCCGTCGTCGGGGCCGGTGGCCGCGGCCGCCGGGCCCTTTGGAGACCGCGTGCCCGGCACGGCGGCAGCGCCGTCACCCGCGTCGGTGGTGCCACCCGCCCGACCGTCCGGCGTGGGCACGGCAGCCGGGGAACCCGCCCCGGCCGTGGGCGCTTCGGCATCCCCACCCGGCGCGCCGTCCGCTTCCGAACCATCGCCGCGCTCCGGCTCGAACGGGGGAGCGACGGAACCGGGCGCCGCCGGGGTGGCGGTCGGTCGCGGCGGGGGCGTCTGGCCCGGCTCGCCCGGCGCGGCCCCCTCGGTGCGCGTTCCCGGTACGAGGGCGGCACCGCCATGCGCGGGCCCGGCAGACGTGGTGTGAAGCGCGGCCGGGCTGTCCGGCTTCGGAGCGACGGCGGGGGACTCCGCGAGGGCGGTGGCGCCGTCCAACTCCTCCACGGCGGACGGGGGCTCCGCGAGGTTGACGGCCGGGGGCTCCTCCCGCTCGGCGCCCGGCGTCGTCAGCAGCAGGGCGGCGCGGCCGGCGTCGTCGGCGCGGAGGAGGCGGATCGCCTCGGCGGCCGCGTGGGGGCCGCTGACGGCGATCGCGTCGGCGGCGGCGCCCAGGGCCGTGGCAACCGGGACCTCGAAGCCCGGGGTCACGGTGAGGAGTTCGGCGGCGGGGCCGAGGAGTCCGCCGAGGCGGTCGGCGGCGGCCATAAGGGCGCCCGTGCCGTCCTTACGGCGCAGACCGAGGGCGAGGGCGTCATGCCGGGCGGAGGTCGCGGCGCGCTCGCGTTCGGCGGCCGTCGCCGCCTCGCGGGCCGCGCTCAGCGCGGCCTCCGCCTCGGCCAGCTCGTGCTTCGCGGCCTCGTGGCGCTCCGCCAATTCCGCGTCATCCGCGTCGAGTCCGTCGACCTCCGCCTTGAGCTGCTCGTACTCCTCCTGCGCGGCGACCGCCCGGGTCTGTGCCTCGTCGCGGGACGCGGCCAGCCGTTCGATCTCGGCGCGGGCCGAACCGGCCCGGCCGCGGGCGGCGTTCACCTGGCCCTGGAGCCGGGCGAGCCCTTCGCGGCGGTCGGCGATGGCGCGGGCCACGTCCTTGAGTCGGCGCTCCTCGTCGGCCAGGCTCCGCTCGAGCTCGGCGCGGTGCGCCACGGTGTCGTCCAGCGCCCGGCTCGCCGCCTCCAGGGCGGCCTCCAGCTCGGCCTCCTGCTCCCGGATGCGGGCCGCCTCGCGCTCCATGTCCTCGGGGTCGCGGCCGCGCCGCTCCTCCCCGGGGGCGGAGGTGGCGCTCTTGACCCGGGCGTCCGCCAGGCTGATCGTGCCGCGCACCCGCTCGGCGAGCTGCGAGAGCTCGTACCAGGTCTGCTGGGCGTCCCGGAGCCGGGGCGCGAGCCGCCGCACCTGCTCCTCCAGCGCCGCCTCGCGCTGCTGCGCGGCCCGCAGCTCGGCCTCCGCGGCCTCCTTACGGCGCTTGAGCTCGGCCTCGTCGGCGACCTCGGCGCGCAGCGCCTCGCGCAGGGTCACCAGGTCGTCGGCGAGCAGCCGCAGCCGGGCGTCGCGCAGATCGGCCTGGATGACGGCGGCCCGCCGGGCCACCGCGGCCTGCCGGCCGAGCGGCTTGAGCTGGCGCCGCAGCTCGTCGGTGAGGTCCTGGACGCGGGCGAGGTTGGCCTGCATCGCGTCCAGCTTCCGCAGCGCCTTCTCCTTGCGCTTGCGGTGCTTGAGGACGCCCGCGGCCTCCTCGATGAAGGCGCGGCGGCCGGTCGGATCGGCGTGCAGCACCCCGTCGAGCTGACCCTGCCCGACGATGACGTGCATCTCCCGGCCGATACCGGAGTCGGAGAGCAGTTCCTGGATGTCCAGCAGCCGGCAGGTGTCCCCGTTGAGCTGGTACTCGCTGCCGCCGTTGCGGAACATGATCCGCGTGATGGTGACTTCGGCGTAGTCGATGGGCAGCGCGCCATCGGCGTTGTCGATGGTGAGCGAGACCTCGGCGCGGCCGAGCGGGGGACGGCCGGTGGTCCCGGCGAAGATGACGTCCTCCATCTTGCCGCCGCGCAGGGACTTGGCACCCTGTTCGCCCATGACCCAGGAAAGGGCGTCCACGACATTGGACTTGCCCGAGCCATTGGGGCCGACGACGCAGGTGATACCCGGCTCGAACCGGAGCGTCGTGGCGGAGGCGAAGGATTTGAACCCTCGCAGGGTCAGGCTCTTGAGATGCACGCCTTTGGACTCTACCCGCCGCGCTTCCTCCGGCACCGTCCCATGACGGTGGCGCGGCGCACCCGCCCCGGCTTTTTCTCCGTTTCAGCAATGATCGGTTTCACCGCTGGGAGAGAGGGGCACATCAGTCGGTAAGGGTGGCTGGGAAGCACACTGGGAAACGACGAAGGGACGCCGAAGCGTCCCTTGAAGATTCTCAAGCGGCTGACGATGCAGCCCGACCGGCCCTGGGGCTGGGTCAGGCGAGCGCAGGCTCCGCCTGGGATACGTCGAAGCTTTCGAGCAGCGAGTCGCCGTGACGAGCGGCGGCGGACAGCGCGTCGTTCTCGGCCTGAATCCGGACGATCTCGGATTCAAGGTCCTGGACGCGCTGCTGAAGCCGTCGCATCTCGGCGAGGACTCGGGGGTCGGAACCGCCGACGTAACCGAGAAGCGCCTTTGCCATGATGGATGGTCCTCCACACTGAGTGACCGACCGAAGCGGTGTGGGTCGTGAGGGAATTTGCACCCGCGCTGCCTGCCGAAATTACTACCGTGCTGCGCGGCAAACAGTTAAGGTGCGCGGGGCTTCCAGCGTCTCACCAATTGGTTTGAGGGTCAACACGATCACACGCCGACGGGCCCGCAGGGGCCGAGAGCACACTGACGGCGGACGGTCCCGCCCCTCTCCAGATGACCCATCGCGGTCGGGGATCTTTCGTGACTCCGCAGCCTTCCACGGCGCGGCCCCGTTGGCAACCATCAGCCGATTTCTGCTCACCGTGCGCAGGGAAGGCGTGGTCAGAGGGGAGCCGCGGAGGGTGCCTCCGGTGAGTTGATCAACGGATCTCGAAGGCGTCGTAGCCGCCGCGGGGTGTGTCCCAGATCTCGGTGATTCCCTCGACTTTCCCGGGCGTGTCGCCGTCCCGGAGCCATTCGAGCAACTGTTCGCATTCCGCACGCGGGCCCTCCGCGACCACCTGCACCCGCCCGTCGGCGAGGTTGGAGGCAAAGCCGACGAGGTCCCCGATGCGCAACGCGTTGGCCCGGGTGTACCAGCGGAAGCCGACGCCCTGGACGCGGCCGCGGACCCACACGGTGAGGCGGACTCTTTCGTTCATATGCGCACGCTAACCCCCCGTCCGAGCAGCCGCTAAACCATCGAATTGCCCAGTGGGCAGGCGCGTTGGGGCCCGAATGGCGTACAGTCCCGGCTCAACAGGACTCACCCACACGAGTGATACATGGCTCGCGCACACGAGTGACACATTTCGAGCGACTTTTGACGCCGAGCACACAAGGAAGGCAGGAGATGGGCCGCCATCGACGATCTGCCCCCGGTACCCCGGCGCAGGTGGCCGCCGCAGGCCGCCACCGGGGACCGCACCGGAGCCCCCTCGCTCCGGTCCGGACCGGACTGTTGGGCGTGTCCGCCGCTGTCGCGGTCGGCGCCGTGGCGATGGCCTCCGGACTCGGTCCGAACGGCTACGAACTCGGCGGGGGCAACGACTCCGCCGGACAGGTCCAGGCGGGCGGTCCCTCGGACTCCGGCCTGGAGACACAGGGCTCGCAGTCCGCGGCCCCCGCCGATCGCGGCACAGTACCGCCCAGCCGTGGTGACGACCGCCCTCACGCACCCTCCACAACTCCCTCCAAGACCCCGCCCAAGCCCTCTGAACCGCCCTCCGCCACCTCGCCGGAGCGGCCGGGGCCCTCCCAGCCCTCCGGGAATGACCGGCCCGGCGGGAACGGCAAGGGCAAGGGAAGCGACAACAGCAACGGCAAGGGTGGCGCGAACGGCGGAGGGCACGGCAAGCCGTCGCAGACGCCCTCGACGGAGCCGACCGCACCCGAACCCCCGGCGGAGTCGACCGGCCCCGAGACCGCCTCGGAAGCCGAAGTCCTCACCCTCGTCAACAAAGAGCGCAAGAAGGTCGGCTGCGCCCCCGTGACGGCCGACTCCAAACTCGCGCAGCTGGCCGAGGACTTCAGCGAGGACATGTCCCTGCGCCAGTTCTTCGACCACATCAACCCCGACGGCGACAGCCCCTGGGAGCGGGCCGAGGGCGCGGGCATCCTGGACCTGGGCGGGGAGAACATCGCCCGCGGCCAGGCGGACGCACAGTCCGTGATGGACTCCTGGATGAACAGCTCCGGCCATCGCGCCAACATCCTCAACTGCTCGTTCAAGCGACTTGGCGTCGGCGCGCACTTCGGCGACGGCGGCCCCTGGTGGACCCAGGACTTCGGCTACTGAGCCGTCGAGCGGGAGATCCCGAGCGGGCCTCCGCAGCATCCGGCCATATATGAGAGCCCGGGGCGCACGAAAGCGCCCCGGGCTCTCACATGCCGTACGAGCAGCACACTCACCAGCCGAAAGCGCGACCCTGGAGTCAGCGCTGAGTGCGCGTATGGTGTGGGTATGGACAGTGAACGCACTGGCGGGGCGTCCACCACGCAGGACGCGGAGAACGTGGACACGGAGAACCTGGCCTTCGACGTGTTCGCCCGCGCCTGCCCCTCACGCGGCACGCTGGAGCACGTCACCGGCAAATGGGGCGGCCTCATCCTGAGCGCGCTCCACGACAGCACCTTCCGCTTCAACGAGCTGCGGCGGCGGGTCGACGGCGTCAGCGAGAAGATGCTGTCCCAGACGCTGCACGCGCTGGAGCGCGACGGTCTGGTGCACCGTGAGGCCCAGCCGACCAACCCGCCCCGGGTGGACTACCGGCTGACCCCGCTGGGCAGCGCGGTCGCCGAGCGGCTGCTGGGCCTCATCCATCTGGTCGAGGACCGGATGCCCGAGGTGCTGACGGCCCGGGAGCGCTACGACACCACGCGCGCCGGGAGCGGCGAGGCATCGGCCGCGCGCGACGCCGGACGGGCCGTGGTGGCCGGGCGCGGCGGGCGCTGACAGCGCGGGCAGAAGTAGCTGGAACGGTTCATCCAGGGGCGGCGGCGCATCGCGGTGCCGCAGCGGCGGCAGGGCTCGTCCTCCCGGCCGTAGGCGTCCAGGGAGCGCTCGAAGTACCCCGACTCGCCGTTCACGTTCACATAGAGGCTGTCGAAGCTGGTGCCGCCGACGGCCAGCGCGGCGGTCATCACCTCGCGCACATGATTTAGGAGTTCGGCGGCGCGCGGCCGGGTGAGGGTGGCCGTCGGCCGGTCGTAGTGCAGCCGGGCGCGCCACAGCGCCTCGTCGGCGTAGATGTTGCCGACCCCGCTGATCAGCGACTGGTCCAGCAGCGCGCGCTTGATCGTGGTGCGGCGGCGGCGCAGCGCGAGGTGGAAGGCGGCCTCGTCGAAGGCGGGGTCCAGCGGGTCGCGGGCGATGTGCGCGATGACGTCCGGCAGCCCCTCCAGGTCGCCGGGGACGGTGTCGTGCAGCGAGAGCCCGCCGAAGGTGCGCTGGTCGACGAAGCGCAGCTCGGTGCCCGCGTCGTCGGCGAAGCGGACCCGGACGCGCAGATGCTTCTCGTCGGGCGCCTCGGCCGGCTGGACCAGCAGCTGCCCGCTCATCCCGAGATGGGCCAGGACGGACTCGGCGGGCGCGCCGTCCTCGAACGGCAGCCACAGGTACTTGCCGCGGCGCCGCACGATCCCGGCGCGGCGGCCCCGGAGGCGGGCCGCGAAGTCCTCCGCGCCGCCGAGGTGGCGCCGGACCGCGCGCGGGTGCAGCACCTGGACCTCGGCGACCGTACGGCCGCTGACCCAGCGCTCCAGTCCGCGGCGGACCACCTCGACCTCGGGCAGCTCGGGCAACGGGGGCCTCCTTGAGCCTTCGAGCCCTCACCGCCCCCGGGCGGAACGGCCCGGGCGGGCCGTCCGCCGCGGGGGCGGTGAGGGGCGTTATGGACGTGATGGACGGTGCGGGTCGGGGAAGGCCGATCAGCGTGCCGGGGATGCGGTGTCGGCGGCGGCTCCGCCGTCCACCGCCGTGCCCGCGGTTCCGGCGTCGGCCGCCTTGGCCTTCGCCTGGGCCTCGTCGGCGGCCGCGCGGATGGCGCGCCAGGCGGCCTCGGCCGCCTGCTGCTCGGCTTCCTTCTTGCTGCGGCCGGTGCCGGTGCCGTACGCGACACCACCGACGCGGGCGGCAGCCGTGAAGGTCTTCTCGTGGTCGGGACCGGTCTCGGAGACCAGGTACTCGGGGACCCCGAGGCCCTCGGTGGCGGTCAGCTCCTGGAGGCTGGTCTTCCAGTCCAGGCCGGCGCCGAGGTTCGAGGACTTCTCGATCAGCGGGTCGAAGAGCCGGTGGACCAGCTCCGCGGCGGCGTCGAGCCCCCGGTCGAGATAGACCGCGCCGATCACCGCTTCAAGGGTGTCGGCGAGGATGGATGCCTTGTCCCTGCCGCCGGTGCCCTCTTCGCCCCGGCCGAGCCGGATGAAGGCGCCGAGGTCGAGGCCGCGGCCCACCTCCGCGAGCGCGCGCGAGTTGACCACCGCGGCCCGCAGCTTGGCCAGCTGGCCCTCGGGCAGGTCGGGGTGGATGCGGTACAGCGTGTCGGTGACCACCAGGCCGAGCACCGAATCCCCGAGGAATTCCAGCCGCTCGTTGGTGGGCAGCCCGCCGTTCTCGTACGCGAAGGAGCGGTGGGTCAGCGCACGCACCAGAAGGGCGGACTCGAGCTGGTACCCGAGCCGCCCTTCCAGGATCGTGTGAGACGAGGCCGTGTCCGCCTGGGCCGCTTCACCGCGCTTGCGCGGGGGCGTGGTGGCGTCTGACATAGAGCCTGTCACCCGCCGATCAGACCTCGAGGACCTGGCGGCGGTTGTAGGTGCCGCAGCTCGGGCACGCGATGTGCTGCTGCTTCGGCTCGTGGCAGCGCTCGCACGCCACCAGGTTGGGGACCGCAGCCTTCCACTGCGACCGGCGGTGGCGCGTGTTGCTGCGCGACATCTTCCGCTTCGGAACAGCCACGGCTACTTCTCCTGTGAGTCATCCCCGCGCTCGCGGGGTGCGTTGTCCTTCTCGCCGTCCCTCATGGTCTCGGCGAGTCCCTGCAATGCCGCCCAACGGATGTCGGCGGACTCGTGGTGGTGGTCGGGGTCGTCCGCGAGCCGGGCGCCGCAATCGGCACACAGACCCGGGCAGTCCTCCCGGCACACCGGCTGCAACGGCAGTGCGAGCACCACCGCGTCGCGCAGCACGGGCTCGAGGTCGAACAGGTCGGCCTCGAGGAAGAGCATGTCCTCCTCCTCGGCGTCGTCGCCGGTATCCGCTTCGCGGCTCCGGTCGTCGGCGTCGGGGTAGGAGTACATCTCCTGGAAGTCCACTTCGAGCTCTCGCTCCAGCGGCTCCAGACACCTTACGCACTCCCCCGTGAGCGGCGCACGGGCGGTGCCTGTGACAAGCACCCCTTCCATGACCGACTCCAGGCGGAGGTCCAGCTCGATCGTCGCGCCCTCCCGCACCCCGATGACCTCGATACCGAGATCCTTGGGCGCCACCACGGAGCGGGAGACCCTTTTGAGCGCACCAGGACGACGGCCCAGCTCGCGCGTGTCGAACACGAGAGGGGCACGGTGGTCGAGGCGGGCGTTCAGGGCTTCCTGCTTTCTACGCTGCGGCGGGCCACCCGAACATCCGCTAAGAATCGGGCAGCCGAGATCGCGGACGTACGCGCGACCGAAGAGCCAGGATACTGGACAGGCCGCCGTAGACCCAATCCGCCCGGTGGGGAAGGGATTCTCCCGGCCCGGGGGGGGAGCGGGCTAGCGGCCCTGCTCGTACTGACGTAGCTGATCGAGGTCGATCATGCTCGTGTCGAACAGGCTGGTCTCGTCGAGCGCGGCGCCCGGCTGCTGCTGCTGGGGCTGGGGCTGCTGGGGCAGCTGCTGGGGCTGCTGGGGCACGTAGGCCGCGTTCGGATCGTAGCCCTGGGCCTGCGCCTGCTGCTGGGCCTGCTGCTGCCACGCGGCGTAGGCGTCCTGCTGATAGCCGCCCTGCGCGGCGTACGGATCCTGTTCGCCCTGCGCGGCGTACGGATCCTGCTGTACGTACGCCTGCTGATAGCCGTAGGCGTCCTGCTGCTGGTAACCCGCGGTGGCGGCGTAGTACGCGGCGTCGGCGGCCGCCTGGTCGGGCGGGGCGACGGGCTGGGCGAGGTCCGCCTGGGACCGGGCCAGGTCCGCCAGATAGTCGTCGTCGGTGGTCCGCAGGGCCATCCCGGCCTCGTCCTGGGCCGCCATATGGGCGCCGAGCTCATCGGCGGGCCGGGCCCCGAGCAGCTTCTGGCGGCCCCGGCCGACCGCCTCCAGGGTCTTGGCGAGGACCGCCGAGACGGCCCCCAGCTTGGTGTCGACGTACTCGTCCGCGCGGTGCCGCAGGGTGGCCGGGTCGGCGCTGCGCTCCGGGCCCTCGTCGGGCTGCCCGAGGCCGTCCTCGGCGCCGGGGGCGCGGCCGAGCAGCTTCTCCCGGCCGCGGTCGACCGAGCCGATGGTCTTGGTGAGCACGACCTCGAAGTTGGCCAGCTTGCTGTCCACGTAGTCGTCGGCCTCGACGCGGATCTCCTCGGCCTCCCGCCGGGCCTCGGCCAGGATCCGGTCGGCCTCCTCCTGGGACTTCCGCACCAGCTCGGTGTCCGAGATCAGCGAGGCGCGCTGGGTGTGCGCGGACTCGATGATCCGCCCCGCCTCCCGGTGGGCCTCCTCGACCATCTGGTCCCGGCCGCCGATCAGCTCCTGGGCGTGGGCCAGGGAATCCGGGAGTGCCGCGCGCACCTCTTCGAGCATGGCGAGCAGCTCGGCGCGGTTGATCACGCACGAGGCCGACATGGGCATGGACCGGGCGTTGCCGACGGTATCGACGATCTCGTCGAGCTTCTTCTGCACGTCCACTGTGGGTGCTCGCAGACTGTCTGGATGCGGATGGATACGGAGCCGAACGGGACGACTGTACGGCCAGCGGCCGCCTCCCGGACAGCCGCTGACGTACCGTCAGCCGCTACTTCCGGCCGAGCCGCTCGGCGAGTGCCTCCAGGACCAGCGGGGGCACCAGGTGGGAGACGTCACCGCCCCAGGCCGCGACCTCCTTGACCAGGCTGGAGGAGAGGAAGCTGTAGGTGGGGTTGGTGGGCACGAACAGCGTCTCCACACCGGAGAGGCCGTTGTTCATCTGGGCCATCTGCAACTCGTAGTCGAAGTCGCTGACGGCCCGCAGCCCCTTGACGATCGCGGGGATGTCCCGCTGCTTGCAGAAGTCCACCAGGAGGCCGTGGAACGCCTCCACCTTGACGTTTCCATACTCCTCCGTGGTCTGGCGGAGGAGGTCGATCCGCTCGTCCACCGTGAACAGGCCCTGCTTCGACTTGTTGATCATCACGGCGACATGCACGACGTCATAGAGCTTGGAGGCACGGGCGATGATGTCGAGGTGTCCATTGGTGACGGGGTCGAACGACCCCGGACAGACTGCGCGGCGCAACGGAAGTTCCTCGCTCTCGGGTCCGGTCATGACGCGTTCTCGCACGTCGAGGCGGCGCGACCGTACCAAAGCGTGCCCTCGCCGTAGCGACGGGCCCTGAGGCCCTCGAATCCGGCAGGCCACACGAACTCCCCACCTCGTGTGCTCCGCTCAACGGTGGCCAGCGCACCGGGCGCGAGCCAGCCCTTCCCCAGGAGTGTGAGGAGTATCTCCCGGAGTTGGTCGTCGCTGACCGCGTAGGGCGGATCCAGGAAAACGACGTCGTACGGGCCGGTGTCGGGGGCCTGTCCGGCGATGGTCTGTTCGGCCTTGCCGGTGCGCAGCTCCGCGCCGGGCAGACCGAGGGTGCGGACGTTCTGGCGGATCGTGCGGGCCGCCCGCGGGTCGGACTCGACCAGCAGCGTGTGGGCGGCGCCGCGGGACAGCGCCTCCAGGCCGACCGCGCCCGAGCCGCCGTACAGATCCAGGACGCGGGCCCCGTCCAGCGAGCCGAGCAGCGACTCCCAGGTGGAGAACAGGCCCTCCCGCGCCCGGTCCGAGGTGGGTCGGGTGCCGTTTCCCGGCGGCACGGCCAGGCGGCGGCCGCCGGCCGCTCCGGCGATCACGCGGGTCATGGGTGGGAGCCGTCCTTCGCGGTGGTCGGGGCAGCGGCGCCCGGTGCCCGTCCGGGCGGGGCCGCCGCATCTCCACGATATGGCGTACGGGGGACCGGCGGTGGCCGGGCGCGCTCCTCATCAAGCGGCTCAGCCCTTGTCGAGGAACTCCGCGCGCTCCTTGTCCAGCAGGGCGTCCAGCGCGGTGCGCAGCTGCGGGTACCCGCCCAGCTCCGGGTCGGCGGCCACGATCGCGGCCGCCTCCTCCCGGGCCGCCGCGATGACCTCCTCGTCGTCGATGACGGCGAGCACCCGCAGCGAGGAACGGACCCCGGACTGGGCCTGGCCGAGCACATCCCCCTCCCGGCGCTGCTCCAGGTCGATCCGGGACAGCTCGAAGCCGTCGAGCGTGGCCGCGACCGCGCCCAGCCGGGCCCGGGCGGGGCTGCCCTCGGGCATGTCGGTCACCAGCAGACACAGCCCGGCGGCCGAGCCCCGGCCGACGCGGCCGCGCAGCTGGTGCAGCTGGGAGACGCCGAACCGGTCGGCGTCCATGATCACCATGGCGGTGGCGTTGGGCACGTTCACACCGACCTCGATGACGGTCGTGGCGACCAGGACGTCGACCTCGCCCGCGGCGAAGCGGCGCATCACCTCGTCCTTGGCCTCGGGCTGCATCCGCCCGTGCAGCACCTCCACCCGCAGATCGCTCAGCGGGCCCTTGACGAGCTGCTCGGCGACGTCGACGACGGCCAGCGGCGGGCGCTTCTCGGCCTCGTCCTCGGGGCTCTTCGCCTTCGCCGCCTTGGACTCGTCCTCCTCGTCCCCGATCCGCGGGCACACCACATAGCCCTGGTGGCCGGCGGCCACCTCCTCGCGCACCCGCTCCCAGGCGCGGGCCAGGAAGTGCGGCTTGTCCTTGGCGGGCACCACATGGGAGGCGATCGGGGAACGGCCCGAGGGCAGCTGGTCGAGGACGGAGGTCTCCAGGTCGCCGAAGACGGTCATGGCCACGGTGCGCGGAATCGGCGTGGCCGTCATCACCAGCAGATGCGGGGGCTGCTTGCCCTTGGAGCGCAGGGCGTCGCGCTGCTCGACCCCGAAGCGGTGCTGCTCGTCCACGACCACCAGGCCCAGATCGTGGAACTGGACCTTGTCCTCGATCAGGGCATGGGTGCCGATCACGATTCCGGCCTCGCCGGTGACCAGGTCCAGCAGCGCCTGGCGGCGGGCCGCGGCGCCCATGGAGCCGGTGAGCAGCACCACCTTGGTGCCCTGCTCGGCCCCGCCGAGCATGCCTCCCTCGGCAAGCTCGCCCATCATCTCGGTGATCGAGCGGTGGTGCTGCTGGGCGAGCACCTCGGTGGGCGCGAGCATCGCCGCCTGTCCCCCGGCGTCCACGACGCCGAGCATCGCGCGCAGCGCGACCATGGTCTTGCCCGAGCCGACCTCGCCCTGGAGCAGCCGGTGCATGGGGTGGTCGGTGGCGAGGTCGGCGAAGATCTCCTCGCTGACCCGGCGCTGGCCCTCGGTGAGGGTGAACGGCAGCCGGGCGTCGAAGGCGGTCAGCAGCCCGTCCGGGGCGGGCTTGCGGGGCGCCGCGGGCAGCTGGGCGTCGGCCTGCCGCCGCCGGGCGAGCGCCACCTGGAGGACGAACGCCTCGTCCCACTTCAGCCGGTCCCGGGCCGTCGCGATGTCGGCCTTGGTGCCCGGCCGGTGGATCTTGCGCAGCGCCTCGGGGAGCGTGGCCAGCCCCCGGCCCTCGCGCAGGCTCTCGGGCAGCGGGTCGATCAGCCCGGCCAGCGCGGACTCCTCATGCCCGGCCGGGCCCAGCACGGTGTCGACGGCCTGCTGGATCTGCCAGGACTCCATCTGCTTGCACGCCGGGTACAGCGGCAGCAGCTGATGGGCGAACGCCTTCACGGCCTCCGCGCCGCTCCCCGCGCCCAGCGTCTTGAACTCGGGGTGGGCCAGCTGCCGCTTGCGATTGAAGACCGAGACCTTCCCGGCGAACATCGCGCGGGTGCCGGGCTGGAGCTCCGTACGCGGCTTGTGGACGCCCTTGCCGAAGAAGACCAGCTGGAGACGGCCGCTGCCGTCGGTGATGGTGACCTCCAGCCGCCGGCCCCGGCCGCCGTTGAACGTGTGCACCCGGGCGTCGGCGACCTGCGCCACCACGGTCACATGCTCGTCCAGGGGCAGGTCGGACAGCCGGGTCAGCTCACCGCGCTCCGCGTACCGCCGCGGGTAGTGGTGCAGCAGGTCGCCGACGGTGTGCAGGTCGAGATGGTCGGCCATCACCTTCGCGGTGTTGCCGCCCAGGACCTTCTTCAGGGGTTCTTCCAGCACGGGCACCCGTCCATTGCACACCACGGGGGTGACAATCGGGGACGACGAGCCGGGTGGTTCGGCGGATGGCCGCTCCGGGCGGCCGGGCTCATTCGATGCCTATGATCAGCGGCGCGGTGGGCTGACCGCCGTGGTAGACGACCGTGTCGACGGCGAAGTGCCCATCCCGCACATGCCGCTCCAGCCGTTCGGCTACCTCGTCCGGAAGGTCCGCGCCGAGCACCAGCGTGACCATCTCGCCGCCCGACGCCAGCATCCGGTCAAGCACCGTCTCGGCGGTCGCGGCCAGCTCGGAGCCGATCACCGCCACATCGCCGTCGATCATGCCCAGGACGTCCCCGGCCTGGCACACCCCGGCCATGGTCCAGGACTGGCGCTCGGCGACGGCCAGCTCCGCGTAGCGGGTGGCGCCCGCTGCCGAGGTCATGGCGACCACGTCCTCGTCGAAGCTGCGGCCGGGCTCGTGGACGGCGAGCGCGGCGATGCCCTGGACGGCGGAGCGGGTGGGGATCACCGCGACCCGTACGCCCTCGGCGCGGGCCTGGGCCGCGGCCGCGGCCGCCGTGTGGTGCAGCTCGGTGTCGTTGGGCAGCAGCACGACCTCCCGGGCGTGCTCCCGCCGCACCGCGTCCACCAGCCCACCGCTGGCGGGCGGCTCCCCGGGGCGGGTGGCGACCGCGGTCGCGCCCTCCTCGGCGCACAGCGCGGCCAGCGCGTCGCCGTGGACGACAGCGACCACGGCACGGGGCGCGCGCTCGGCGCGCGGGCCTCCCGCGGGGCCCTGGGCGCCGGACTGATCCGGCAGGACGATGGCCGTATCCGGCCGGTCCGGACCGCCCGAGCCCGCCTTACGGACGGCGGCGCCGCCGAAGTGGGTGATCCGGATGCGGTACGGGCGCCCGGCCTGGATGCCCGCCTCCACGGCCGCCCCCGCGTCGTCCACATGGACGTGGACGTTCCACAGGCCGTCGCCGCCGACGACCACCAGGGAGTCGCCGAGGGCGTCCAGCCGCTCCCTCAGGGCGGTCACGGCCGAGTCACCGGCCTCCAGGAGGTAGATCACCTCGAAGGCGGGCCCGCCGTCCGGGGCGCCGTCGGTGGAGCAGCCCGCCAGGTCCTGCCCGCCCGTCCCGGTGCGCGCCGGGGCGTCACGGCCGGGGCGGGCCGGGGCGGGCGCCGAGGGGGCCTCACCCGACAGCGCCTGGGCGAGCCCGCCCAGGACCGTCACCAGGCCGTAGCCGCCCGCGTCCACCACCCCCGCGCGGGCGAGGACGTCGAGCTGGCCCGGGGTGGCCTGGAGCGCCGTACGGGCGCCCTCGTACGCGGCGCGGGCCACCGTGGCGGCGTCGCCCGTGGCGCGCTCCGCGCTCTCCGCGGCGGCCACGGCGACCGTAAGGACGGTGCCTTCGACGGGGTGCGCGACGGCCAGGTAGGCGAGGTCGACCGCGCGCCGCAGCGCCCGCCGCAGCCCGTCCGCCTCGTCCGTGTCCGCTGCGTCCGCCGTATCCGCCGTGGACGCCGTATCCGCCGTGGACGCCGTATCCGCCGTGGACGCCGTGCCCGCCGCGCACGCCCTGTCCGCTGGGTCCGCGCCCCCGGCCGGTGTGCCGTCGGCCAGGACGTCCGCCATACCGCGCAGCAGCTGCGCCAGGATCGTGCCGGAGTTGCCCCGCGCGCCGATCAGCGCGCCATGGGCCATGGCGCGCACCACATCGGCGAGGGTGGGACGGGACGCGGCGGCCGAGGTCGCGTGGCCGTCGAAGGCGGCGTCGACGGCCCGGGCGGCGGACTCGACGGTCAGATACAGATTGGTGCCGGTGTCCCCGTCCGCGACCGGATAGACGTTGATCGCGTCGATGTCCGCCCGGGCCCGGCCCAGCGCGTCGAGAGCGAGCCCACACCAGGTCCGTACCGCATCGGCATCGAGCGTGTGCGGCACGAAGGGTCCTCCTCGGAGGCTGCTGGGGGCGGGGGTGGGCATCGCGTCATCGCAGGGTAGCCGCCGCCCTCGGCGGGTGCCGGGGCAGCCATGATAGTTTCGTTGTACGGGAGTGGCCGTTGTATGCTGCTCCGGTTGCCCGATGCGAATCGGGCCATTCCCCCAGGCGCCGCCGATCCTCCACGATCCAGGCAACGTCCGGGGCATCCGTTCAGTGTCCTGTCTCCTCGCGGGAAGCGAGGGCGACCCGTCTTTGGAGTAACCCGTGGCTGCCAACTGCGACGTCTGCGGCAAGGGGCCGGGCTTCGGCAACAACATCTCGCACTCGCACCGCCGCACCCGCCGTCGTTGGAACCCCAACATCCAGACGGTGCGCGCTGTGGTCGGTCGTACCCCGAAGCGGCTCAACGTCTGCACCTCGTGCATCAAGGCCGGCAAGGTTTCGCGCTAGTCGTCTAGTCGCACGGCCTCCCCGCGCAAGCGGGATACCGGTACGCCAGGCCGGTCCACCACTGGAGTGGACCGGCCTTTCGCGTGCCCTCAGCCGGCCGCCTCCGACAGCCACCCGTGGTCGACCGGGCCGATGCCCGTGCCCAGGGGGAAGCCCGCCGCGATGGCGCCCGTGACGTAGTCCTTGGCCGCCGTGACGGCCTCGGGGACCTCGTAGCCGCCCGCCAGATACGTGGCGACGGCCGCGGCGAGGGTGCACCCCGTGCCGTGCGTATGACGGTTGTCCTGGCGCGGCGCCCGCAGCCAGTGCTCCTCGGTGCCGTCGGTGAGCAGATCCACCGCGTCGCCGCCGGGCAGATGGCCGCCCTTGATCAGCGCCCACCGCGGACCGTGGCGCAGCACCGCCCCGGCCGCCCGCCGCTGGTCGTCCTCCGACTCCACCCGGACGCCGGTGAGCTGGGCCACCTCGTCCAGGTTGGGCGTGGCGACGGTCGCGGTCGGCAGCAGCTTCGTACGGACCGCGTCGAGCGCCTCGGTGGCCAGCAGCGGGTCACCGTGCTTGGAGACGCCGACCGGATCGACGACCACGGGCGCGGTGACGTCCGCGAGCAGCGCGGCGACGGTCTCGACCAGTGCGGCGGTCGCCAGCATGCCGGTCTTGACCGCCTGGACGCCGATGTCGTCGGTCACGCTGCGGAACTGGGCCCGTACGGCCTCGGCGGGCAGCTCCCAGGCGCCCTGGACGCCCAGCGAGTTCTGCGCCGTCACGGCTGTGATCACGCTCATGCCGTGGGCGCCCAGGGCCAGCATGGTCTTCAGGTCGGCCTGGATGCCCGCACCGCCGCCGGAGTCCGATCCGGCGACGGTGAGGACGCGTACGGGCGCCGAGCCGTCATGGGCGGGGCGGGGGACGCGGGGAGGTAGAGCCATGGCACCGAATCTACTCGGCGCCCCCGGCACCCCCGAACGTCCCCCAAGGCGCCCTTACGGTCACTCGGCGCCCTTACCGTCGCCACCCGTCGCACATCACCGTCACTCGGCGCCCTTACCGTCGCCGAAGTGGTCCCAGCCCCCATGGGCCCACGGGGCGCCGTCCACCGTCACCTGGGGCAGCGCCGAGGGGTTGAGCACCTCGCCGATCACCTTCCAGCGGGCCGGCAGCTTGGCGTCGGGCGGGAAGGTGGCCACGATCGCGTGGTCCTCTCCCCCGCTGAGCACCCACTGGAGCGGATCGACGCCCACCGCCTGCCCGATGTCCGACATCTGCGAGGGGACGTCGATGTCCGCCGAGCGCAGATCGATGCGGACCTTGCTGGCCTCCGCGATATGCCCGAGGTCGGCCACCAGCCCGTCGCTCACATCGGTCATCGCGGTCGCGCCGAGACTGGCGGCGGCGGGACCGGCGTGGTACGGCGGTTCCGGCCGCCGGTGCGCCTCGACGAAGGCCCGCGGCGAGCGGAAGCCGCGCGAGAGCACCGCGTGTCCGGCCGCCGACCAGCCCAGCCACCCGGTGACGGCGACAACGTCGCCGGGCTGGGCACCGGATCGGGTGACCGGCTCGTGGTTGCGCAGATCGCCCAGTGCGGTGATGGCGACGGTGATGGTGTCCCCGCGCACGACGTCACCGCCCACCACGGCCGCGCCCGCGACCTGGCATTCGTCGCGGATGCCGTCCATCAGCTCGGCGGGCCAGGTGACCGGCAGATCGGCGGGGACCACCAGGCCGAGCAGCAGGGCGGTCGGCACGGCGCCCATGGCCGCGATGTCCGCCAGGTTCTGGGCCGCGGCCTTACGGCCGACGTCATAGGCGGTGGACCAGTCCCGGCGGAAGTGCCTGCCCTCCAGCAGGATGTCCGTACTGGCCACGACCCTCCGGTCGGGCGCGGCCACGACCGCTCCATCGTCACCGGGCCCCAACCTCACCGCCGGGGTGGTGGTGAGCCGGGAGGTGAGCTCTCTGATGAGCCCGAACTCCCCCAACTCGCCCACGGTGCCCTTCATCCCATCGCCCCTTCGTGCTCGTGACCACTTTCCGCCGCGCCGCGCTCCCCGCGCGGGTCTCCCCGCGCCGCATGGCGACGCGGTACCGTGGCGTCCCTTCTTTCCACATGATCCTCGTAGCCGCCCTGGAGGTTCCGTGGTACAGGCGTACATCCTGATCCAGACCGAGGTCGGCAGGGCCTCGACCGTGGCCGACGTCATCGCCAAGCTCCCCGGGGTGATACAGGCGGAGGACGTGACGGGTCCCTATGACGTGATCGTGCGGGCCCAGGCCGACACGGTCGATGAGCTCGGCCGCATGGTGGTCGCGAAAGTCCAACAAGTGGAAGGGATCACCCGTACCCTGACCTGCCCGGTCGTCCATCTCTAGCTCCCCCGTATGATCGGCCGGTGAAATCCGCACACCGTAGTCTCACCCGACGGCTCGTTCCGCTGTCAGCCGCGGTGGCCCTGGCCCTGATGCCGGTGGCCGGTTGCTCCTTCACCGGGGATTCCGACGACACCAAGGCGCCCGCGGTTCCCACGCCGGCCCCACAGGCCGCCGCGATGTGCCGGGCGCTGCACAAGGAACTGCCCGACGCCGTGAACGGGCTGAAGCGGGGCACCGCCGAGCCCGCCTCGGACTACACGGCCGTGTGGGGGGACCCCGCCGTGCAGCTGCGCTGCGGGGTCCCCCGGCCGGAGGCGATGGGCTCCAAGACCGATTCGGCCGAGGTGAACGGCGTCGAGTGGCTCCCGGAGAAGCGAAAGGACGGCTACCGCTTCACCACCGTACTGCGCCGGGCCTATGTCGAGGTGACCGTGCCCGGGAAGTACTCCCCCGAGATCAACCCCCTGCTCGATCTCGCCCGCGCCGTCAAGAAGACGGTCCCGAAGGGCGTGGCCTAGCGATCCGGGGCGACTGGCTCCGGCCGGCGCGGCCCCATCCGGCTAGCGCAGCCCCGTCGAGCGGCGCAGCGCGGCCTCCAGCAGCCGGTCCACCAGCTCGGGGTAGCTCACGCCGCTCTCCTGCCACATGCGCGGGTACATCGAGATCGGGGTGAAACCGGGCATGGTGTTGATCTCGTTGATCACGAACTCACCGCTGTCCAGCAGGAAGAAGTCGGCCCGCACCAGTCCCTCGCAGGACGCCGCCTCGAAGGCGGCCACCGCGAGCTCCTGGACCCGCCGGGTCTGCTCCTCGGTGAGCGGCGCGGGCACGATGCCGTCCGCCGCGTCGATGTACTTCGCCTCGAAGTCGTAGAAGGCGTGGGAGGAGACCGGCGGGATCTCGGCGGGCACGCTGGCGCGCGGCCCGTCCTCGTACTCCAGCACCCCGCACTCGATCTCGCGGCCGCGCAGCAGCGCCTCCACGATGACCTTCGGGTCGTGGCGCCTGGCCTCCTCGACGGCCGCGTCCAGGTCCGCCGGGCCCTCGACCTTGCTGATCCCGAAGGACGAGCCGGCGCGCGCGGGCTTCACGAAGAGCGGCCAGCCGTGCTCCTCGGCGAACTCCACGATCCTCTGGCGGGCGGCGGAAGGTTCCTGCTCCCAGGCCCGGGGGCGGATCACCTCGTACGGGCCGACGGGCAGCCCGAAGGAGACGAACACCCGCTTCATGTACTCCTTGTCCATGCCCACCGCGGAGGCGAGCACCCCGGCGCCCACGTACGGCACCCCGGAGAGCTCCAGCAGCCCCTGGAGGGTGCCGTCCTCGCCGTACGGGCCGTGCAGCATGGGGAAGACGACGTCGACGTCGCCCAGCGCCTTGGGCACCGCCCCCGGCTCGCTGTAGACGACCTCGCGGTTCCCCGGGTCGACCGGGAGCACGACCGAGCCCTCGCTGGACTCGGCGAGCCGTTCGACGCTGGGCAGCTCGCGGTTGGCGATGGCCATCCGCTCGGGCTCGTCGGCGGTCAGCGCCCAACGGCCGTCCGTGGTGATGCCGATCGGCAGCACGTCGTACTTCTCACGGTCGATGGCGCGCAGCACGGCGCCCGCGGTGACCACCGAGATGGCGTGCTCGGAGCTGCGGCCGCCGAAGACGACGGCCACGCGCGGCTTCCGCCGCTCGCCTCCGGAGGAAGCCGGGACAGGGCCTGGGGAAGGGGTCTGGCTGCTCATATCGCGTTGAGATTACCTTGCGGTCCGCGCGGCGTCAGTGCCGCTCGGCCTTGGCGCTGCGGGACATCAGCTCTTTGAGTGCGACAAGGGGCTGTTTGCCGTCGTGCACGATCTCGACGACGGTCTCGGTGATGGGCATGTCGACATCGTGGCGGCGGGCGAGATCCAGCACCGACTCGCACGACTTGACGCCCTCCGCGGTCTGCTTGGTGACCGCGATGGTCTCCTCCAGTGTCATCCCGCGGCCCAGGTTGGTGCCGAAGGTGTGGTTGCGGGAGAGCGGGGAGGAGCAGGTGGCGACGAGGTCGCCCATGCCCGCCAGGCCCGCGAAGGTGTGGGCGTCGGCACCCATCGCCAGGCCCAGCCGGGTCGTTTCGGCGAGGCCGCGGGTGATGAGCGACGCCTTGGTGTTGTCACCGAGGCCCATGCCGTCGGCGATGCCCACGGCCAGCGCGATGACGTTCTTCACCGCGCCGCCCAGCTCGCAGCCGACCACGTCGGTGTTGGTGTACGGGCGGAAGTACGCGGTGTGGCAGGCGGTCTGGAGGCGGCGGGCCACGCTCTCGTCGGGGCAGGCGACCACGGAGGCTGCGGGCTGCCGGGCGGCGATCTCCTTGGCGAGGTTGGGCCCGGTGAGCACCGCGACGCGCTCCGCGGGCGCCTTGGCGACCTCCTGGACGACCTCGCTCATCCGCTTGGCCGTGCCGAGTTCGACGCCCTTCATCAGGGAGACCAGCACGGTGTCGGCGGCCAGCAGCGGGGCCCAGTCGGAGAGGTTGCCGCGCAGCGTCTGGGAGGGCACGGAGAAGACGGTGAACTCCGCGCCGTCCGCGGCCTCGGCCGGGTCGGTGGTGGCCCGCACGCCGTCCGGGAGCCGCACCCCGGGGAAGTAGTCGGGATTGCCGCGGCCGGTGTTGATGGCCTCGACGACACCGGGCCGGCGTCCCCACAGCGTCACCTCGCACCCCGCGTCGGCGAGCACCATCGCGAAGGCGGTGCCCCAGGAGCCGGTGCCGAAGACGGCGCAGCGCGTCACTTGCTCTCCTCATCGGCCAGCGGGAGCGGCGGGCCGTCGGTGCTGGACCGGGTGGGCCGGTCGTACCTCTGAACGGGCGCCGGCTCGCCGCGCACCTCGGAGAGGAGCTCGGTGATGGCGTCCATGATGGTGTCGGTGGCCGCCCTGAGGACCTCGGCGGTGGGCTCCTGGCCGTAGAACTCGGACAGGTCCACCGGCGGGCCGGCGTGCACCTTGAGCGTCTTACGGGGGAAGAGGCGGACCCGCTTCTCCTTGGCGTACGGCGGCACGGCCTCGTTGGCGCCCCACTGGGCGACGGGGATGACCGGGGCCTTGGTGAGCAGCGCGACCCGCGCCGCGCCGGTCTTTCCGCGCATGGGCCACATGTCGGGGTCGCGGGTGAGGGTGCCCTCGGGGTAGAACGCCACGCACTCCCCCTTGTTGATGGCGTCCACGGCGGAGCGGAAGGCGTTGGCGGCGTCGGTGGACTCGCGGTAGACGGGGATCTGGCCGGTGCCCCGGAGCATGCTGCCCACGAAGCCTCCTCTGAAGAGGGCGGCCTTGGCGAGGAAGCGCGGCACCCTTCCGGTGTTGTACTGGAAGTGCGCGTAGGAGAGCGGGTCGAGATACGAGTTGTGATTGATCGCGGTGATAAATCCACCGTCGGCGGGAATGTGCTCCATTCCGTGCCAGTCCCGCTTGAACAGAACCACCAGCGGCGGTTTGCACAAGACCGCTGCCATGCGGTACCAGAAGCCGATTCTGCGGCCGGACACTCGGAACATCCTCTCTTGGACCCTGCTGACCTGCTGGCTTGCTGTCGTCCCCGTAGCCGCACAAGTGTCGCTCCAGGCACCCCGTCTGTCGAGGACACCGTAACCCCGCAGGTCTTCGGCGAGCCGGGCAGCAGGTCAGAATGAGGCCCGTGGGAAGAAACGGAGCCCCTGTGACCTGGACCCTCGTGGTGCCGCTGAAGCCCTTGGCACGGGCCAAGACCAGGCTCTCCGACGCGGCGGGGGACGGCCCCCGGGCCTCGCTCGCCCTCGCGTTCGCCCAGGACACGGTGGGCGCGGCGCTGGCGAGCCGGTGGGTGCGGGAGGTGACCGTCGTCACCGACGATCCGCTCGCCGGACGTGAGCTGTCGGCCCTCGGCGCCCGGATCCTGCCCGACTCCCCGGGGCTCGGGCTGAACGCGGCGCTCGCGCACGGTGCCCGCGCGGTCCGCGGGGAGCGCCCGGAGGCCGCCGTGGCGGCGCTGAACGCCGATCTCCCGGCGCTGCGGACGGCGGAGCTCGACCTGGTGCTCGAGGCCGCCGCCGGCTTCTCACGCGCCTTCCTGGCGGACGCCGCGGGGGTGGGCACCACGCTGCTCTCGGCGGCGCCGGGCACCGAGCTGGCGCCCGCCTTCGGGGGCCCGTCGCGGGACCGGCACCGGGCGTCGGGGGCGCGGGAGATCGAGCTGGCGGGGGTGGACTCGGTGCGGCGCGACGTGGACACGGCCGGGGACCTGCGCGCGGCGGTGGCCCTGGGCGTGGGCGCCCACACCAGGGCTAGGCTGGCGGACATGCAGGGAACCGCCTATACGTACGACCCCGAGACCCGCGCCGGCAGCGTGCTGCTGGACGACGGCACCCCGCTGCCGTTCGACACCGCGGCCTTCGACGCCGGGGGGCTGCGGATGCTGCGCCCGGGGCAGCGGGTGCGGATCGAGGTCGAGGGCGAGGGCGAGCAGCGCCGGGTCGTCTTCGTCACGCTCCAGACGTTCTGAGCGCCGTGAGGCTCCGAGCCCGGCGGACGGATCCGGGTGCCACGGGGTTCTGAGCGCGGATCCCTGGAATGCCGGGCGCCGACAGCACCGCGGGCCGGGCTCCCTCGGGGAGCCCGGCCCGGCGCGGATGCGGTGGGGCGCCTGAGCGCCGCCGGCTAGCGCTTCCTGGCGGTGGTCTTCTTCGCGGTGGTCTTACGGGCGCTCGTCTTGCGCGCCGGGGCCTTCTTCGCCGTGGCCTTGGCGGGAGCCTTCTTGGCCGTGGTCTTCTTCGCGGGGGCCTTCTTGGCCGTGGTCTTGGCGGGAGCCTTCTTGGCCGCGGCCTTCTTGGCCGTGGTCTTCTTCGCGGGAGCCTTCTTGGCGGTCGCCTTCTTGGCCGCGGCCTTCTTCGCCGCCACCTGGAGGCTGCCCTTCGGCGCCTTCTTCACGGCGACCTCGCCGCCGCGCGGGAGCTTCTTGGAGCCGCTCACCAGATCCTTGAAGCCCTGACCGGGACGGAAGCGGGGCACCGAGGTCTTCTTGACCCGCACGCGCTCCCCGGTCTGGGGGTTACGGGCGTACCGGGCGGGCCGCTCCACCTTCTCGAACGAACCGAATCCAGTGACCGAAACTCGCTCCCCGGAGACGACTGCCCGGACGATGGCGTCCAGGACGGCGTCTACGGCATCGGCGGCCTGCTGACGGCCGCCGACCTTGTCGGCAATCGCTTCTACGAGCTGCGCCTTGTTCACGTCTTCCCCTTCGGAGACATTGCCGGAATCAATGTGTTCAAGCCTTTTCGCACGTTAGGCAGATATATACCGCAAATCAAACACGAAACGGGCTAATCACCCTTGTGCCGCAACGCACTCGATCGTCACGGACTTCCGTCGGTGTCGGGATCTTGGGGGAAACGCCCCTCGTCGAGGTCGTTCATGAACCGCTCCAGACGCGTTGCCGCATCTGCGAGATCGTGTTTCGCCGCTGAGGTGATGACCAGCAGCTTCCGGGACAGCGCCATCCGTACGCCCTCCGGGACTTGCAGTGCGCGCACCTTTGCGTGCGCTTCCTTGAGCCGGTCGGCGACGATGCCGTAGAGCTCGAGTTGGCCGTCGCGTTCCATGCACTGATTGTGCCATCTGAGGCGAGTTGTCGCTTCACGGGGCCTCAACATGCCGATGCGCCGCCGGTCCGAGGACCGGCGGCGCATCTTGCCAAACCCGCTCTGTACAGGGCGAACCGGGGGGTCAGACCTCCACGGTGCTGGGCTTGAAGGAGGGGCGACGCGCCTCGTACGAGGCGATCGAATCCTCCTCCCTGAGGGTGAGGCTGATGTCATCCAGCCCCTCCAGGAGTCGCCACCGGGCATTCTCGTCAAGCTCAAAATCAGCCGTGATGCCCTCGGCCCGGACCTGGCGCCCGACGAGGTCCACGGTGACCTCCGCGGCGGGGTCCGCCTCGACCAGCTTCCACAGCCGGTCCACGGTCTCCTGCGGCAGGACGACGGTCAGCAGCCCGTTCTTGAGGGAGTTGCCCCGGAAGATGTCGGCGAAGCGGGCGGAGATGACGGCCTTGAAGCCGTAGTTCTGAAGCGCCCACACCGCGTGCTCGCGCGAGGAGCCGGTGCCGAAGTCGGGACCGGCCACCAGAACCGTTCCCCCCTTGTGCTCGGCCTTGTTGAGCACGAACTCGGGGTCCTTGCGCCACGCCTCGAAGAGACCGTCCTCGAAGCCGTCGCGGGTGACCTTCTTGAGCCAGTGCGCCGGGATGATCTGGTCCGTGTCCACATTGCTGCGGCGCAGCGGGACGGCCCGGCCGGTGTGCGTGGTGAATGCTTCCATGACTGCTCAGGCCCCCACGGGAGTCGATACGGCGGCGTCGGACAGGTCGGCGGGCGAGGCCAGATGGCCCAGCACCGCGGTGGCGGCGGCGACCTGCGGCGAGACCAGGTGGGTCCGGCCGCCCTTGCCCTGCCGGCCCTCGAAGTTGCGGTTGGACGTGGACGCCGAGCGCTCACCGGGCGCGAGCTGGTCGGGGTTCATGCCCAGGCACATCGAGCAACCCGCGTGCCGCCATTCGGCCCCCGCGGCGGTGAACACCTTGTCCAGCCCCTCCTCGACGGCCTGGAGGGCGACCCGCACCGAGCCGGGGACCACCAACATCCGTACGCCGTCGGCCACCGCACGGCCGGACAGCACCGAGGCGGCGGAGCGCAGGTCCTCGATCCGTCCGTTGGTGCAGGAGCCGACGAAGACCGTGTCCACCTTGATGTCGCGCAGCGGCTGACCGGCCGTCAGACCCATGTACTCCAGGGCCTTCTCGGCGGCGAAGCTCTCGCTGGCGTCCTCGAAGGTGGCCGGGTCCGGGACCGACTCCGACAGCGGGGCGCCCTGGCCGGGGTTGGTGCCCCAGGTGACGAAGGGGGCGAGCGCGGAGGCGTCGATGACGACCTCACGGTCGAAGACCGCGTCGTCGTCGCCGCGCAGGGTGCGCCAGTACTCGACGGCGGCGTCCCATTCCGCGCCCTGGGGGGCGTGCGGACGGCCCTCCAGATAGGCGAAGGTGGTCTCGTCCGGGGCGATCATGCCCGCGCGGGCGCCCGCCTCGATGGACATGTTGCACACGGTCATCCGGGCCTCCATCGAGAGCTTCTCGATGGCCGGGCCGCGGTACTCGATCACATAGCCCTGGCCGCCGCCGGTGCCGATCTTCGCGATGATCGCCAGGATCAGGTCCTTGGCGGTGACGCTCTCGGGCAGCTCGCCCTCGACGGTGATCGCCATGGTCTTGAACGGCGCCAGCGGCAGCGTCTGGGTGGCCAGCACATGCTCGACCTGGCTGGTGCCGATGCCGAACGCGAGCGCGCCGAAGGCACCGTGGGTCGAGGTGTGGCTGTCACCGCAGACCACGGTCGTGCCCGGCTGGGTCAGCCCCAGCTGCGGTCCCACCACGTGGACGACGCCCTGCTCGACATCGCCGAGCGGGTGCAGCCGGACACCGAACTCCGCGCAGTTCTTGCGCAGCGTCTCCAACTGGGTGCGCGAGACGGGGTCCGCGATCGGCTTGTCGATGTCGAGGGTGGGGGTGTTGTGGTCCTCGGTCGCGAGGGTGAGATCGGTACGACGGACCGTGCGGCCGGCCTTGCGCAGGCCGTCGAACGCCTGCGGGCTGGTCACCTCGTGCAGCAGGTGCAGATCGATGAAGAGCAGGTCGGGCTCGCCTTCGGCGCGCCGGACGACATGGTCGTCCCAGACCTTCTCCGCGAGTGTCCGTCCCATCGCTGTTCCCTCCGGCCGGCGCCAGTGCCGGCCCAACTCGAGTCAAGTGCGTGCCCTGGTCTCGGGCCCGCCATTTACAGGGTGGCGGGTATCCCCGACAAATGAACTTGCGTTTCATACTGTGAGACGCGAGTATCGTTTCATGGACAACACTAGCGGTGTCGGCGTTCTCGACAAGGCTGCTCTGGTTCTGAGCGCCCTGGAGTCCGGTCCGGCCACCCTCGCCGGGCTGGTCGGGGCGACCGGCCTCGCCCGCCCCACGGCACACCGGCTCGCGGTGGCGCTCGAGCACCACCGGATGGTGGCGCGTGACATGCAGGGACGCTTCATTCTGGGCCCGCGCCTGGCCGAGCTGGCGGCGGCCGCGGGCGAGGACCGGCTGCTCGCCACGGCCGGGCCCGTGCTCACCCATCTCCGGGACGTGACCGGCGAGAGCGCGCAGCTCTACCGGCGCCAGGGAGACATGCGCATCTGTGTCGCCGCGGCCGAGCGGCTGTCCGGACTGCGGGACACCGTGCCGGTCGGCTCCACGCTCCCCATGAAGGCCGGCTCGGCCGCCCAGGTGCTGATGGCCTGGGAGGAGCCCGAGCGGCTGCACCGCGGACTCCAGGGGGCCCGCTTCACCGCCACCGCCCTGTCGGGCGTACGGCGGCGGGGCTGGGCCCAGTCGATCGGCGAGCGGGAGCCCGGCGTGGCGTCCGTCTCCGCGCCCGTTCGCGGCCCGTCCAACCGCGTGGTCGCCGCCGTCTCGGTCTCCGGACCGATCGAGCGGCTGACCCGCCACCCGGGCCGCATGCACGCCCAGGCGGTCATCGACGCGGCAGCCCGCCTGACGGACGCCCTCCGCCGGGGAAATTGATGAGCGCCTTACGGCGCCCATGGCGCCTCACTGCGCCTTGTCCAGGCCCAGCCGGTCGGCCGCACGATCTCCGCGGCGGCCGACCGGCACGACTCCGGTGGCCTTGCCCAGGCCGAACGCCGGCATGTTGATGTAGATCGCCTCGTGCGACCCGGCCGGTACGACATAGGTCTCGTGCCAGAAGCCGACCTTGCCCTTGCCCTCCCGCAGTCGGCGGTTGAACGCCGCCCAGGCGGGACGGTGCTCCTTGTCCTGGGCCGCCGAGTACTCCAGCAGCCGCTCGTGCGAGTCCCAGTACTGGACCACGTAGAGCACCCGCGGCGGGCCGATCAGCACCTGATGGCCCAGCAGCCCGCTCCCCTCGTCCCGCGACAGCTCGCGGAGCATCCGCGGCATCGCCCGGAAGACCGGCAGCCAGCTCCGCAGCGCGCGGAAGCGGTTGATGCGCATGCCGATCAGAAAGACGGTGACCTCCCCCTCGGCCTCGGCGGTCATACGGCCGGCGAGCAGCTCGGCACCCATGGTGATCCCCTCGTTCCCCGCGCCGGGATAGACTTGGATAGCGGCGCTATCCAGTACTTAGATAGTGCCACTCCCCAATGGAAGGTGCAACAGGGATGCGACTGGCGGAGCTCAGCGAGCGCAGCGGAGTGCCCACCGCGACGATCAAGTACTACCTGCGCGAGCGGCTGCTGCCGCCGGGAGAGCGGATCACCGCCACCCAGGCCGAGTACGGCGAGGAGCACTTGCGCAGACTGCGGCTGGTGCGCTCGCTGATCCAGGTCGGCCGGATGCCGGTGGCCACGGCGCGCGAGGTGCTGGCGGCCGCCGAGGACGAGTCACTCAGCCAGAATGCCCGGATGGGAGCCGCGGTCTGGGCGCTGCCGCAGGGCCCCGAGCCCGACGAGGACGATCCGCACGCCGCGCGCGCCCGCGAGCAGGTGGACGCCGTACTGGGGCGGATGGGCTGGTCCCACGGCCAGGAGCTGGGCGACACCTCCCCCGCCTACCGGATGCTGGTGGCTGCCATCGCCTCCCTGGACCGCCTGGGGTACCCCCATGACACCGAGCATCTCCTGGTGCACGCCCGGCTGGCGGGCGAACTGGCCGTGGCCGACCTGGACCTGGTGGAGACCTATGACACCCCGCCGGAGCGGATCGAGGCGGTGGTGGCGCTGACGGTGCTCTACGAACCGGTGCTGCTCAGCCTGCGGCGGCTCGCGCAAACCGAGGAATCCGGGCGTCGCTTCGAGGAGTGACCGGGGGCCACGGCACGAACGGGACACGAAAAAGCCCTCCGCCACCGCGGAGGGCTTTTCGCTGGTACCCCCGACCGGATTCGAACCGGCGCTACCGCCTTGAGAGGGCGGCGTGCTAGGCCGCTACACAACGGGGGCCTGAATCAGCACAAGTGCTGCGCTGGGCTACCAGGACTCGAACCTAGACTAAATGAACCAGAATCACTCGTGCTGCCAATTACACCATAGCCCATGGTATAGACCAGTACCCCCGACCGGATTCGAACCGGCGCTACCGCCTTGAGAGGGCGGCGTGCTAGGCCGCTACACAACGGGGGCTCTAGCGATCTCCGTCTCGCGAAGAGATCCGTACCCCCGACCGGATTCGAACCGGCGCTACTGCCTTGAGAGGGCAGCGTGCTAGGCCGCTACACAACGGGGGCTTGGTCCTGCTTTGATCAAGAGATCCGCCGGACATCCGGGAGATCTCCTGCTGGGGTACCAGGACTCGAACCTAGACTAAGTGAACCAGAATCACTCGTGCTGCCAATTACACCATACCCCACCAAAACGCCACCCCCGTAAGGGGTTTTGTTTGGTTTGCGCCTCCGGTCCGACCTCTCGGCGGCCCGTCCGGCGCAGGAAGAACATTACCCGATGGTGGACGGGCCACCAAAACGAGTATCACCGCGAGTGGCGCCGCCTCACGGGCGCGGGCGGCGCCTCACGCACCTATCCGGCCAGCTTCGCCAGCGCCGCGTCGACCCGGGCCAGCGTGCGCTCGCGGCCCAGGACCTCCAGGGACTCGAACAGCGGCAGTCCGACCGTGCGCCCGGTGACCGCGACGCGCAGCGGCGCCTGGGCCTTGCCCAGCTTCAGGCCGTGCTCCTCACCGGCCGCGAGGACCGCGGCCTTCAGGGTCTCGGCGTCCCAGTCCGCCTCGGCGAGCCGGGTGCGGACCGAGGCCAGGAGCGCGTCCGCGCCCGGCTTCATCGCCTTGGTCCAGGACGCCTCGTCGGCCACCGGCTCGTCGAGGAAGAGGAAGTCCACGTTGGCGGTGATGTCGGACAGGACCGTCAGCCGGGTCTGGGCCAGCGGGGCCAGCGCCTCGAAGGCGGCCGTGTCGAAGGCTTCCGGGGCCCACGGCGCGTGCGGGGCCTTCAGCCAGGGCTCGCACCGCTCGATGAACGCCTTCACATCCAGCAGCCGGATGTGGTCCGCGTTGATCGCCTCGGCCTTCTTGAGGTCGAACCGCGCCGGGTTGGCGTTCACCCCGGAGATGTCGAACGCCTCGACCATCTCCTCCAGCGAGAAGACGTCCCGGTCGGCGGAGAGCGACCAGCCCAGCAGGGAGAGGTAGTTGAGCAGCCCCTCGGGGAGGAAGCCGCGCTCCCGGTAGAGGTTCAGCGAGGCCTGCGGATCGCGCTTGGAGAGCTTCTTGTTGCCTTCGCCCATGACGTACGGGAGGTGCCCGAAGGCGGGCACCGTGCCGCCGCCCACACCGATCTCGGCGAGCGCGCGGTAGAGCGCGATCTGCCGCGGGGTGGAGGAGAGCAGGTCCTCGCCGCGCAGTACGTGCGTGATCTCCATCAGCGCGTCGTCGACGGGGTTGACGAGTGTGTAGAGCGGCGCGCCGTTGGCCCGCACGATCCCGTAGTCCGTGACGTTCTCGGGGGCGAAGGTCAGCTCACCGCGCACCAGGTCGGTGAAGGTGATCGGCTCGTCCGGCATCCGGAAGCGCACGATCGAGGCGCGCCCCTCGGCCTCGTACGCCGCGATCTGCTCGGCGGTCAGGGTGCGGCACTTCCCGTCGTAGCCGGAGGGCCGGCCGGCCTTGCGGGCCGCCTCGCGGCGCTCCTCCAGCTCCTCGGCGGTGCAGTAGCAGCGGTAGGCGTGGCCCGCCTCCAGCAGCTTCTCCGCGACCTCGCGGTAGAGGTCCATCCGCTGCGACTGGCGGTAGGGCGCGTGCGGACCGCCGACCTCGGGGCCCTCGTCCCAGTCGAAGCCCAGCCAGCGCATGGCGTCCAGCAGCTGGGTGTAGGACTCCTCGGAGTCGCGCGCGGCGTCGGTGTCCTCGATGCGGAACACCAGGGTGCCGCCGTGGTGACGGGCGAAGGCCCAGTTGAACAGGGCCGTGCGGACCAGGCCGACATGGGGGTTGCCGGTCGGCGAGGGACAGAAACGAACCCGCACGGGGGCGGAGGAGGGTGCGCTAGCCACGCTTGATCACCTTGTTGGTGAGAGTGCCGATGCCTTCGATGGTGACGGCGACCTCGTCGCCGACGGAGAGCGGGCCCACGCCCGCCGGAGTGCCGGTGAGCACGACGTCGCCGGGGAGCAGCGTCATCGCCTCGGTGATGTGCACGATCAGGTCCTCGATCGGGCGCACCATCTCGCTCGTACGGCCGAGCTGACGCTGCTCACCGTTGACGGTGCACATGATGCCGAGGTCGCCGGCGCGCGTCAGGTCGATATCGGTCTCCACCCAGGGGCCCAGCGGGCAGGAGGTGTCGAAGCCCTTGGCCCGCGCCCACTGCTTCTCGCGCCGCTGGGCGTCGCGGGCAGTGATGTCGTTGCCGCAGGTGTAGCCGAGGATGACGTCCTGGACGCGGTCACGCGGAACCTCGCGGCACATCCGCCCGATGACCACGGCCAGCTCGGCCTCGTAGTGCACCTCGGAGGAGAAGGAGGGGTACGCGACGGGGTCGCCGGGGCCGACCACGGAAGTGGACGGCTTGAAGAAGACGACCGGGACGTCGGGGACCTCGTTGCCCAGCTCCGCCGCGTGCTCGGCGTAGTTGCGCCCGATTCCGACGACCTTGTTCGGCAGGACGGGCGGCAGCAGCCGGACCTTGCTCAGGGGGACCTTCTGGCCCGAGCGCTCGAATTCGGCGAAGGGGTGGCCCTTGATGATGTCGATGACGGGGCCGTCCGGATCGGACGGTTCACCCTCCACCACGCCGAAGGCGACGTTGCCGTCGATGGAGAATCTGGCGATGCGCACGGGAAGCCTTGGCTCCTGACTGAACTCGCTGGAGACTGACGCTCCAGGCTATCGCTCCGCATCCCGCGCGCCGCCGTCCCGCCTGCCGCCGGTGGTGGCGCCCACCACGGGCCCGGGGGTCAGTTGCCCGGGGTCTCGGTCAGCACGGTGCGCTTGGGGTTCGCGGTCCGGTTGGGCAGATCGACGCGGTGCTCCGGCTGCTCCTCGGGCGCGCCGGTGTTCTCGACCTCCTCGGCGATGTCCTTGGCGTCCTTGAGCTCTTGGACGTCCTTGACATGGGCCAGGGTGGTGCGCCGCGGGTTGGCTATGGAGCGGAACATCATCGTCGTCTTCACTGGGGTGTACGCCTCGCTCTTGTCGTTCGTTCCGGCTGTGTAAAGCGTCAGGCTAGAGGCGGCCTTGCCCATCGATTCGCAGGAAAAGTCGCAGCCAGCATGTGATATTGCTCACGAACGATCAGGCAAATGCGACATAGAAGACAGTTGCCTAATCACGCTAAACGGACATCGCATACCCGAACCCGACGTTCCGCTCTTGATCATCGCTAGCCGGACACTCGATTGCGACATTCGATTCGTCCCCGAAAGTCCGTTATCGCTGACATGACTTTCTACGTCCCGTAATAAAGTCCGCACTGAGCGTCACGCGCATCACAGCCTTATCCATTGCCCTTGTTGCAGCATCCGGCACTGTGCTGGAATTCCCGGGACCGCCGCGGGAATCACCGGCGCGCACGGGGGCGCAACGTGAGAGGCGCCGAGCGGCGGGGGGCTCCTCTTGTCGACACGAAAGGATGCGCGCCGGTCACTCACGACCGACAGGGGGGATCGCGGTCCCCCACGACTCGACACCGCTCCGCCGCTCAAGCCGGTGGGGCGCCTGGTCCAGAGGTTGCGACGCTAGTGCAGGGACGTTTCAAGAGGGATGGTATGGGGGCTCCCCAGGCCCACCAGGGCCGAGGGGAAGCTTCGGCGGACCCGGAGCCGCGCGGCGCGACCGACCGCGGCTCCTCGCCCCAGCGCGCCCAGGGCGGCAACGGCAGGACGCTGAGCGATCAGGGCCCCGAGGCCGGTGCGCAGAGCGCTACCCGGGTCAGCGTGCCGAGCGGCGGTGGCGGCGGAGATGCCGCGGAGCCGCCGGCCAAGGCGAAGCCCTCCGGCCCCACCGGGCCCGGCAATCGCATGGCCCTGCGCAACTGGCGCATCAGTACCCGACTGGTCTCCCTGCTCGCGCTCCCGGTGGTCGCCGCGACCACGCTGGGGGCGCTGCGCATCGAGGGCTCGCTGGACAACATCCAGCAGCTGGACCAGATGAAGCTGCTCACCGAGATGACGCAGCAGGCCACCCAGCTGGCCAGCGCGCTCCAGGAGGAGCGCGACAAGTCGGCGGGTCCGCTGGCGGGCAAGGGCAACGACAAGGACGACCGGGTCGTCTCCACCCGCGAGGAAACCAACCGCGCCATTGCGGCCTTCCGCGAGGAGACCCACAAGATCGACCCCGGCGACCAGTCGCTGGCCGGTGTCCAGTCCACGCTCGTCAACATCGACCGTCAGCTCGGCAAGATCAACGAGGTCCGCGACAACGCGTACGACAACAGCGAGTACTACTCGCTGACCGTCCAGGACTACAACGAGCTGATCAACTCGTTGCTGTCGCTCTCCCAGGACATGGCGCAGGCGACCAGCAACCGCGCGATGATCAACAACACCCGCGCGCTCGCCACCTTCTCCTCCGCGAAGGAGTACGCGTCCATCCAGCGCGCGCTCATCAGCGCCGCTCTCGCCGACCCCAAGGGCGCCGACTTCTCCGCCAACGACCGCCGCTTCGCCAGGACCGCGGTGGACAAGGAGAACGAGGCGCTCGGCCGCTTCAAGCAGATCCGCCAGGGCAACTCCGAGGACCTGCTCGAACCGCTGGACAGCCGCCCCGACATCAAGGCGGCGACCATGTACGCCGACCGCGCGGTGCGCGACCCCGAGGGGCTCAAGGCGGAGAAGCGGACCGATCTTGACTGGTACGACCAGGACAGTATCAAGATCGAAGAGATGGGCAAGATCGAGGAGACGCTGCTCAGCGAGATGCAGCAGAAGGCTCGTGAGCTCCGTGACTCCGCCCAGCAGGACGCGATACTCAACGGTGCGCTGATCCTGCTGGTCCTCGGCGTCTCCCTGATCGGCGCCTTTGTCGTCGCCCGCTCCATGGTCCGCTCGCTGCGCCGTCTCCAGGACACCGCGCAGGAGGTCTCCCAGAAGCGGTTGCCCGAACTGGTCAAGCAGCTCTCGGAGTCCGATCCGCAGGATGTGGACACCTCCGTCGAGTCCGTCGGTGTGCACAGCCGGGACGAGATCGGAAAGGTGGCCGCGGCCTTCGACGACGTGCACCGCGAGGCGGTCCGGCTCGCCGCCGAGCAGGCGCTGCTGCGGGGCAACGTCAACGCGATGTTCACCAACCTCTCGCGCCGCAGCCAGGGCCTCATCCAGCGCCAGCTCTCGCTCATCTCCGAGCTGGAGAGCCGCGAGGCCGACCCGGACCAGCTCTCCTCGCTGTTCAAGCTGGACCACCTCGCCACCCGTATGCGCCGTAACGGCGAGAACCTCCTGGTCCTCGCGGGCGAGGAGCCGGGCCGCCGGTGGACCCGCCCGGTGCCGCTGGTGGACGTGCTCCGCGCGGCCGCCTCCGAGGTGGAGCAGTACGAGCGCATCGAGCTCAGCTCGGTCCCGGCCACCGAGGTCGCCGGCCGGGTCGTCAACGACCTCGTCCACCTGCTCGCCGAGCTGCTGGAGAACGCCACCTCCTTCTCCTCGCCGCAGACCAAGGTCAAGGTCACCGGTCACGCACTGCCCGACGGGCGGGTGCTGGTCGAGATCCACGACACCGGTATCGGGCTCTCGCCCGAGGACCTGGCGGCGATCAACGAGCGGCTGGCCTCCCCGCCCACGGTCGATGTGTCGGTCTCCCGGCGCATGGGTCTGTTCGTGGTCGGCCGCCTCTCGCTGCGCCACGGCATCCGCATCCAGCTCCGGCCGTCCGACTCGGGCGGTACGACGGCGCTGGTCATGCTGCCGGTCGATGTCGCCCAGGGCGGCCGGAAGCCGGCCCCGCAGGCCGCCGGCGGCCAGGGCGGACCGGGCGCCGGCAACGGCGGCGCCCAGGGCGGCGGCGGCAGCGGACTGCCGACCCGGCCGGTCGGCGCGGGTGCGGGCCCCTCGGGCGGCGCCCCGTCCGGCTCCACCAACTTCTTCGAGGGCGGCCGGCCTCCCGGTCCCCGGACCAACGCCCCCTCGAGCCCCGGCGGTCAGCAGGGCGGCCCCGGTGGTCAGGGCGGCCCCGGCGCCCCCTCCGGCCGTCCCCCGCTTCCGACCCGCGGCGAGAACCCGACCGTCGCCCCGCCGACCGGCGCCCCGGCCCGGGCCGACGGGGGCGACCAGGGCGGCCGCCCGGAGCTGCCCACCCGCGGCCCCGCGCCCGAGCTTCCGGCCCCCACGCAGCCCGGCACCAGCTGGGGCGCGCGCCGCGCGTCCGGCGAGGACGACTGGCCGGGCACTCCGCGCGACGCCGGGGACACCCCGCGCGGGCACGAGGAGTACGAGCCCACCGGCCAGTTCGCCCGTCCGGAGCCCGGCGGTCCGCCGGAGCGGCGCGATCCGTTCGGCAACCGCGGCCCCGGCGACACCGGCGAGCTGCCGCAGCTGACCGACGGCCCCAGCATGTTCGAGCCGCGCCGCGCGCCCAGCGGGCCGCAGGCCGGGCAGGGGCTGTCCGACACCGGCCAGTTCAGCCGCCCCGACTACGGCCGCGGCCCGGGCGACACCGGCGAGTACGCCCGTCCGGAGCTCGGCCAGGGCCCGGGTGACACCGGTGAGTACGCCCAGCCCCGGTTCGAGGACGCCGCCCCGCGCGGCGGCCGCGGCCCCGGCGACACCGGCGAGTTCCCCCGCCCGAACATGGGCGGCCCCGGCGACACCGGCGAGTACGCCCGCCCGAACATGGGCGGCCCCGGCGACACCGGCGAGTACGCCCGCCCGAACATGGGCGGCCCCGGCGACACCGGCGAGTTCCCGCGTCCGGACATGAGCGGCACCGGCGAGTACGCGCTGCCCCAGGACTCCATGGGCGAGCCCGACCGGCGCACGAACGACCCGCTGCCGCCCGCCGGTCCCGGCGACGGCCGTACCCCGATCTTCGACACCATCGAGTCGACCTGGCACCACCCCCAGGTCGCGGACCCCGGCAACTCGGGCCCGCGGGACGGGGGCCGGTCGTTCCCGTCCGCGCCCTCCGCGCCCGAGCCCACCCCCGGTCGGCCCGCCTCGGCCGTACCGCCCCCCTCGCCCCGCGAGCCGCAGCCGGCGTCCCAGGGCATGGGGGACTTCGCCGGATCGGGCGCCTCGGCGGGCCCGGGCGGCGCCGGTCTGAACGGTCGGAGCACGGGTTCCCACTGGCGTACGTCGCCCCACAACGACGAACGCTGGCGCCGCGCCGAGCAGATCCGCGAACCCGCGGCCGGCGGTATCACGTCGTCCGGGTTGCCACGGCGGGTGCCGCGCGCAAACCTCGTGGAGGGCGCCGCACACCAGCAGCCGCAGCAGCCCGAACGGACTGGGCCGCAGGTGTCTCGCGCGCCCGATGATGTACGCGGAAGGCTGACCAACCTCCGCCGTGGGATCCAGCAGGGTCGCCGGGCCGGTACCGGACTCGACGACAACCATGATCGCGGCATTGGCCCGACTTACCAGCAGGAGCGTTAGTTGAGCCCGATGAGCCAGGCGGCGCAGAATCTGAACTGGTTGATCACGAACTTCGTGGACAACACCCCCGGGGTGTCCCACACGGTGGTGGTCTCCGCCGACGGACTCCTTCTGGCGATGTCCGAAGGCTTCCCCCGTGACCGAGCCGATCAACTGGCGGCGGTGGCCTCCGGCCTGACCTCGCTCACCTCCGGAGCCTCCCGCATCTTCGAAGGCGGCGTGGTCAACCAGACCGTCGTCGAAATGGAACGAGGCTTCCTCTTCATCATGTCGATCTCCGACGGATCCTCCCTCGCCGTGCTCGCCCACCCCGAGTGCGACATCGGCCTCGTCGGCTACGAGATGGCCCTGCTGGTCGATCGCGCGGGCAACGTCCTCACCCCGGACCTGCGCGCCGAACTCCAGGGCAGCCTGTTGAACTGATCCAACGACCATCCGAAGCCCGCCCGCCCGGCCACCTGGCCGGGCGGCCCCCCACCGGCACCGACCGACGGCACCACCGTCACCTTGTTGTCCGACCGGAGGATCCATGACCCCGCCCCCCGCCTCGCCCGGCCCGTACGGCGGCCATCACCAATCGCCGTACGGGGGTGAAGGCGACCAGCCGTTGGTGCGCCCCTACGCCATGACCGGTGGCCGGACCCGGCCCCGCTACCAGCTCGCCATCGAGGCGCTGGTCAGCACGACGGCCGACCCCGTGCATCTACAGGGGCTCCTTCCCGAGCACCAGCGGATCTGCCACCTGTGCCAGGAGGTCAAGTCGGTCGCCGAGGTCTCGGCGCTGCTGAACATCCCCCTGGGCGTGGCACGCATCCTGGTGGCGGACCTGGCGGAAGCCGGCATGGTGGCGATCCACCAGCCCGGGGGCGGTTCGGAAGCGGGCGGTACTCCGGATGTGACACTGCTCGAAAGGGTGCTCAGTGGACTTCGCAAGCTCTAGCGGCGCTCCCCCCGCCCGCGCGACCACCTCGGCGAAGATCGTGGTGGCGGGCGGCTTCGGCGTGGGCAAGACCACGTTCGTCGGCGCGGTCTCGGAGATCAACCCGCTGCGCACCGAAGCCGTGATGACGTCGGCCTCGGCGGGGATCGACGATCTGAGCCACGTCCAGGACAAGACCACGACGACCGTGGCGATGGACTTCGGCCGCATCACGCTCGACGACGACCTGATCCTGTACCTGTTCGGCACGCCCGGCCAGGACCGCTTCTGGTTCATGTGGGACGACCTGGTCCGCGGCGCCATCGGCGCCGTGGTCCTGGTGGACACCCGCCGGCTGGCCGACTGCTTCCCCGCCGTCGACTACTTCGAGAACTCCGGACTGCCCTTCGTCATCGCCCTCAACGGCTTCGACGGCCAGCAGCCCTACAACCCCGAAGAGGTCCGCGAGGCGCTCCAGATCGGTCCGGACACTCCCATCATCACCACCGACGCGCGCCATCGCAGCGAGGCGAAGAGCGCGCTCATCACGCTGGTCGAGCATGCGCTGATGGCCCGACTCAAGTAGGGGCCGCTGTCCGGAAGTTGTCGGGAAACCGGCGTAGGGCGGGCTGTGTCGAACGACACGGCCCGCTCGTCATTCATAACGTTTCGACAGAGATATGCACCGGCTGTCGATACAGAGCGCGATCACGCAGCTCCGGTGCGCACTCAAATAGTTCGGTATTCGACATATCTCAGCCGTAACGCCCGTTTTTTCTCTGGTCCAGACAACCCACTGAGCGCTTTGCGCACTGTTTGGAAAGCACCCGCGCGGCGTGCTGGAATTCGCTGAACTGGGCAGTCAGGGCTCAGCTGGGAACGGCACGAATCAGGTGCCGATGCCGAGAGGTTGTTGGTCGAGTGAGGCGAAGCAAGCCGGACCCCGCGCAAGAGGCGCGAGGGAACTTCACCCCGCCGCCGCGTACAGGTACAGCGGCGTCGCCCGCCGAGGCAGCGGGGCCACCCGCACCCAGTGGTGGCCGGATCTCCCCTCGGAACTGGCGGGTGCGCGGCCGGCTGTACGCGATCCTGCTCATCCCCGTGCTCGTCGCCCTGGTCTTCGGTGGCTTCCAGGTCGCCTCATCCGTCTCCACCTGGAACGAGGCGCGGGACGCCGAGCGCACCGCCCAGGTCGTCCGGGCCGCCACCACCTATGCCCACGCCCTGGTCAACGAGCGCGACCTGACCGCGGGCCCGCTGCTCAGCGGCACCAACGAAGCCACGGTGACCAGGGCCCGGGCCGCCAGCGACGCGGCGAAGAAGGATTTCGACAAGGCCGTCGCCGACATGCCGCAGACGCCGACCCTGAAACGCCGCCTCAAAGCGTTCAGAGCCGCCGAACCGCAGCTGGCCGCCCTGCGCCGGAACGCCTACACCGACCGCCTGAACGGGGTGAAGACCGAAGAGGGCTATGTGGGCGTCGAGCACGGGCTGATCGAGTTCGCCAATGAACTGGGCCTGGGCACCGGCAATATCACGTCATACGGCCGTACCGTCTACGCGGTATCCCTGGCCAAGGGAGCGGAGTCGCTCCAGCGCTCCATCGGCACCCATCTGCTGGTGAAGCCCGGCCCGTCCGCGACCGACCGCAAGACCCAGCTCACCGCCTTCACCTCGTACGTCTACCTCGAGGGCATCGCGCTCGGGGAGTTCGAGGCGGCCGGCACCCCGCAGGACGTGACCCGGCTCGAGGACACCCTCAGGGCGGCCGAGAAGCGTGCGCAGACGCAAATCGCCGAGGCGAAGCGGAAGGCCGAGGCGGACGGAAAGAAGTTCGTGGCGCCGCCCGGCATGGACAAGATGCTCAAGGCCGTGGGCAGCGGTGCGAGCCCCTCCGCGCTGGCCGCCCAGGGAGTCACCCCGGACTCCTGGTTCAACGCCTCCACGATCAAGTTCAACGCCTACCGGGACGTCGAGCAGACCCTGGTGAACAAGGCCGTGGACGAGGCCGCGCAGATCTCGTCGGACGCCCGGCGCGATGCGATCGTGAACGGTGCGATCGTGGTGCTGGCGCTCCTAGCCGCCTTCTTCGTGGCCGCCCGGATGGCCCGCTCGATGAGCCATTCGATGCGGCAACTGCGCAACGCCGCCTTCGACGTCGCCGAGAAGCGGCTGCCCGCGGTGGTCGACCAGCTCTCCCGCACCGACCCCGGACGGGTGGACACCCGGGTCAGCTCGATACCGATCAACACCCGGGACGAGATCGGCGAGGTGGCCCGCGCCTTCGACCAGGTGCACCGCGAGGCGATCCGGCTCGCGGCCGAGCAGGCGATGCTGCGCGGCGGCGTCAACGCGATCTTCACCAACCTTTCCAGTCGCAACCAGGGGCTGATCGAGCGGCAGCTGACCCTGATCTCCGAACTGGAGAGCCGGGAGGCCGATCCGGACCAGCTGGAACACCTCTTCCGGCTGGACCACCTGGCCACCCGTATGCGGCGCAACGGCGAGAACCTCCTGATCCTCGCGGGCGAGGAGCCCGGCCGGCGCTGGAACCAGCCGGTACCGCTGATCGACGTGTTGCGGGCCGCCTCCTCGGAGGTGGAGTCCTATGAGCGGATCGAGCTGGCCGGGATCTCCGAGAGCGAGATCCACGGCACCGCGGTGACCGACCTGGTGCACCTCCTGGCCGAGCTGCTGGAGAACGCCACCACCTTCTCCTCCCCGCACACCAAGGTGCGGGTCACCTCGACCCGGCTGCCCGACGGCCGGGTGGTGGTGGAGATCCACGACAAGGGCATCGGCCTGACCGCCGAGGACTTCGCCGACATCAACCACAAGCTGGCCAATCCGCCGACGGTGGACGCCTCGGTGTCCCAGCGCATGGGCCTGTTCGTGGTCGGCCGCCTCGCCGACCGGCACGGCATCCGGGTCCAGCTGCGCCCCTCCGGGGAGCTGGCGGGCACCACCTCGCTGGTGATGCTGCCCGAGGCGATCACCCACGGCGGTGGCGGCGAGGAGCTGCCCCAGGACGACTTCACGGTCTCCCGGATCGTTCCCGAGCCGCGGCCCGCGCCCGCCTACGAGGACGCGAGCGAGCTGTCCTCGCGCACCGCCGCCGAGCTGGGCTTCGACGACTCCGCCTACGCCCGGGACCAGGGACAGAACCAGTTCCAGGGCCAGTACAGCGGAATGGGGGCCACCCCGCCCGAGCAGGATCCGCGCCATGAGCAGGCCGCTTCCGATCCGTTGGCGCAGTCCGGCTACCAGAATTCCGCCTTTACGCAACCGGAAGCGGATTACACAACTCAAACGGAATCCGAACAGCAGCCGTACATCGGCTACAACTCACCCTCTCAGCAGGGAGAGTGGGGCGATTCCGGATCTTTCGAGATGCCCTTCGCGTCGCAGTTCGGGACCGAAGCGGAATCAGGACCCGGCGCTCCCGAAGTTTCTCGGGACCGCGTAGAGTTCCACCGTCCGGGCCCTTCCCCGAGCGGAATCCACTCGTTGACCGACGCCGGCCTTCCGCGTCGTGACAAGCAGTGGCAGCCGTCCGAGGAGACAGGGGCACAGGGGACGGTCGGGGATCCGGCGGCGCCCGCGGCGCCGCAGCGGCCCCAGCAGGCTCCCCAGCAGCAGGAGGACGGTGCCCCGTGGCAGTCGGAGAACGACCAGCGCTGGCACCGTGCCGAGCGGCTGCGCGAGCCGACGGCCGGCGGGGTCACATCGTCCGGCCTGCCCCGCCGGGTGCCCAAGGCCAATCTGGTCGAGGGCGCCGCGGAGCCGACCGGACAGGGCGGCCCCCAGGTCTCCCGCGCCCCGGAGGACGTCCGCGGCAGGCTGAGCAACCTGCGCCGCGGCGTCCAGCGGGGACGCGACGCGAGGTCCGGGACCCCCGGGCGTGACCAGCATGACCAACAGGGCTTCGGCCCCGGCAGCACCTACGATCAGGAGCGTTAGTGTGAGCCCGATGAGCCAGGCGGCGCAGAACCTGAACTGGTTGATCACGAACTTCGTGGACAACACCCCCGGGGTGTCCCACACGGTGGTGGTCTCCGCCGACGGACTCCTTCTGGCGATGTCCGAAGGCTTCCCCCGTGACCGAGCCGATCAACTGGCGGCGGTGGCCTCCGGCCTGACCTCGCTCACCTCCGGAGCCTCCCGCATCTTCGAAGGCGGCGTGGTCAACCAGACCGTCGTCGAAATGGAACGAGGCTTCCTCTTCATCATGTCGATCTCCGACGGATCCTCCCTCGCCGTGCTCGCCCACCCCGAGTGCGACATCGGCCTCGTCGGCTACGAGATGGCCCTGCTGGTCGATCGCGCGGGCAACGTCCTCACCCCGGATCTCCGCGCGGAATTGCAGGGCAGTCTTCTCAACTAGCAAACATGGAGTGCGTTTCGCGCCACCGCGCCATAGGGTGCGGTGGCGCGACCGGCAAGACAGGCGAGTTGGAGGAGGACACGTGGCAACGCCCCCTAGCGGATATCCCTACGCCCACGGGCAGCCGTCCGAGCCGCGCGGAGAGGGCCCGGTGAAGCGCTACAACTTCCCCTCCGCACCCAGCCGCCAGGCCCGCTCCCCACAGCAGCCGGAGCCCCAGCGGGAGCAGCAGCCCCCGCGGCGGCAGCCGCAGCGGCCCCAGCAACAGCCGTACACGCCCTCCTACGCGCCTCCCGGGCCGTCGGAGGGGTCCTGGTACGACGCGCCGCCCGCGCCGCGTATCGAGCCCGTACAGCCGCCTGAGCGCCCCGCCCCGGAACCTTCCTCCCCCGCGGGCGGCACCCATAACCCTCTGGTGCGCCCGTACGCCATGACAGGGGGCCGGACCCGGCCCCGGTACCAGCTCGCCATCGAGGCGCTGGTGCACACCACGGCCGACCCCGCTCAGCTCCAGGGCCAACTGCCCGAGCACCAGCGGATCTGCCACCTGTGCCGCGAGATCAAGTCGGTCGCCGAGATCTCCGCACTGCTCACCATTCCTCTCGGCGTAGCCCGCATCCTCGTAGCCGACCTGGCCGAGGCGGGGCTCGTCGCGATCCATCAGCCCGGCGGCGACGAGTCCGCCGGCGGTCAGCCTGACGTGACACTGCTCGAAAGGGTGCTCAGTGGACTTCGCAAGCTCTAGCGGTGCAGCCCGCTCCACCACCTCCGCGAAAATCGTGGTGGCGGGCGGCTTCGGCGTGGGCAAGACCACGTTCGTCGGCGCGGTCTCGGAGATCAACCCGCTGCGCACCGAAGCCGTGATGACCTCCGCCTCGGCGGGGATCGACGATCTCACCCACGCGCCGGACAAGACCACCACCACGGTGGCCATGGACTTCGGCCGCATCACCCTGGACCAGGACCTGATCCTGTACCTGTTCGGCACGCCCGGCCAGGACCGCTTCTGGTTCATGTGGGACGACCTGGTCCGCGGCGCCATCGGCGCGGTCGTCCTGGTGGACACCCGCCGCCTCGCCGACTGCTTCCCGGCGGTCGACTACTTCGAGAACTCCGGGCTGCCGTTCGTCATCGCCCTCAACGGCTTCGACGGGCACCAGCCCTACAACCCCGAAGAGGTCCGCGAGGCCCTTCAGATCGGCCCGGACGCGCCGATCATCACCACCGACGCCCGCCACCGCAGCGAGGCCAAGAGCGCGCTGATCACCCTGGTCGAGCACGCGCTGATGGCCCGGCTGCGCTAGCCGAGGCCGACGGCGGAAGCCAAAATCCCCTGCTCTCCGAAGGAGAACAGGGGATTTGTGCGTTTCGCGGGGCTTCCCGGGCGTCCGGGCGGTGTGCGGCCGCCCGCGACCCGGCGGCGCCGGTGGGCGCTCAGCCCTGCCAGCTGTGCGGCGCGCTGAACGCCGGGCGGCGCTCCAGCCGGCGCCAGCGGGCGGCGCTGCGGCTCGGGCGGGTGGAGCCGGCGGTCCGGTGGGTGCCGGCAGCCGCGCGGGCGAGCAGCACCGCGGTGACCGCGGCCAGCTCCTCGGCGTCGGCGTGGCCCTTCTCGACCCGGACCAGGGTGGCCGCCGCCGCGGCGGCGGGCTCGGCGATGTCGCTGGGTGTGCTCACGGTTTTCTCTTCTCCCTTGTCGCGCGGGTCCCGCGCGAGGTCATGAACGTGAGGGTTACTGCGGCGGGTTGCCGTGCTTGCGGGACGGCAGGTCGGCGTGCTTGTCGCGCAGCATCGCCAGGGACCGGATGAGGACCTCACGGGTCTCGGTCGGGTCGATCACATCGTCGACCAGCCCCCGCTCGGCCGCGTAGTACGGGTGCATCAGCTCGGACTTGTACTCCTTGACCATGCGGGCGCGCATGGCCTCGGGGTCGTCGGCTCCGGCGATCTGACGGCGGAAGATCACGTTGGCGGCGCCCTCGGCACCCATCACCGCGATCTCGTTGGTCGGCCAGGCGTAGGTCAGGTCGGCCCCGATGGACTGGGAGTCCATCACGATGTACGCACCGCCGTACGCCTTGCGCAGGATGACGGAGATCCGCGGCACGGTGGCGTTGCAGTACGCGTACAGCATCTTGGCGCCGTGCCGGATGATCCCGCCGTGCTCCTGGTCCACACCGGGCAGGAAGCCGGGCACGTCGAGGAAGGTGACCAGCGGGATGTTGAAGGCGTCGCACATCTGGATGAAGCGCGCGGACTTCTCCGAGGCCTCGATGTCCAGCACCCCGGCCAGCGACTGCGGCTGGTTGGCGATGATGCCGACCACCTGGCCGTCGAGCCGGGTCAGCGCGCAGATGATGTTGGTCGCCCAGCGCTCGTGGACCTCGAGGTACTCACCGTCGTCGACGATCTCCTCGATGACCTTGCGCATGTCGTACGGCCGGTTGCCGTCGGCCGGGACGAGGTCCAGCAGCGAGTCGCCGCGCCGGGAGGCCGGGTCGTCGGACTCGACGGTCGGCGGGTTCTCGCGGTTGTTCTGCGGCAGCAGCGACAGGAGGTAGCGGACCTCCTCGAGGCAGGTCTCCTCGTCGTCGTAGGCGAAGTGGCACACGCCCGAGGTCTCGGCGTGCACATCCGCGCCGCCCAGTCCGTTCTGGCTGACCTTCTCGCCCGTCACCGCCTGGACCACATCGGGTCCGGTGATGAACATCTGCGAGGTCTCCCGGACCATGAAGACGAAATCCGTCAGCGCCGGGGAGTACGCCGCGCCGCCCGCGCACGGGCCGAGCATCACGCTGATCTGGGGGATGACACCGGACGCCTTGGTGTTCCGCTGGAAGATGCCGCCGTAACCGGCGAGCGCCGAGACGCCCTCCTGGATACGGGCACCGGCGCCGTCGTTGAGGGACACCAGCGGCGCCCCGGCCGAGATGGCCATGTCCATGATCTTGTGGATCTTGGTCGCGTGGGCTTCCCCCAGCGCCCCGCCGAAGATCCTGAAGTCGTGTGCGTAGACGAACACCGTCCGTCCGTGGACGGTCCCCCAGCCGGTGACGACACCGTCGGTGTAAGGCTTCTTGGCCTCAAGACCGAACCCGGTCGCACGATGCCGCCGCAGCGGCTCCACCTCGTTGAAGGACCCCTCGTCAAGCAGCAGTTCGATCCGCTCGCGAGCAGTCAGCTTCCCCTTGGCCTTCTGAGCCTCGGTCGCCCGCTCGCTCGGGCCGCGCCGAGCCTGCTCGCGAATCGCGTGCAGCTCGGCGACGCGCCCGCGAACGTCACTCGCCTCAGCAGGCGCACCTTCGAGATTGGTCATGCAATGACGGTACGTTCCCGGACCCCCGGAAACGCATGTCAATTCCCTACAACGTCAGGGGCGTTTTGGTGGGCAGGCGGAACAGAACTGGACAGCGGCTTTCCCACTACCTGGTGTCCTAAAGGACTATCGCCCCTGTCGGCACCTCACAAACCTCCAGGCCGTGACCGTGCGAGGGGCGGGCGCGACCACCCGGATGGGCGCCGTCCGCCGGAGCGGCCATGCGGCCGGATCGGGCAACGGAGCACGTCGGCAGCGCTCCGCTCCCCGCACCCTACTCCGGCGGTCGCCGGAGCCGCACCATCCGCATCTCCCGCCGCCCGGCCGGTGTCACTCCTGGGGGTCGACTCCGGCCCGCAGCAGCCCGTAGGCGTAGGCGTCGTCGAGGGCCTGCCAGGACGCGGCGATCACGTTCTCCCCGACACCCACGGTCGACCACTCCCCCTGGCCGTCCGCGGTGGAGACCAGCACCCGGGTCGTGGACTCGGTGCCGTGCTTGCCTTCCAGGATGCGGACCTTGTAGTCCACCAGCTCCATCGTGGCCAGCTGCGGATAGATCCGCTCAAGACCCACCCGCAGCGCCCGGTCCAGCGCGTTGACCGGACCGTTGCCCTCCGCCGTGGCGACGATGCGCTCGCCCTTGGCCCACAGCTTCACGGTGGCCTCGTTGGCGTGAGTGCCGTCCGGGCGGTCCTCGACGATCGCCCGCCAGGACTCGACCCGGAAGAAGCGGCGGGGACGGCCCTCGACCTCCTGGCGCAGCAGCAGCTCGAAGGAGGCGTCGGCGGCCTCGTAGGTGTAGCCCGCGAGCTCCCGCTCCTTGACCCGCTCCACGATCCGGCCCACCAGCGCCCGGTCGCCGCCGAGGTCGATCCCCAGTTCCTTGCCCTTGAGCTCGATCGACGCCCGTCCGGCCATGTCGGAGACGAGCATCCGCATGGTGTTGCCGACCCGCTCGGGGTCGATGTGCTGGTACAGATCCGGATCGACCTTGATCGCGGAGGCGTGGAGTCCGGCCTTGTGGGCGAAGGCGGAAACACCCACATAGGGCTGGTGAGTGGACGGCGTCAGATTGACGACCTCGGCGATCGCGTGCGAGATCCGGGTCATCTCCTCCAGGGCGCCCTCCGGCAGCACCCGACGGCCGTACTTGAGCTCCAGGGCCGCGACGACGGGGAAGAGGTTGGCGTTGCCCACCCGCTCGCCGTAGCCGTTGGCCGTGCACTGGACGTGGGTGGCGCCCGCGTCCACGGCGGCGAGGGTGTTGGCGACCGCGCAGCCGGTGTCGTCCTGGGCGTGGATGCCCAGCCGCGCCCCGGTGTCGGCCAGCACGGTGCGGACCACCGCGTCGATCTGGCCGGGGAGCATGCCGCCGTTGGTGTCGCAGAGGATCACCACCTCGGCGCCCGCCTCGTGGGCGGCGGAGACGACCTGCTTGGCGTAGCCGGCGTTGGCCCGGTAGCCGTCGAAGAAGTGCTCGCAGTCGAGGAAGACCCGGCGGCCCTGGGAGCGCAGATAGGCGACGGTCTCGCGGACCATCGCGAGGTTCTCCTCGAGCGTGGTGCGCAGGGCCAGCTCCACATGGCGGTCGTGGGACTTCGCCACCAGGGTGATCACCGGCGCCCCGGACTCCAGCAACGCCTTGACCTGGGCGTCGTCCTCGGCACGCACCCCCGCCTTGCGGGTGGCGCCGAACGCCACCAGCTGGGCGTGTTTGAAGTCGATCTCGGCGCGGGCCCGGGTGAAGAACTCCGTGTCGCGCGGGTTGGCGCCGGGCCAGCCGCCCTCGATGAAGCCCACGCCGAAGTCGTCCAGGTGACGGGCGATGGTCAGCTTGTCCGCGACCGTGAGGTTGATGCCCTCGCGCTGCGCTCCGTCGCGCAGGGTGGTGTCGAAGACGTGAAAGCCGTCGTCGGGCAGATCCTTCATGGTTGGTCTGGCTCCTGTCGGATGGATCTCGGTCTACCGGAATATCCGGTTCCGCGCCCTCCTATGATCCCTCACGCTTCGCGTCCGGCGGGATGGTCCGGAAAACGAAAAGACCCCTCGCGGGTGCGAGAGGTCTGCGCGCGGGTCTGGGGCACGATGGCCGCCCTGTACCGGGTCGTACGGGCGGTCACTGCGGACCGGCGCGCCTGCTGCCAATAATCATGACGAACGAGGGCACGGAGGCAGTGTGGCACATTCCGCCCCCGCACTCTCATCCGTCTCAGGATGCGAACCCCCGGCGTCAACGAGGTGACGCCCCAGGGTCAGCCCAGGGGGTGCATCCAGCCATGCGGGTCCGGGGCGGCACCGGTCTGGATGTCCAGCAGCGCCCTGCGCAGCCGCATGGTCACCTCACCCGGCTCACCGTCGGCCACCGTCCAGCTCGCCCGGGCGGACTTGACCGAGCCGACCGGGGTGATCACGGCCGCCGTACCGCAGGCGAAGACCTCGGTGAGGGTCCCGTCGGCGTTGCCCTCCCGCCAGTCGTCGACGGAGATCCGGCCCTCGGTGACCTCGTAGCCGAGGTCGGCGGCGATCTCCAGCAGCGAGGCGCGGGTGATCCCCGGCAGCAGCGAACCGGACAGCTCGGGGGTCACGATGCGGTTCCCGTACACGAAGTACAGGTTCATCCCGCCCATCTCCTCGATCCAGCGGCGCTCGATCGCGTCCAGCCAGACCACCTGGTCACAGCCCTGCTCGGCGGCCTGTGCCTGGGCGACCAGGGAGGCCGCGTAGTTGCCGCCGGTCTTGGCCGCGCCGGTGCCGCCGGGCACCGCGCGGACGTACTCCTCCGAGAGCCAGACCGAGACCGGCCGCACACCGCCGGGGAAGTAGGCCCCGGCCGGGGAGGCGATCACCACGAAGAGGAACTCGTTCGCGGGCCGGACACCGAGCCCGACCTCGGTGGCGAACATGAAGGGCCGCAGGTACAGGGACTGCTCCCCGTGCCCCGGCACCCACGCCTTGTCCTGGGTGACCAGCGCGTCACACGCCGCGATGAAGGTCTCGACGGGGAGCTCCGGCATGCCCATGCGACGCGCGGACGTCTGGAACCGCTCGGCGTTCTGGTCGGGGCGGAACGTGGCCACGGTGCCGTCGGGCCGGCGGAACGCCTTGAGCCCCTCGAAGATCGTCTGGGCGTAGTGCAGCGTCATGTTCGCCGGGTCGAGCGAGAGCGGGGCGTACGGCACGAGCTGGGCCTCGTGCCAGCCACGGCCCTCCGTCCACTTGACCGTCACCATGTGATCGGTGAAGTGGCGGCCGAATCCGGGGTTGGCCAGGATCTTCTCCCGCTCGGCGGCGGGCAGGGGGTGGGAGGAGGGCTTGAGCTCGATCGTGGGCGTCGTCATGGCAGGTAGTCCTTCACTTCGGTTGTGGCGGACCGCGCTCTCACCATCCTGCCCGCAAGCGGTACTAGGACGTCCAAGCTCTTCTTCACACGGCGGCCCCACCGGGGATTATCTCCTAGGTGGGGCCGGGGAAGGAACGTGGTGAAACGCGCGGCCCAAGGTCGATGGTCGCACCCAGCCGCGCGCTGGCACAGGCTGGGTCAGCCGGATACTCGGGCGGCGAGCGCGTCGCCGATCTCGTCGGTGGTGCGCGGCGCGGCCGTGCCCCGCTCGGCGAGGTCCGAAGCGACGGCGGTCTCGATACGGGCCGCCTCGTCCCCGTAGCCGAGGTGCGACAGCAGCAGGGCCACCGACAGCACGGTCGCCGTCGGGTCGGCCTTGCCGGTGCCCGCGATGTCCGGCGCGGAGCCGTGGACCGGCTCGAACATCGACGGGAAGGCGCCGGAGGGGTTGATGTTGCCGCTCGCGGCGAGTCCGATACCGCCGGTGACGGCGGCGGCGAGGTCGGTGAGGATGTCACCGAAGAGGTTGTCGGTGACGATCACGTCGAACCGCTCCGGCTGGGTGACGAAGAAGATCGTCGCGGCGTCGACGTGCAGATAGTCGGTGGTGACCTCGGGGTACTCCTGGCCGACCCGGTCGAAGATGTTCTTCCACAGGTGGCCGGCGTGCACCAAAACGTTGTTCTTGTGCACGAGGGTCAGCTTCTTGCGCGGCCGGGCGTTGGCGCGCTCGTAGGCGTCCCGCACCACGCGCTCGACCCCGTGGGCGGTGTTCAGGCTGACCTCGGTGGCGACCTCGTCCGGGGTACCGGTACGCATCGAGCCGCCGTTGCCCACGTACGGGCCTTCGGTGCCCTCGCGGACGACCACGAAGTCGATGTCGGGGCGGCCGGCCAGCGGGGTCGGGGTGTTCGGGAAGAGCTTCGACGGACGCAGGTTGACGTAGTGGTCGAAGGCGAAGCGCAGCTTGAGCAGCAGTCCGCGCTCGAGCACGCCCGAGGGCACCGACGGGTCGCCGATGGCGCCGAGCAGGATCGCGTCGTGGTCCTTCAGCGACTCCAGGTCGGCGTCCGGCAGGGTGTCGCCGGTGGCATGCCAGCGCTGGGCGCCGAGGTCGTAACTCCGGGTCTCCAGCTTCACGTCCTGTGGAAGGGCGGCGGAGAGGACCTTCAGGCCCTGGGCCACGACTTCCTGGCCGATACCGTCACCGGGGATCACTGCGAGGCGAATGCTGCGAGACATACCCGGACCCTACCGCTCGTCCCATGGATTGACATAGGCGTTCCACCATTCGGACGGCCGCCCAGCGGCAATCACCCGTTCACCCCCTGTACGGTGCGCCGTTGACCGCTCGGGGGACATTCCGGTCCATGGACACACCACGGTTCGGCGTACCGGAGCGGCTCGCCCAGCGGATGACCATGGCGGAGCAGCACGAGTATCTGCGGGCCCGGCTCTCCCGCCGCCGGGTGCTGCGCCGGGGCGCCGCCACGGCGGGCACGGTCGCGGGCGCGGGGGTGCTGGGCGGCGCGGCGTGCGCCGCCGACACCAAGCCGGCGCCGGCCGCGGGCCCGGGGACGGGGACCGCCACGGTGAACGGCGCGCTGGTCGCCCCCTTCGGCCGCCATCTGGCCTTCGGCGCCGACCCGCGGACGCAGATGCGGATCTCCTGGCAGGTGCCGTTCGCGGTGCGCAAGCCGTATGTGCGGATCGGCACCAGCCCGCTGGAGCTCACCCGCAAGGTCGAGGCCGAGGTGCGCCATCTGCACACCCCGTCGCTGAGCGACCGGCTGCCCGCGGTCGACCAGTTCTATCTGCACGCCGCCGTGGACGGCCTGCGCCCCGGGGCCACCTACTACTACGGCGTCGGGCACGCGGACCGCGATCCGGCCGAGCCGCGTCACTTCGCGTCCGTGGGCACCTTCCGCACCGCGCCGGACCGGCCCGGGACGTTCGTCTTCACCGCCTTCGGCGACCAGGGGGTGAGCTATGACGCGCTCGCCAACGACCAGTTGATCCTTGGCCAGAATCCGTCGTTCCATCTGCACGCCGGGGATCTGTGCTACGCGGACACCACCGGCCACGGGAAGAAGACCGACCTCTATGACGCCCGGGTCTGGGACTCCTTCCTCGCCCAGACCGACTCGGTCGCGGCGAGCGTGCCGTGGATGGTGACGACCGGGAACCACGACATGGAGGCGTGGTACTCCCCCGACGGCTACGGCGGCCAGCTGGCCCGCTGGTCGCTGCCCGGGAACGGCCCGGACCCGCGCAAGGCGCCCGGCGTCTATACGTTCGTCTACGGGAACGTGGGCGTGGTCGCCCTGGACGCCAATGACGTGTCGTACGAGATGCCGGCCAACAAGGGGTACACGGACGGGGCGCAGACGCGCTGGCTGGACCGCGAGCTGGAGCGGCTGCGCGAGCGGCCCGGCATCGACTTCCTGGTGGTCTTCTTCCACCACTGCGCCTACTCCACCACCAGCGCCCACGCCTCGGACGGCGGGGTGCGCGACGCGTGGGTGCCGCTGTTCGACAAGCACCAGGTGGACCTGGTCATCAACGGCCACAACCACGTCTACGAGCGGACCGACGCCCTCCGGGGCGGCAAGGTCGCCCGCCGCGTCCCGGTGGCGGGGAGCGCCGACGCGGTGCGCGACGGGATCGTCTACGTGACGGCGGGCGGGGCGGGCGCGAAGCTCTACGAGTTCCCGGTGCCCGACAGCTACGAGGGGCACGTCAAGGACCTCGACGAGGTGAAGACCTACCACTGGACCAGGGACGGCGAGAAGAACCGGGACAGCGCGGACTGGTCCCGGGTCCGCTACACCGGCTTCTCGTTCCTCGCGGTGGAGGTCGAGCCGGGCCCCCGCCCCAGGCTCACGGTCACGGCCCTGGCGGAGTCGGGCGAGCGGGTCGACCGCTTCGAGGTCACCCGGCCCCGGCGTCAGTGACCGGTGGCGCCGCCGTTGTCCCGGCGGTCGAGGGCGCGCTGAAGCGCGGCGGCCGCCTTCTTGCGGTCGGTGTTGTCGGTCTTGCGGCGGATCCTGCGGACAGTCGTCTCGGCCATGATCACATCTCCTCTGCTGAACCCCGGTGACGCCCGGGAGGAAGGAAAGCTCCCCGAGAAGGTGGCTGCCGGAAGGGGCGGGGGCCTGGGTGCGGCAGGGGTCACCTGCGCGATGTGCACCGGCCGCGGCCGCCATCGCTGGATGCAGCGAGACGTTCGGCTTCCACAAAAGTAAGGCAGCGGAGCGTCAGTGTCTGCACAATTAGTCGGACGTCCTACTATCTGAGACGAGAACAGGGTGACATCGGCCACTGACCCAGGGTGATCATCTATCGGCGTCACGCCGATGATCGAGGCCGACCCCCGTCCGACCTCGACCAACGGCGGCCGATCGCAAGTCCGTGGGCGTTCCCGCGCCTGGTTACCCACGTAAACTGCGGTAAATAGTGCCTACTTGACTGGTTGACGCTAGCACCGCCGCGTATCGGGCGTCCACAGATTTCCCCCGACACGCCCCCGGACAGCACCGCGCCCCCGGACCACTTCAGTGCGGTCCGGGGGCGCGGGTCGCCGGGGCTCGAGGGTCAGCCCATGTGCGGGTAGCGGTAGTCGGTCGGCGGGACCAGGGTCTCCTTGATGGAGCGGGTGGAGGTCCAGCGCATCAGGTTCTGCTTGGCGCCCGCCTTGTCGTTGGTCCCGGACGCGCGGCCGCCGCCGAAGGGCTGCTGGCCGACGACGGCACCGGTCGGCTTGTCGTTGATGTAGAAGTTGCCGGCCGCGAAGCGCAGCGCCTCACAGGCGGCGGCCGCCGCCGCGCGGTCCTGGGCGATGACGGCGCCGGTCAGCCCGTACGGGGCGGCCGACTCCATCTGCCGCAGCATCGCGTCGTACTCCTCGTCCTCGTAGACGTGCACCCCGAGGATCGGCCCGAAGTACTCGTCCTTGAAGATCTCGTTCTCCGGGTCGGTGGAGACCAGCACGGTCGGGCGGACGAACCAGCCCTCGCTGTCGTCGTAGGAGCCGCCCGCGACGACCTCGACCGTGGGGTCGGACTTCGCCCGGTCGATCGCCGCCTTGTTCTTGGCGAAGGCGCGCTCGTCGATGACCGCGCCCATGAAGTTGTCGAGGTCGGCCACATCGCCCATGGTCAGTCCGTTGACCTCGGTGGCGAACTCCTCCTTGAGGCCGTTCTCCCACAGGGAGCGCGGCACATAGGCGCGGGAGGCCGCGGAGCACTTCTGGCCCTGGAACTCGAAGGCGCCGCGGGTCATCGCCGTCTTCAGCACCGCCGGGTCGGCGGAGGGGTGGGCGACGATGAAGTCCTTGCCGCCGGTCTCGCCGACCAGCCGCGGATAGGTCTTGTAGTTCTCGATGTTGTTGCCGACCGTCTTCCACAGGTACTGGAAGGTCCGGGTCGAACCGGTGAAGTGGATGCCCGCGAGGTCCGGGTGGGCCAGCGCCACCTCGGAGACCTCCTTGCCGTCGCCGGTGACCAGGTTGATCACGCCCTTGGGCAGCCCGGCCTCCTCCAGCAGCTCCATCAGCAGCACGGCGGCGTGCGTCTGGGTCGGCGACGGCTTCCAGACGACCACATTGCCCATCAGGGCGGGGGCGGTCGGGAGGTTGCCCGCGATGGCGGAGAAGTTGAAGGGGGTGATCGCGTAGACGAACCCCTCCAGCGGCCGGTGGTCGGTGCGGTTCCAAACCCCGGGCGAGTTGGTCACCGGCTGCTCGGCCAGGATCTGGCGGGCGAAGTGGACGTTGAACCGCCAGAAGTCGATCAGCTCACAGGGGGTGTCGATCTCCGCCTGCTGCGCGGTCTTCGACTGGCCCAGCATGGTGGACGCGGCGAGCGTCTCCCGCCACGGGCCGGAGAGCAGATCGGCGGCCTTGAGGATGACCGCGGCGCGGTCGTCGAAGCTGAGCGCGCGCCACCCCGGGGCCGCGGCCAGGGCGGCGTCGATCGCGTCCTGCGCGTCCCGCTGGGTGGCGTTGCCGTAGGTGCCCAGGCGGGCGGAGTGCTTATGCGGCTGGACGACGTCGAAGCGCTCCCCCGCCCCCATCCGCTTCTGGCCGCCGATGGTCATCGGCAGATCGATGGGGTTCTCGCCGAGCTCCTTGAGCTTGGTCTCGAGGCGGGCGCGCTCCGGGGTGCCGGGGGCGTAGGTGTGCACCGGCTCGTTCACCGGCACGGGGACCTGGGTGACGGCGTCCATGATGACGGTTGTCTCCTTCGATCGTCGGGGGCGTCGGGGGTGGTACGAGATCTGCGATCCCGGGAGCGGTCAGCGGCGGCCGACCAGCGAGCGCAGGAAGAATGTGAGGTTGGCGGGACGCTCCGCGAGGCGGCGCATGAAGTACCCATACCAGTCTGTGCCATACGGCACGTAAACCCGCATACGGTGACCTTCCGCCACCAGCCGCTCCTGCTCGGCCACGCGGATCCCGTACAGCATCTGGAACTCGTACTCGTCCAGCTTGCGCCCGAGGCGGTGCGCCAGGTCCTGGGCGATGGCGACCATGCGCGGATCGTGCGAGCCGATCATGGGGTAGCCGTCACCGGCCATCAGGATCTTCAGACAGCGCACATACGCGCGGTCCACCTCGCGCTTGTCCTGGTGGGCGACGCTCGCCGGCTCGTTGTACGCGCCCTTCACCAGCCGCACCCGGGAGCCTTCCCCGGCCAGCGCCCGGCAGTCGTCCTCGGTCCGGAAGAGATAGGACTGGAGGACCGCGCCGGTCTGCGGGAAGCGACCCCGCAGCTCGCCGAGGACGGCGAGGGTGGAGTCCACCGTGGTGTGGTCCTCCATGTCGAGGGTGACCGTCGTGCCCGCCGCCGCGGCGGCCTCCACGACCGGGGTCACATTGGCCAGCGCCAGATCGTGGCCCCCGGGCAGCGCCTGGCCGAAGGCGGAGAGCTTCACGGACATCTCCGCGCGCCCGGCGAGCCCCTCGGCGGCCAGCGCCTCGGTCAGCGCCAGATAGGCGTCACGGCTGCGCAGCGCCTCGGACCGGTCGGTCACGTCCTCGCCCAGATGGTCCAGGGTGACGTCCAGGCCGCGGGCGGTCAGCGACCGCACCGCCCCCAGGGACTCGGCCAGCCGTTCCCCGGCGACGAAGCGGTCCACCATGGGGCGGGTGACCGGCGCGGCCGAGACGATACGGCGGATGGCGGCACTGCGCGAAGCGGCGAGCAGCACGGGTCCCAGCACGGGGCACCTCCACGATGACGGCCGATGAACGGCAACGGCAACTCACCGTGAAACTTAAGGATGGCGCGGATTCCGGACCATCGACAGCTGTCACGCATCCGTGGCCGGGATCTCAGACATCTGTATGAGAATGTGAGGGGCGAAAGCGGGAAGAGGCGGGACCCATGCGCGACGACTACCAGCAGCTGGTGGACGAGATCACGGCGGTGCTCCGGGCACCCGCGACCCTGGAGAACCGCGACTTCGCGCTGATCGCCTTCGGCGCCCAGGAGAGTGAGGACAGCGATGACACCGCGGAGCCCGCGCTGGATCCGGTGCGCACCCGCTCGATCCTCCAGCGCCGCTCGACGGCGGCGGTGCGGGCCTGGTTCGAGGCGTTCGGGATCGCCCGGGCGCAGGCGCCGCTGCGGATCCCGCCCGACCCGGCGGCCGGGGTGTTCATGGGCCGCATCTGTCTGCCCGTCCGGCACCGCGGGGTGGTGCACGGCTATGTCTGGCTGCTGGACGACGGCCATCTCGCCGATCTGGAGCTGGGCGGCCCGGCGGGCGCGCGGGACCCCCGGCTGGCCCGCGCGATGGAGACCGCGGACCGCATCGGGGCGCTGCTGGCGGCCGTGGCGCGGGCCGGGGAG
>NZ_BAAAIF010000071.1:0-54678 GCF_039525925.1 Streptomyces javensis | reverse complement strand
GGGGTACGGGGCGGAGCCCCGGCACGGGGTACGGGGCGGAGCCCCGGCACGGGGTACGGGGCGGAGCCCCGGCACGGGGTACGGGGCGGAGCCCCGGCACGGGGTACGGGGCGGAGCCCCGGTTTCGGGGTCTGGGGCGGAGCCCCGGTTTCGGGAAGGGGCGGGGAGGGGAAAGATCCGCCGGACGCGCCCTAGGCCTCGGCGACCTCCGCGTAGCGCTGGCACAGTTCGGGGGCGCCGTCGGCGGCCCATTGCTGGCCGGCCTCCACGACGTCGACCTCGCGGCCGGAGGCCAGCCTGACGACGGGTCGGCCGTCGGGCCACACCTGCCAGACGGCCCCGGGGACGGTGCGGACGATGACCGTGCCCAGGTAGAGACCGGCGTCGTTACCGAGCCAGGGAAGCTCGTCCGGGTCGTCGCGCCAGCGCGGCGCCATCTGGTCCAGCGCTTCCAGGGAGGCCGTGGAGTCATCGAGCCCGATGCCCGCGTCGGAGGCCCGCGCACGCAGGAGTTCGCATTCGGAGAGCAGTTGGGCGACGCCCTGGGGGTCCTCCTCCTGGGCACCCATCAGGGCCGCGCCCGAGGCGGGGCCACGTCGCTTGCGCCAGTTGCCCAAGAAGGAGATGTTCATACCGCTCAGCGTGGCATCCAGGCCACCGGCGCACCACAGGGCGCGCGGTATGAGCTGTGACCGGATGCCAGTTGTGAGCCGTGACCCGATGCTTGTCTTGACGACACCCATCTGCCTCCATACGTTCTCCGGGCACCTGTCGAATCACCGGTCGGGTTGGTTGCGAGAGGGGACACATATGCGCGTCGCGAGACCGTGGACAACCGCCGGGATCGTCGCGGGAGGTGTCACACTCGCACTCATCGCACCCTCCTCCGCCGCACCGGCCAGTGTGCCGACCCACAAGCCGCTCCCTCTGGAGCGGCTTTTCGACAACCGGGCGGTCAGCGATGACACCCGCCCGGGTGACGCCGACTTCGACGGCGCGGGCGCCTCGCTCTCCGCGCAGGACCTGCGGGCCGCCGGCTGGACCCCGGGGCGCGATATCGCCCTGGACGCGGTGCGGCTGACCTGGCCGCGGAGTGCGGGGGCACGGCCGGACAATGTGATCGCCGACGGTCAGGCGGTGCGGCTGCGCGGCCGGGGCGAGGCGCTCACCTTCCTGGTGGCGAGCAGTTCGCCGAACGGGCCCGGCGCCGGAGCGAGCGGCGTCGGAACGGTGCGCTACCGCGACGGGTCGAGCCATCCGTACACGCTGAGCGCGCCGGACTGGCGGGCGGGCCCCGCCGCCACCAAGGCCGTGGGCCTCCCCCATCTCAACACCGCCGCCGGGCAGCGGCAGGAGACGGCCCGGCTGTACGCGGTGACGGTGCCGTTGGAGCGCGGCCACGAGGTCACGTCGGTGGTGCTGCCGAGGGACCCGGGCCCGGCGGCCGACCTCCATGTCTTCGCCGCGTCGCTGCGGCAGCCCGCGTACGGCTGGACCGGGAGCTGGGCGGCGAGCACCGCCGGGTACACCAAGGTCGGGCCGTGGACCGATCAGACGCTGCGGCTGGTGGTGCACACCAGCGCGGGCGGGCCGAGGGCCCGGGTCCGGCTGGAGAACACATTCGCCGCGGCGCCCGTGGAGATCGGGCATGCGACGGTCGCGCTCCAGGCGAGCGGCGCGGCGGCGCAGGGGTCACCGGTGCCGCTGACCTTCGGCGGGCGGCCGGGGGCCTCGATCCCCGCGGGCGCGCAGGTGTTCAGCGATCCGGTGGACTTCCCGGTTCCGGCGGACGCCAATCTGCTGGTGAGCATCCATCTGCCGGGTCCGGTCGCGGCGGTGCCGGTGCACAGCCAGGCCACCCAGCGGTCGTATCTGAGCGCGGCGGGCAGCGGTGACCGGACGGCCGAGCCGGGCGCCGAGTCCTACACCGGCACCCTCACCACCTGGCCGTTCCTGACCGGGGTCGATGTGCGGGGCGGCCCGGGTTCGGTGGTGGCCCTCGGCGACTCGATCACCGACGGCACCAAGTCCACCAACGACGCCAACCGCCGCTGGCCCGATGTGCTCGCGCGGCGGCTGCGGGGCCAGTCCGAGGTCCCGGCGTACGGGGTGCTCAACGCGGGCATCTCCGCCAACCGCGTGGTGGCCGACCGCTATCCGGGCGAGGGCGTCTCCACGGACACCGGCGGGGTCAGCAGCCAGCACCGGCTGGAGCGGGATGTGCTCGCCCAGACCGGGGCCCGTACGGTCGTCGTCTTCCAGGGCATCAACGATCTGCGGTGGGGCAGCTCGGCCGAGGAGCTGATCACGGGGCTGCGGTCGGTCGCGGCGCGGATGCGGGAGCGCGGGCTGCGGGTGGTCGGGGCGACCATCGCCCCGTGCGAGGGCGAGTCGCTGTGCACGGCGGACGCGGACGCGCGGCGCTCGGCCGTCAACGCCTTCATCCGGGACAACGGCGGGGTGTTCGACGCCGTGCTGGACTTCGACGCGGTGGTACGGGACCCCGAGCACCCGGCGCGGATCCTGCCCGCCTATGACAGCGGGGATCATCTGCACCCGGGCGACGCGGGGTTGCGGGCGATGGCGGAGTCGATCGACCTGCGGAAGCTGACCGGGTAACCGGGTAGGGGGAGCCTCCGGGGCTCCCCCTCCTCGCCAGGACATCCCGCCGCGGGGTCACACCTCCAGGTCGACGACGACCGGGGCGTGGTCGGAGGCGCCCTTGCCCTTGCGCTCCTCGCGGTCCACATACGCGTCGCCGACCGCCTTGGCGAACGTCTCGTTCCCGTAGACCAGGTCGATGCGCATGCCCCGGTTCTTGGGGAAGCCCAGCTCGCGGTAGTCCCAGTAGGTGAAGGGGCGGTCGTACTTCAGCGGCCGGGGCACCACGTCCGAAAGACCCGACTCGCGCAGCGCCGCCAGGGCCTCGCGCTCCAGGTCCGTCACATGGGTCAGCCCGTCGAAGGCGGAGCGGTCCCAGACGTCCTCGTCGGTCGGCGCCACATTGAAGTCGCCCAGGACCGCGAAGGGGCGCTCACCGGCCGCGTCCCCGGCGACGGCCGTGCGCAGCGCCTCCAGCCAGCGCAGCTTGTAGTCGTAGTGGGGGTGGCCGATCTCCCGGCCGTTGGGCACATAGACCGACCAGAGGCGGACCGGGCCGCAGGTGGCGCCTATCGCCCGCGGCTCCTGTCCGCCGTCGTAGTCCGGCCCGCCGGGGAGGCCCACGGTGACGTCCGCGAGCCCGGCCTTGGAGAGCAGTGCCACTCCGTTCCACCGGCCGGTGGCGTTGACCGCGGCCTCGTAGCCGAGCTCGCGCAGCGGCTCGTGCGGAAAGGCGGACTCGGCGCACTTGGTCTCCTGGACGCACAGGACGTCCGTGCCGCTGCTCTCCAGCCAGGCCAGCAGCCGGGGCAGCCGGGCGGTGATCGAATTGACGTTCCAGGTCGCGATGCGCATAGGGCACAACCTACATCCCGGGTCCGACAGCGGGTCCGGCCCTCAGAGGGTGAGGGATTCGCCCGGGGTGAGCCGCAGGTGCTCGGCGCCTTCCGTGCCGGGGCCCTCGGGGCCGAGCATCCGCCCGTAGACCGTGTGCGCGACGTCGGACAGCAGGGCGTCGTGGATGTCGATGGCCCGGCGCGGGCCGACCGCGCGGACGTAGTCGAGGATCTCGGCGAACTTGTTCCAGGGCGCGTGCACCGGCAGCATCAGCGTGTCCACCCGGTGCCCGGCGGGCACGGTAAGGGCGTCACCGGGGTGGAAGAGCGTGCCGTCCAGCAGATAGCCCACATTGGTGATCCGGGGGATATCGGGGTGGATGATGGCGTGCAGCTGGCCGTGGACCTCGATGTCGAAGCCCGCCGCGGTGAAGCTGTCGCCCTCCCCGATGGTGTTCACCCGCCCGGGGAAGGCCGCGGAGATGTGGTGGGCGACGCTGTGGAGCGTCCAGATCTGGGCGGCGGGGTTGGCGTCGAGCGCCGTGCGCAGCCGCTCCTCGTCAAAGTGGTCGAGGTGCTCGTGGGTGACCAGGATCGCGTCCGCGCCGACCGCGGCGTCCGCTTCGCTGAAGGCTCCGGGGTCGATGACGAGCGTCTGCCCGTCCTTCTCGATCCGGACGCAGGCATGGCCCTTCTTGGTGAGCTTCATGGAGATCATTGTGCTACCGCGGCCCCCGTTGACCGCACTGGCCCGCGGGGCCTTTCCGCTCAGCCTCCGGGCTCAGCCCTCGGGGCTGGTCTCCTCGCGGATGATCCGCTGGGCCACGGCGAAGGCGGAGTTCGCCGTCGGCACCCCGCAGTAGACGCCGGTGTGCAGCAGCACCTCCTTGATCTCGGTGGGGGTGAGCCCGTTGCGCAGCGCGGCCCGGGTGTGGAAGGCGAGTTCGTCGAGGTGGCCGCGGGCGGCGAGGGCGGTGAGGGTGACCACGCTGCGGATCCGCCGGTCGATTCCGGGCCGGGTCCACACCTCGCCCCAGGCGTAGCGGGTGATGAAGTCCTGGAAGTCGCCGGTGAACTCGTCGGCCAGGGACTGCGCCCGGTCCACATGGGCGTCGCCGAGCACCTCGCGGCGCACCTTGATGCCCTGGTCGTACGCGTCGGCGCGGGCGTCCAGCAGCGGTTCGGGCACGTTGTGGCCGAGACCGACGACCTCGGCGCCGGGCGGCATCGGCGAGAGCACGGGCTTGGGCGGGGGCGCGGGGATCGCGGTCATCCCGGTCGAGTGGTCCGGGCTCTGCCAGGAGCTGGAGAAGTGGCGCACCAGCAGATCGGTGACGGCCATCGGCTGCTCGACCGGGGTGAGATGGGAGGCGCCGGGAACCAGCGCGAGCCGTGCGTCGGCGATCCCGGCGACCAGGACGCGGGCGTCGGCGGCCGGGGTGACCTGGTCGTCGGCGCCGGCCACCACGAGGGTGGGGACGCCGATCCGGCTGAGCTCGGCGCGGATGTCGAACGCGGCGAGGGCCTCGCAGGCGGCGATGTAGCAACCGGGGTCGGTGGTGCGGACCATCTGGACGGCCCACTCGACGATGGCGGGCTGGGCGGCGGCGAAGCCGGGGGTGAACCAGCGCTCGGGGGTGGCGCGGGCGATCGGGTCGAGGCCGTTGGTGCGGACCACGACGCCGCGCTGCCGGAAGGAGTCGGCGGTGCCGAAGCGCGGGGAGGCGGCGACGAGGGCGAGTGAGCCCACTCTATGGGGATGTCGCAGGGCCAGTTCGGCGCCGATGGCCCCGCCGATCGAGCAGCCCGCGTAGCCGAAGCGCTCGACGCCGAGCTGGTCGAGGGTGGCCAGCAGCCGGGCGGCGAGCTCCGCCACGGAGGGGGCCGGATGGGCGGGGGCGCCGCCGTGGCCGGGGAGGTCGAAGCGGAGGACGCGCCAGTGGCGGGAGAGCTCGGGTATCTGGCGGTCCCACATGTGCCAGGTGGTGCCCAGCGACGGTCCGAGGACGAGCACGGGCCCGTCCTCGGGGCCGTCGGTCCGGTACTGAAGTGTCTTCGTCTCGCTCACCCGAAAACGGTATCCGACACGGGTGGCGGGGTTTTCGGGCGCGATGCGCCCGGAAGGTGAAGGACTTACGGCGTGACCGTGGAGACCACGTAAACCTTCGGATGCGCCGGGTTATCGAACTTGACCGTGATCCTCAGCTTGGGTTGCGGATCTTGTCGCTTGATGAACATCCCCGCCCAGTCGTGACCGGGTTCTCCGACCTGCCAACCGACCTTCCCGGCCTGCTCCTTGGTGATGGTCACCTCGCCCTTGTCCAGGGCGGAGCGGCGGGTGCCGAGCTTCTTCAGGAACGAGTCGAGGCCGTCGCGGTCCGTGACGAACTGCACGTACAGCGAGCTGACCTTCCAGGAGTTGGTCTCGTAGAAGGCGACCTTCTTGGAGTACGGCGGCACCGGCACGTCGTATATGCGTCGCTGCACCCGGGTCGGATAACCCGCGCTGAGGCCCTTGGCCGACGCCGCCTCCGCCTTGTCCTCACCGCCGTTGCGGCTCTGGATGGCGGAGATCACCAGGTAGCCCGCCGGGATCGCGATCAGCAGGAAGATGACAATGATCTTGAGCCAGCGGCGGGGCGGGCGGCCGCCGCCGGGCACGGGCCCGCCGGACATCGGCCCGCCCGGTGTGGGCCCGCCCGGGCGCATACCGTCGGCCGGGGGCATCGCGGCGCCGGGCCGCTGGTCGGCGGCGGTCATTCGCGGCCTGCCTGACTGCGCGGCGCCAGCCGCAGCGGGGAGGAGGACCCGGCGCGCTCGTAGCGCTCGACGCGACGGCGGTTGGCGCGGCGGAAGCGGCGGGCGACCAGCCGGGCGAGGTCGGCGGCGCCGACCATCCCGGCCTCGGGGCCCAGCTGCGCCTTGACGATCCGGGCCTCCGGCCGGTAGCCGCGGCCGGTGAGGGTGCGCCGGAAGGCGTTCCGGGCGGGGTCGATCAGCAGGTCGTCGGCGGCGCTGACGCCGCCGCCGATGACGAAGCAGGAGGGGTCGAGGGCGGCGGCGAGATTGGCGATGCCGACGCCGAGCCACTGGCCGATGTCCTGGAGCAGTTCGACGCACATGGCGTCGCCCTGGCGGGCCAGCTCGGTGATCAGCGGCCCGGTGATCTCCTGGATGTTGCCGCCGACCCGGTCGTTGATCCCGTAGGCCACCGGCGATTCGGCGGCGGCCAGTTCACGGGCCTCGCGGACCAGGGCGTTGCCGGAGCTGTACTGCTCCCAGCAGCCGCGGTTGCCGCACGGGCAGCGATGGCCGGCCGGGACGACCTGCATATGGCCGAATTCCCCGGCAACCCCGTACTTGCCGCGCTTGACCTGGCCGTCCTCCAGGATCGCGCCGCCGATCCCGGTGCCGAGGGTGATCATGACGAGATGGTCCTCGTCGCGTCCGGCGCCGAACCGCCACTCCGCCCACGCGGCGGCGTTGGCGTCGTTGTCGACCAGGACCGGGACGGCCAGCCGCTCCGCGAGCCGGTCGCGCAGCGGTTCGTTGCGCCAGGACAGGTGCGGGGCGAACAGCACGCGGTTGCGGTCGGCGTCCACCCAGCCCGCGGCACCGATACCCACGGCGTGCACATCGTGCCGGTCGGAGAGGTCCAGCACCAGCTCGGTGATGGTGTCCTCGACGACCTTGGGGCTCTTGGACTTGTCCGGGGTCTCGGTGCGCAGCTTCTCGAGGATGTTGCCGTCGGCATCGACGACCCCGGCCATCACCTTGGTGCCGCCGATGTCGATGCCGACCGTGGGCACCCGGGGCGCGCTGAGGTGCGAGCGGCGCTCACGGGTGCCGACGGTCCGCAGCACGGTGGCCCGGGCCGAGCCCCGGTGCACTCGTTCGCGGTAGATGCTCATCGGCCGGCCCCCTCGCCGGTGCGGGGGGTGCGGTCGCTGCGGGTACGTGCTCGCAAGAGTTCGTCGTCCCTGCGGGGGTCTCGGGAGGCCGCGCGGCCTCGGGTGCGTCGGTCGTGGCGGGTGTGGCCCGCCGTGCGATTGTGCCTCACCCGCGCCTCATGCCGCATGGCGAGCCTACGGCGCGCGGCCCCCGGGGCCCACCGGAACACGGCCGACGACCCGGCCGCTCAGCCATTGGCGAACCCGCTCAACCCTCGGCGACCCCGCTCGACCTCGCTCACCCCTCGGCGAACCGGCTCAGCCCTTGGCGACCCCTCCCGACAGATCGGGGGCCGGGGTGCGGGCCAGCTCATGGCTGAGCTGCTCCAGCTCGCTGCCGCCCGCCATCTGCCGGGTGAGCTCCTCCAGGGCGATCTCGTCCTTGGCGTGGCTGCCCGCCATGGCGCCGCGCTTGAGCAGCACGAAGCGGTCCCCGACGAGATAGGCGTGGTGCGGGTTGTGGGTGATGAGGACCACGCCGAGGCCCGCGTCCCGGGCGGCCGCGACGTACTTGAGCACGACCCCGGACTGCTTGACGCCCAGCGCCGCCGTGGGCTCGTCCAGGATGAGCACCTTCGCGCCGAAGTGGACGGCGCGGGCGATGGCCACGCACTGGCGCTGGCCGCCGGAGAGGGTGCCGATGGGCTGGTCGACATCGCGCAGATCGATGCCCATGCGCAGCAGTTCGCGGTGGGTCGTGGTGCGCATCGCCTCCACATCGAGGCGGCGGAGCGGTCCGCGGCCCTTGTGGATCTCCGAGCCCAGGAAGAAGTTCCGCCACACCGGCATCAGCGGGACCACGGCGAGGTCCTGGTAGACCGTGGCGATCCCGCGGTCGAGGGCCTCGCGCGGGGAGCCCAGCCGGGTCTCCTCCCCCTCGATGGCGAGGGTGCCGCCGTCGTGCTGGTGCAGCCCGGCGACGATCTTGATGAGGGTGGACTTGCCCGCGCCGTTGTCCCCGAGGACGCAGGTGATCTCCCCGGCGTACACCTCGAGGGAGACGCCCTCCAGGGCCTTCACGTTGCCGTAGTACTTGCTGATGTCGTTCAGCGCGACCAGGGCCGCCCGGGGTGCCGGAGATGCCTGAGATGCCATGGATGTCTTGGACACACTCATTTGCTCTCCTCCGCCCGCTTGCGGACCCACCAGTTGAGCAGCGTGGCGAGCAGCAGCATCGCCCCGAGGAAGAACTTGAACCAGTCGGCGCCCCACTGCGCGTAGACGATGCCCTTGTTGGTCATGCCGAAGATGAACGCGCCGACGGCCGCGCCGACCGCCGAGCCGTAGCCGCCGGTCAGCAGACAGCCGCCGATGACGGCCGCGATGATGTAGAGCAGCTCATTGCCCACGCCCTCGCCGGACTGGACGACGTCGTAGTTGAACAGCAGATGCTGGCCGGAGATCCAGGCGGCCAGCGCGACGCCCAGATAGAGGCCGATCTTGGTGCGCTCCACGGGCACGCCGACCGCGCGGGCCGCCTCCTTGGCGCCACCCACCGCGAAGATCCAGTTCCCGGCGCGGGTGCGCAGCAGGATCCAGGTGGCGAGCGCGATCAGGGCGAACCACCACAGGACGGTGATCTGCACTTCGACGTCCCCGATGGTCAGATGCGAGGCGAAGACCTTGTGGGCGGAGGGGAAGCCCTCCATGTCGGAGATGCTCTTGGTGGAGACGGTGTCGCTGATCAGCTTGGTGAAGCCGAGATTGCAGCCCTGGAGGATCAGGAAGGTGCCGAGGGTGATGATGAAGCTCGGCAGGTTGGTGCGGACCAGCAGATAGCCGTTGAAGAAGCCGATCGCGAGGGTGGCCAGCAGGGACACCCCGACGCCGACCCAGACGTTCGCCGTCATCTGGTACGAGAACATCGAGGAGATCAGCGCCGAGCTGGTCACCAGGACCCCGGTGGACAGATCGAACTCCCCGCCGATCATCAGCAGCGCCACCGGCACCGCCATGATCCCGATGGTCGAGGAGGCGTACAGCACGGTGCTGAAGCTGGACCACTGGAGGAAGGCGTCGGCGACGACCGAGAAGAAGACGAAGACGGCGACGGCGCCGACGACCGCGCCCAGCTCCGGACGGCCCACCAGCCGGCGCGGCAGCGAGCCGCGCACCGGCCGGGGGCTCGAGAGCGTCTCCTCGGCGGGCGGTGCCTCCGCGCTCATCGGGTCCCCCGCTTCGTGTACGACGCGAGCTCGGCGGCGTCGTCCTTGGTGATGATCTGCGGACCGGTGAGCACCGGCTTGCCGCCACCGAGCACATCGGCGTTGTAGCGGTTGAGCCACAGCAGATCCACGGCCTCATAGCCCTGGAGATACGGCTGCTGGTCCACGGCGAAGCCGAGCTTGTCGTCCTGGAGCGCGGCGGCGACCTTGGCGTTGAGGTCGAAGGTGTCGATCTCGGCCTCGCTGCCCGCCTGGTCGGCGGCCTTGGCGGCGGTGTCCGCGAAGGGCGCGCCGAGGGTCAGCACGGTGTCGATGCCCTTGTCCGACTGGAGCTTGGCCTCGATCGAGGACTGCACATCGGGCATGTTGGTGCCCTCGACGTAGATCTTCTCCATCTTGCCGTCGAAGGTCTTGGCCGCGCCGTCGCAGCGCTGCTCGAGGCCGACGTTGCCCTGCTCGTGGAGCACGCACAGCGCCTTCTTCTGACCCCGCTTGTTGAGCTCGTCCCCGACGGCCTCGCCCGCGATGGTCTCGTCCTGGCCGATGTGGGTGAGCGCGCCGAACGCCTTGGACACCTCGGCGCCGGAGTTGACGGTGATCACCGGTATCCCGGCCTTGCGGGCCTTGTTCACCACGGACTTCATGGCGTCGGGCTTGGCCAGGGTGACGATCAGGCCGTCGACCTTCTGGTCGATGTAGGACTGGACCAGCTGGGCCTGCTCCTTGCCCTCCTCGTTGTGGGCGTAGAGGAACTTGATGTTGTCCTTGACCGCGGCCTGCTTGGCGCCGCTCTGGACGATGTCCCAGAAGGTGTCCCCGTCTCCGGAGTGGGTGACCATCGCGAAGGTCCACTTCGGGGTGTTGACCGCCGCCCGTCCCCCGGCGTTCGCCTCCCGGGCGGCCCGCTCCTCGGCCCGCTTGCCGCCCGTATCGCTGCACCCGGCCAACGCCGTACCCAGCACCGCCGCGAGCACGGCGGCGGTCGTCGCGCGTGCCCCTCTCCGCACCGTCGCCACGAAGACCCGCCCTTCTCACTGTGTGTTCGTCCCGCTGTCACCTTCACGGCCGGGCACCGCATGATCGGTCCCGGCCGCCGCCCAAGTATCCGTCACCGGTCATCGCCGGGGCTGCCGGGGTGGGCGAGGGCCCCGGCGCCCGTACGGCTTGAGGACTTGTAGCCGGGGACGCGGGACACGTCAAGGACAAAGGGCGCGGCACACGGCGTGCGGCGGCGCTCAGGGGCGTACGAGCAGTTGGAACTCGAAGGCGTAGCGCGAGGCCCGGTAGGTGTGGGAGCCGAACTCCACGGCCCGGCCGGTGTCGTCGAAGGTCGTGCGCTCCATGGTCAGCAGGGGCGCGCCCGCCGGCTCCCCGAGCTGCTCCCCCTCCTCGGCGGTGGCCGCGCGGGCGCCGACCGCCTGGCGGGCGCTGTGCAGGGTGATCCCGGCGGCGCGCATCAGCCGGTAGAGCCCGGTGTCCTCCAGCTCGGCGCTGTCCAGCTTGAGCAGGCCCACCGGGAGGTGGTTGCGCAGATGGGCCATGGGCTCGCCGTGCGCCAGCCGCAGCCGCTCGATCAGCACCACCTCCTCGCCCTCGGCGACGCCGAGGGCGGCGGCGACCTGGGCGGTCGCGGGCTCGGTGGTGTTCCGCAGCACCTGGGTGGCGGGGCGCTGACCGGCCGCCTCCAGGTCGTCGTAGAGGCTGCTCAGCTCCAGCGGGCGCTTGACCTGGCTGTGTACGACCTGGGTGCCCACGCCCCGGCGGCGCACCAGCAGCCCCTTGTCGACCAGCGACGAGATGGCCTGCCGGACGGTGGGGCGGGACAGCCCGAGCCGACCGGCCAGCTCGATCTCGTTGCCCAGCAGGCTCCCGGGCGCCAGCCGCCCCTGTTCGATCGCCGCCTCGAGCTGCTGGGACAGCTGGAAGTACAGCGGGACCGGACTGCTGCGGTCGACGCTGAGCTGGAGCGCCTCCGCCCCGCCCGAAGCGTCTTCTTCCTCCATAGCCACGGGCCGAGGGTATCCGGATGAGCACATGACGGGAAGTCGTGAAGTTCTGTTGTCAGGACAAACTACGCACAGGTGATCAGTCGGAGCCGACAACGCTGTCGTCGTACGGGGTGCGGGTGCCGCGGCTCGCGGACGCCGCCCACCAGCCGCGGCCGCGGGCGTCACACGCCCCCTTGCCGCCGCCCGCAGGCGTCACACGCCCGCCTGCCGCCGCCCGCAGGCGTCACACGCCCGCCTGCTCGCGCAGCCGGGCGGCGGACCGGGCCAGCCGTATGGCGCCGACCACGGGCAGGGTGAGCGCTATCAGTAGGGAGGCCACGAACGAGGCGGCGCTGATCCCGTCGAACGCCAGGGAGAGCGCCACCGCCAGCACCGGCACCGTCACCAGGGGCGACAGGACGAACAGCGTGGCCTGCCGCTTCTCGCGCCGCGCCCAGGGCGCGGACCGCCACAGCCGGACGAGCGCGCCGAGGGCGGCGACCAGCCCCAGGGGTATGCCCACGCCCGGGACCAGGCACAGCGGTACGGGCAGCACGGCGAGGCCGAGCGTCACCCAGGTGGCCCCGGCGTCCTCCGGCTCGGGCGGGATGCTGCCGGACTCCTCGGCCAGCGCGTCCGCCGCGATCTCCTCCGGGGTGCCGATCCAGTCGAGCACCTGTCGCACCCGTTCATCCCCGGTCACGGAATCGCCGTCCCCGGCGGCGTCCTCCGCGGAATCGCCGTCCCCGGCGGCGTCCTCGCCGAGGTCGTCCGCGAGCGCCGCCACGATCTCCTCGCGCAGGTCCTCCAGCAGCTCCTCCCGCCACGCGGCGGGAAGCGCCGCGGTCTGCCGCTCGACCGAGGACAGAAAGGCCCGCACGAGGGGGTGGCTGAGGGGACTGCTCATGTCGTCTCTCCGGGGGCGAGGAAACGGTCACCGGTCCAAGGGGCATGACAACCGGCATCCGTCAGCGTGTAGCACCCGCACGAGGGCCGCGCCCGGATTCGCGCAAATGCGCATCCCGCTGTGTTCAACAGGCTAATGGGCCAGGCTAATAGGCCGCCGCCTCCCCCGCGCCACGGGTCATGACCCGGTCCAGTTCGGTCCCGGTGAGCCCGTCGGGCAGCGGGGCGGTGTCGGGGCGGGCACGCAGTCCGTCCAGGACGAGCGCGGCGATACGGCGGACCGCGCGTCCCCAGGCGTCGGGCGGGAGTTGGGCGTGGGCGAGCATCGCGCCGGTGACCACGAGGTCGGCGGCGGTGGCGTCGGGGCGGATCGAGCCGTCGCCGACACCCCGCTTCAGGACCGCGGCCAGCGACCGGGAGATCCGCGAACCGAGCGGGTCGGCCTCGTCCGCCGAGTGCAGGCCGCCCTCGTCCGCCGAGAGCGGGCCGGGCGCGCCGAGCAGCGGCAGGGCGAGATGGTGCCGTTCGGCGAGCAGCCCGTGCAGAAAACCGGCCAGCGCGTCCAGCGGCGGTGCCGCGCTGTCCTCGGCCTCCTGGGCGAGGGCGGCCACGAGTTCGTAGGAGCGGTGGACGACGGCCGCGTACAGCTCCTCGCGGTCGGCGAAGTTCCGGTACAGCGTGGCGATGCCGACCCCGGCCTCGCGCGCCACCACCTCCAGCGGCACGGCGGGCCCGTCGCGGAGCAGGACCCGCTCGGCCGCGTCGAGGAGGGCGGCGCGGTTGGCGACGGCGTCCGAGCGGCGGCGCGCGGGCTGGGCGGGACTCATGAGGCCATCTTCCCGCTCCGGGCCCGCCGGGAGGGCGACGGACGCGAGAGTCGTACGGGGATGCCCAGATTTTCAGCCGCCCTGTCACACTCCTGTCCGCCGCCGCGTCACCGCCGCGTCATCGCTTCATCCACTCATCCTCGTACTTCTTGTACGTACCGTCATGGGTGGCCAGATGGACCCACTGATCGACGTACTCCTTGAACTGGGCGTCGCCGCGCGGCAGTACGTACGCCTTCTCGGAGAAGGAGAACGGCTCGTCGGGGTGGACCGCGCACAGCTCCGGGTGGATCGCGGACTGATAGCGGGTCTCGCTGGCATCCGTCATCATCACATCGGCGCGGCCCGCGATGATCTCGTCGAAGATCGTCGTGTTGTCCGGATGGACGGTGAGGGTGGCCTGTTTGATATGGGCCCGGGCGAACTGCTCATTGGTGCCGCCCGGGTTGACCACGACTCGTACGCCGGACTGGTCGATCTCCTCCAGCGTCCGGTACTTGTCCTTGTCCTCGCAGCGCACGATCGGCGTCTTGCCGTCGGTGAGGTACGGCTCGCTGAAGGACGCCTTACGGGCGCGGGCCAGGGTCACCGACACCCCGCCCATGCCCACGTCGCAGCGTCCGGTAGCGAGGTCGTCCACGAGCGTGGCCCAGGTGGTGGGCACGTACTGCGGCTTGGCGTCCAGGCTCTTGGCGAGGTCCCCGGCCATCTTGATGTCAATACCGGTGTAGGCGCCGGACTTGGGGTCGCGATGGCTGAAGGGCCGGTAGTCGCCCGTGGTGCACACCCGCAGCACCCCGCGCTCGGGCACCCGGTCGAGCAGCGTGCCGCGCCGCTGCCGGGCGCGCTCGGCGGCGTTCGCCCGCGCCGAGTCGGTCGCCGACTCGGTCTGTGAGGTGGGTTTCGGGGTCGAGGTGGGTTTCGAGGTCGTGCCGACGGCCAGCGCCGAACCGGCGGCGGTGGCGGCGAGCACGGCGGCGAGGGCGGACAGCGTGACGGTACGTCTCACGGCACCTCCTGGGCGCGGGCGGGCGGCCGCTACGAGCCGCAAGATCACAGCGCGCTCAGGGTGGCAGAAGTCCCGGCCCACGGGAAGCCGTTGACCACCGGGTGGACGGGCCGCGTGCCGCCCTCGGGACGTCAGTACGGCTCGTGTACCGCCGTCGTCAGTACGGCTCGTGTACCGCCGTCGTCAGTACGGCTCGTGCACCGCCGTCGTCAGTACGGCTCGTGCACCGCCGTCGTCAGTACGGCTCGTGCGCCGGGTCCAGCGGGGGCGCCACATCCGCGAGGCGGGCCAGCAGTTCGGCGGCGCGCTTGCCCACGGTGTCCCGGTCGCCCTCGGACAGCGCCGAGCCCATTCCGCAGGCGACGGCCCCGGCCGCGACCCAGTCCGGGGCCTCGGCCAGGGTCACCCCGCCGGTGGGGACCACGGCGGCCTGCGGCAGCGCGGCCCGTACGTCGCTGACCCATCTGGGCCCGTAGGCGGAGGCGGGGAAGAGCTTCAGGGCGTCCGCGCCCAGCTCCATCGCGCGCACCGCCTCGGTGGGCGTGGCCACGCCGGGGAAGACCGGCAGACCGTAGCGGTGGCCGGTGCGGATGACCTCGGGGTCCAGGCTCGGCGAGACGAGGAAGCGGGCCCCCGCGTCCACCGCCATCCGGGCCGAGGCGCCATCGAGCACCGTGCCCGCGCCGATCACCGCGTCATCGCCGACCTCCCGGATCAGGGTGGTGACCGCCTCCAGGGCGAAGGGCGTGGTCAGCGAGATCTCCAGGCTGGTGATACCGGCGGAGAGCAGGCTGTCCGCGGTGGCGTGGGCGTGGTCGTAGCTGTCGCTACGGACGATGGCGAGGACGCGCTGCGCGAGCGCGGCCCGGGTGATCTCCCAGCGGTACACGGCGGTCGCCGCCTTCCTCTCCCAGGTGCTGCTGGCGATGCCGCCCCGGATCGCCTCCGGGATATGCGGCGTTTTCAGTGTGCGGTGGACGATACGCGGTGCTGTGTGCGCTTGGTGGCTCGGTATCTGGGTTGTCCGTCTTACCGGTGCTGCTCTGTGCTGTTGTGGAGTCCGCGGCCTCCGGGCCCTCCGGGTGGGCCGCCGTGGGTGCCGCGGTCGAGATGGCGCGGTCGGTTCAGCGATACACCGCGTCCCCGCCCTTGGACAGCTCGGCGAGTGCCCGGTCCCGCGCGGCGGCGGTGGGCAGCCCGTCCGTATCGGTGGCGGCCTGGACGACCAGGGCGGCCACGCACGCCGCTTCGGCGAGCGCCTGGTCCACGCGCAGACCGCGCAGCCGCGCCGACAGATAGCCGGCCGCGAAGCCGTCACCGGCGCCGATCGGGTCGACGACCGGCACCGAGTGGGGTGACTGGTCCCAGCCGCCGTCCGCGGTGAGGACGGTCGAGGAGTGGTCGGCGCGCTTGATCACGACCTCGTCGGCCCCGCCGCGCAGCAGCTCCCGCGCGGCCTCGTCGGCGGGTTGGGCGGTGAGCAGCTCCAACTCCTCCTCCCCCGCGAGGACGATGTCGGCGTCGCGCAGCAACGGGCCCGCCGTCTGGGCCCACTGCGCCGCGCCGCCCAGCTTGTGCCGTACGTTCGGATCGAAGGACACCTTGGCCCCGGCCGCACGGGCCAGCTCCACCAGGCGGCGGCTCGCGGCCGCCGCGGTCGGCGAGAGCATGGGCGTGATGCCGGACAGATGCAGCAGTTGGGTGCCTTCGAGGGCCTCGGGGCGTATCTGCTCGGGCGTCAGCCGGGAGGCGGCCGAGCCCATGCGGTAGTACTGCACATCAATGGCGCGGTACGCGTGGCTGTCGCGCATCAGCAGCCCGGTGGGGGCATGGTCGTCCACGATCGCGTGGGCGACGTCCACACAGTCGGCGCGCAGCTCGCGCAGCACCGCCTCCCCCGCGGGGTCGGCGCCGACCCGGCCGAGCCAGCGCACACCGTGGCCGAGTCGGGCGAGGCCCACGGCCACATTGGATTCGGCCCCCGCCACCGACCTGCGGAAATGCACGGCCCGGTCCAGCGGAACTCCGGGTTCGGCGAGCAGGAGAAGCATTGCCTCCCCGCACGTGACCACTTCCGGACCCTTCGCCACCATGCCTCCCCGCACGTCCGCTGCTACCGAGACGGTATCGGGAAGCAACGACAATGGCCCGCGCGGGGTTCCCGGGGCCATGGCCGAACACGGCGGGGGCGGGCCGGGCGCAGCACTGCGGCCGCTGCCCCACGGTGGGGGCAGCGGCCGCGGTTGCGGGGGGTGGCGGTCTTCGGGGGCCGTGTCAGCAGCCGCGGTCCACCAGGTCGAACGTGGCGTAGTGGTCCGCGGTGTAGTAGTCCTCGTCCGTCTGCTTACCGGTGACGATGCGCCGGGCGCCACGGTCGTCGGAGCCCGGGGTAATCACGGTGTACTCGTGGTAGTAGCCGGAGGACTGGGACGGAAGGACGCCTTCACGGTTCTGGAAGACGGTGCCGTCCTGCGGGAAGGGATAGGGGCCGCCCTGCTCGATCAGGTCCAGGGTGTCATGGGCCTGGGAGGGCAGATCCGAGTAGCAGATGTCGCCAACGGCGGCGATGACCTGCGACGACGCAACGGTCTGCGATGCCGCCGGGGTGACGGCGGTGGCCGCGGTGGCCGCGCCGCCGATGAGCAGCGTCGAGACGAGGGCGCCGAGGGCGCCGATGCGGGCGATCCGTGGGGGGATTGTCATAGACATAGCATGACGCGCGTAGACGCTGTCGTGTCAATGCCAAGTGACCGCCGTTCTCCGGGAGTTCACAAGAATTGCGCGAAGCGCCAGAAGCGGTAACGAAAGCGCAACCTCTTCCCTTTCTTGCCTCTGAGGCAAACTTTTTGCCTCAGAGGTCAGGGCTGGCTATACCGGAGATATGAACCCGCTCCCCCACGGGCCCGCCGAGTGGCCCACGGGCGGACCGGCCGACGGTGACCCCGGCGGACCGTCCGCCGAGCTGCCCACCGTCGCTCCCCGCCTGCGTGACCTGCGGCGACGCAGCGGCCTTACGCTCGAGGCCGCCGCCCATCGCGTGGGGCTCTCCCCCGCGCACCTGTCCCGGCTGGAGACGGGCCGCCGCCAGCCCTCGCTCCCGATGCTGCTGGCCCTGGCCCGTACGTACGGGACCACGGTATCCGACCTGCTGGGCGAGGTGCCCGCGGAGCGGGACCCGGTCGTACGCGCCGACCGCATGGAGGCGCAGGAGGCGGGCGGCTGGACCTACTGGCAGGCCGGCGGCTCCGGCCGGGCCATGCAGGCGCTGCGGCTGCACGTACCGGAGCGCTCCGCCGCCCAGGAGGACCTGGTGCGGGTCCACCCCGGTGAGGAGTGGCTCTACGTCCTGGGGGGTCGGCTGCGGCTGACGCTCGGCGAGACCGTGCACGCGCTCTCCGCGGGCGACGCGGCCCATTTCGACTCGCTCACCCCGCACCGCATCGCCGCCGCCTCGCCCGGCGGCGTGGATCTGCTCTTCGTCCACACGCTGCTCCAGAGCGGCGCGGCCGAGCTGTGTCTCGGCGACGCCGCTCGCCGAGGAAGGCCCGGTACGCCATGAAGGACGGGAACGACATGGGTGCGACCGATGCTTCGACGAACCCCGCCTCGCTGAATGCCGCGACTCCGGCCCGGACCGGCCCGAACACCGGCCCGAACACCGGCCCGAACGAGGAGGACCGGGCGCCGATGACCTTCACGGTGCGGGTCTTCATCTACCTCGTGGGGGTCCACTTCATCGCCGCTTTTCTCTTCTTCCTCTTCTACGTGGCGGGCGCGAAATAGGCCGGGGCCGAGGGCCGGGCCGTCACCCCGCGTGGGTGGAGAACATCCCGCCCGTCGGCCCCTGCTTGTCGCCGCCCTGCGCCTTCTTCAGGGCGTTCGCCAGGCCCTCGATGGTGAGCGACTGGAGGATCACCCGGCCATTGCCCTCGAGCGTGGCCAGCGACAGCCCCTCGCCGCCGAAGACCGCGTTCATCAGCCCCTGGCGGTTGAGCCCGCCGATGCGCTGCACGCCGTACTGGATGCCTTCCTCGAAGGCCACGATGCAGCCCGTGTCGACCTCGATCCGGCCGCCGAAATCGGCCGGGTTGAGATCGATGAAGTTGCCCGCACCACAGATGATCACGGTGCCGTGCCCGGTGAACTTCTCCAGGATGAATCCCTCACCGCCGCTGCGCCCGGTCTTACCGCCCTGGAAGGCGATGCCAAACTCCACGGTGGACTCGGCCGCCACGAAGGCGTCCTTCTCCGCGAACCACGCCCGCGTCCCGTCCAGCTCCAGCGCCCGCATTTCACCGGGCAGCACCCCCGCGAAGCCGACGGTGCCCTCGCCACCGCCGGCGGTGAAGTACTGGAACGCCAGCGACTCCCCCGCCAGCGCCCGCTGCCCCACCTGCATGGCGGTGCCCATGGCCTGGCGCAGCATCCCGCCCATGCCACCGCCCATGCCACCGCCCGCGCCGCTCCCGCCGCTGCCCCCGGCGGCCTGACCGCCGCCTCCACCGGGCCCGGACAGCCGGGTCTCCATCGTCACGTTCGCCGTCTTGAACAGGAACTTTCCGGCCTCGCAGTAGACGGTCTGCCCCGGGTGGAGGGTGCAGACCGCCATCTGCATGGCGTTGCCGACGATCTCTTGCCGCAGGGTCACAGCAGCTCTCCTCGAGGGTCGCGTCAGGTGGTGTCAGGTAGTGCCATAACCAGACATCCGGGTCAACGTACGACCCGGACCACCCGGTTCCGTGAGCTTGGCACAATGCGGGTCGCGGTCCGGCCCCGGGTCGCGCCTGAAGCTCGACCCCGAAGCTCGACCCCGAAGGGAGCATGGCGATGAACACGAGCGCCGCGACGACCGCCGCGACGACCGCCCGCACGATGTGGGCCCTCTACGAGCCGATCCACGCGGTCGCGTACTTCGCCCCGGAGGCCCGGGCCGCGTACCAGGACGCCGGGCTCCGCGGCTTCTGGCGCGGATACTTCGCGGGCCGTGCCGCGCCTCTCGGGCCGGTCGGGCCGGAGCCCATCGTGGCGTCCTTCTTCACCTTCGCCCCGGCGATGGTGGCCCGCGCACTGCCCGACGTCTGGTCCCTGGCCCCGCCCGAGCGGGCCCTGGAGCTCCGCCGCGCGGGCGCCGCGGCCGCCCTCACCCGGCTGCTCGCCGGGCACGAGCGCGAGGTGGAGCGCGCCGTCGAGGCCCTGGTCCCCCGCGCGGCGGGCCTGGACGGTTCCGGCCGGGTACTGGCCGCCGCGAACGGCGCACTGGACTTTCCCGACAAACCGGTCGAGCGGCTGTGGCACGCGGCGACCCTGCTGCGCGAGCACCGCGGCGACGGCCATGTCGCGGCCCTCGTCGCCGCCGGTCTCGACGGCTGCGAAGCCCTCGTCCTCCGTTCCGCCGTGGACGTCCCCCGCGCCGAGCTCCAGCCCCATCGCGGCTGGACCGACCAGGAGTGGGACGCCGCCGCCCAGCGCCTGACCGACCGCGGCCTCCTCACCCCGGACACCACCGCGACGGAGGCCGGACGCGAACTGCTCCGCACGGCCGAGACCGCGACGGACCAGGCGGCGGAACGCCCCTGGCGCCCCCTGACCCCCGAGCAGGTGGCGACCCTGGTCCACCTCCTCACCCCCCTCACCACCGCCTGCGCCACCGCCCTGCCCTTCCCCAACCCGATCGGGCTCCCGAAGCCGACGGGGTGAGCGGTCATGCCAGGGGCGGTGCCCCGCGCGTTCCGGGCGAGGCGTCCGGCGACTTGGGGGAGGTGGACGCTTCACAACCGCCGGACGCGCAGCACCCCCGTCTTCATCGGGAGAGTGAACTCACCGCGGGCGGTCTCCGGTCGGCTCGCGAGAAATGCGCGGATCCGGCCCAGCGTGGCCTGCCGTTCCCGTTCCGGCATGACCAGCACCCCCGCGCGCGTCGCGAGAGTCGCGACGAGAGTGTCGGCGGTGCGGCGCTGCCCGTGGGGGAACTCGGCCTGCTCCGGTGAGCCGAACCGGGCGGGCACACCATTCCGTGGAATGTGCGTGTCCGCCGTCTCGGCGCGCCAGCCGGCGGGCGTGTCCCGCGGTCCTATGGCCGCGCTCCCACTGACCCGCGCGAGCCCGGAAACCCACTCGACCCCGTCGTCCATGACGTTCCACAGACCTGCCAGGACGCCGCCGGGCGCGAGGACCCTGGCGATCTCGGGCCCCGCCACGGCCATGTCGAACCAGTGCATGGCGTTGCCGGCCAGCACGGCATCAACGGACGCGTCCGGCAGCGGTATCGCCTCGGCACTACCCGACAGGGCACGGACCGTCGGCAGCGAGCGGCGCAGCTCGGCCAGCATCGCCGAATCGGGCTCGACCGCGATGACTTCGGCACCCAGCGCGACCAACGTGGCGGTCAGCTTGCCGGTTCCGGCACCGAGGTCGAGCACCCGCGCCCCGGACGCGGGCTCAAGCGCCCACCGCACCGCGGCCCGCGCGTAGTCCGGCCGGTGCTCGGCGTACGCGACCGCCGCCGCGCCGAACGACGAGGAATGAAGCAGCCGTTCATCCTGATCCATCCGGTCACCGTATCGACGCCACCGACGGTGGACCACCGCGCGTCACCACCGCGGTGGCGGCCACCGATAGCGCGCCGGGAAGTGCCACCGTCCTGGGCGGGGTCGATCAGCGCCTCGTCCGCAGCTGTGATCACCCCGCTATGGTCAACGTCCATTGACGAGCTATGGGCGGTCACCTACGGCTGACGCATGGATGTGGAACAGCTGACCAAGCTCGCGGCGTCGACGGCCGATGACGAGCCGTTGGTGGGATTGAGCGCCGTGGCGCAACTCCGCGCCGAGATGGAACGTATCGAAGCGGTGCTGGTACGCCGCGCACGCAACAACGGCGCCACGTGGCCGCAGATCGCCGCTGTCCTGGGCGTCTCGAAGCAGGCGGCCCACAAGAAGCACGGAGGTCGGGGCCTGTTCGGCGGCCGGTCATGACCGACACAGCTCACCGTCGAGGTGGGCAGCACACAGGCCGTCACCGGGACCGAACACCTCGGCCCCGGCATCCGCGTCCGGTACCTGTAGAAATCAGTGCCCCGCTGACCCCGCAACAAAGGTACGACGCGATGGGCAGCTCACCGGCACGCCATAGCGGGTGCCGCGAGGTGGACCTGGCGTACGCTGGGCAGATACAGGGAGTTCTGAAGTGCACAGGTGAAAGGGACACCCGTATGAGAATTCCTTCTACGGTCGACAAGGGCCTTCAAAACACAGGATTCTCAACGATCCGCTACGGACTGGCGCTCAACGGCTCACCGCCACCGCGCAGATGACGCTGCCCGGCTTCGACGGCGTCTTCGCGCTGGGCGACGGCGCCGCCGTACCCAACCTGAGGGGAGGGCACGGCGCGGTCTGCCCGCCCACCGCGCAGCACGCCCACCGGCAGGCCAGGACAGTGGCGGACAACGTCATCGCCACGCTCCGCGGCGAGCCGCTTCGGTCCTACCGGCACAGGGACCTCGGTCTGGTGGTCGACCTGGGCGGGAGGGACGCGGTCGCCAAGCCGGTGGGCGTCGAGCTGCGCGGGATGCCCGCGCAGGCGGTGACCCGGGGCTACCACGTGGGGGCGATGCGCACCAATGTCGCCAAGGCGCGGGCGTTGACGAACTGGATACTGAACGCCGCCGCGGGCGACGACTTCGTACGGATCGGGTTCCTCGCCGAGGAACAGCCGTCGCTGCGGCACTTCGAACAGACCGACGCCTACCTGACACCGCGGCAGGTACGGGAGCACACCGCGTCACTCAACGCCGACCAGCGCTAGAGCTCGACGAAGTGCCACTAAGCGCTCCGCTGGAAGTGTCGCGATGGGTCGTCGGTCGACTGCGGCGCCGTCGTGGCTGGTCGCGCCCGCGCGGCGGAGCCGCATATCGACACAGCCCCGCGCCCCTTCGGGGCGCTGCCCGAACCGTAGCGGACTTCCTCCGACCTGCTCAGCCGCCCAGCTCCGCGTGGCGTGCGGCCAGCCACCTCGCGCCCTCCTCCGTCAGCGAGCCGTGCAGCCGCAGCCGGGCCACGCCGCCGTCCGGGTAGATGTCGATCCGGACGTGGGTCACCGGCGGGGCCGCGTCCAGGAGGAAGCGGTGGACCGTGTCGGGCTGGAGGCGGGTGCGGGGCAGGAGTTCGGTCCAGGCCGGGGCCGTGGGGTCGGCCGGGTCCGCGCCGGTTGTCGCGTCGAGGCCGTACAGCGCCGCCCAGCCCGGTGCGTTGCCCTTGTAGCAGCCGGTGTCGATCTCCAGGGCGCGGATGGTCCCCTGGGCGGCGAGGCGGTAGCGGACCCAGTCGTGGTCCGTGTCGCGACGGCGGCGGGTCTCCCAGCCCTCGTCCATCCGGCGGGAGCGGCCCGGCCCGATGGAGTTGGCGGGCGGGGAGTAGAAGCGGTCGGAGGCGTCCTCGGCCACGCCGCCGTGCTCCAGCGCCACCAGGTCGAAGGTGCCCAGGGCGGTGAGCCAGGCCGGGTCGGGGGCGGCCTCGCCGTGGACGCGGAGGCGGGCGATGCCGCCGTCGGGGTGCTGCTTGAGGCGGAGGTGGGTGAAGCGGCGGCGTACGGAGACGGGGAAGCCGTTGGCCGCGTGGCCGCCGATCCGCGTACGGGGGACGAGTTCGGTCCACACGACGTCGTCGGCGAGGAGCTCCTCGGGGGACGGGGTGCCGTCCACGGCCGTGGCCTCGACGCTCACCGCCCGCGGGTAGTTGCCGCGGAAGTGGGCGGTGTCGACGACGATGCCGTGGACGGCCCCGGGCGCGCCGAGGCGGATCAGGGCCCAGTCGTGGTCGTCCTCGGCCGGATGCGGGGTGTCGGCCGAGGCCCCGCGCCGCCGCCGGGTCTCCCAGCCGTCCATGACCTTGCCCTTGTGGCCGAAGGACTCGGGGTCGAAGCGCGGCGCTTCGGGCCTCAGCAGGTTCTCGCGCTCGGCGAAGAACTCGTCGTTGGCCGCGATCACGCTTCCGCCGAGCCGCCGGTCGGCCAGGTCCACGAGGTGGGTGAAGGGGAGCTCGGCGGTCCGGTAGTCGGCGTACGGGTCGCCACCGCCGTACGGGGCGGCGTCACCGGTGAAGCGGGCGATCGGCGCGGTCATGTGCGGGCCTGCCTTTCCAGGAGTCGGCCGGTGGGTTCCGTCGGCGTGCCGTGGTCGGCGATCTTCCGGCCGCGCAGCCAGGTGGACCGTACGACGCCGTACAGCGTTCTGCCCGCATAGGCGGTGACCTGGTTGCGGTGGTGGAGTGCGGCGGGGTCGACGGTGAAGGTCTCGTCGGGGTCGAGGACCGCGAAGTCGGCGTCGCGACCGGGCTCGATGGCGCCCTTGCGGTCGAGACCGACGAGCGCGGCGGGGCCGGTGGACATCCAGCGGGCCACGTCGTGGAGGGTGTGGCCGCGCCGCCGGGCCGCCGTCCAGACGGCGGGGAGCCCGAGCTGGAGGGAGGAGATGCCGCCCCAGGCCCGCCCGAAGTCGTCGACCTTGAGGTCGGCCGTGCAGGGCGAGTGGTCGGAGACGACGCAGTCGATCTCCCCGGCCGCCAGGCCCGCCCACAGCGCGTCCTGGTTGGCGGCCTCCCTGATGGGCGGACAGCATTTGAACTCCGTGGCGCCGTCGGGGACTTCCTCGGCGGTGAGGGTCAGGAAGTGCGGACAGGTCTCCACGGTGATCCGGACGCCCTCGCGGCGGGCGTCGGTGATCAGCGGCAGCGCGTCGGCGGACGAGAGGTGCAGGACGTGGACGCGGGCGTCCAGCTCGCGGGCGAGGGCGATGAGGCCCGCGATGGCCTCGTTCTCGGCGGTGCGCGGACGGGAGGCGAGGAAGTCGGCGTAGCGCGGGCCGGTGGGCGGCGGGGCGCCGTCGATGAGGCGGCCGTCCTCGGCGTGGACGATCAGCAGTCCGCCGAAGCCCGCGATCTCGCGGAGGGCGGTCCGGAGCCGACCGGGGTCGAGTGGCGGGAATTCGTCCACGCCGGAGGGGAGCAGGAACGCCTTGAAGCCGAGGACGCCCGCGTCGTGCAGCGGCCTCAGCTCCGGGACGTTCCCGGGCACGGCCCCGCCCCAGAACCCGATGTCGACATGGGCCGACCGCCGGGCGACGGCCCGTTTGACCTCCAGGGCCGGGACGGTGGTGGTCGGCGGGACGCTGTTGAGCGGCATGTCGACGAGGGTGGTGACGCCGCCGGCCGCGGCGGCGCGGGTGGCCGAGCCGAACCCCTCCCACGCGGTGCGGCCGGGGTCGTTGACATGGACGTGGGTGTCGACGAGGCCGGGGAGCAGGACGTCGTCGCCGAGGTCTTCGAGTCGCGCGCCCTCCGGATCCGGGGCGTCATACGGCCCGACGGCCACGATGCGGCCGTCGGCGACGGACACGGAGGCCGCGCGCGGGCCGTCCGGCGTGACCACATTGGCCGAGCGCAGCACCAGGTCAACGTCGGACACCGGCATCCTCCTCACCCGCCAACTCCGGATTTTCCGCTACCCGGAATTCAGTTTTCGTTGCATTCTTCACTCCGTCGTCGGCCCGGTCAAGGCCCCGCCCGCCGTGACCTGCGAGGGAATCGGTACATCGGCCAGTTCGCCACCGACGCGGACCTTCGCGGACCTCACGGCATAGATGACCCCGGCGATGGCCATTCCGAAGACCCAGGAGAACGGGGCCACATCCTCGAACCCCTTGACCAGGGCCAACACCGCCGAGACCGTGGCGGAGGGCACGAAAGCGATGATCGCCTCCGGGTTGAAACCCTTGCGGTAGTAGTACGCCCCCGCCTTGTCGGCACTGAAGAGCGCGTCGACATCGATGTTTCCGCGCCGCACCAGGTAGTAGTCCACGAGCAGCACGGCGACCAGCGGGCCGAGGAAGGCGCCGAGAGCGCCCAGGAAGTACTGGATGACGACCGGGCTCGAGTAGAGCTTCCACGGCATGACCACGATCGCGAGCACCGCCGTGATCATGCCCCCGCGCCGGAAGTCGAGGTACTTCGGCGCGAGGTTGGCGAAGTCGTACGCGGGCGAGACGAAGTTCGCCACGACGTTAATGCCGATGGTGGCGACCATGAAGGACACCGCGCCGACCACCGTGACCACCGGGTTGTCGATCCGCGCGATGACGTGGACCGGATCGGAGATCGCCTCGCCGAAGACCGAGATGGTGCCGGCCGTCATCAGCACCGAGACGACGGCGAAGGCGGTGAAGTTCACCGGCAGCCCCAGCAGATTGCCGCGCCGGTAGGCCCGGTGGTCCGGGGTGAAGCGCGCGAAGTCGGCGTAGTTGAGCACGAGGGTGAGGAAGGTGGCGACGGTCAGGCTGACCGCGATCAGGCTCTGGTGGAGCTGCTCGCGCCCGCTCAGCCCGGTCAGGCTGTCGGTGAGCGAGATGTCGCCACCCGCCTTGGCGATCAGCCACACGGCGAGCGCGAGCATGACCAGCCAGACCACCGGGCCGGTGGCGAGGTCCTGCACCTTGCGGATGAACTCCATGCCCCGGGTCAGCAGCACCGCCTGGAGCAGCCACATCACCAGGAAGGCGATCCAGCCGAGGGTGGACAGCCCGAAGACGGAGTTGTGGTCGTATTCGGCGAGCGAGGGCGCCAGTTGGACGCCGAGGAGGATCAACGCCTCCGACGCCAGCCAGGTCTGGATGCCGTACCAGGCGACCGCCATCACCGCCCGCAGAAGGGCGGGGATATTGGCCCCGTACACACCCCAGCTGGCCCGTGCCAGCACGGGGAAGGGCACTCCGGTGCGGTGGCCGGCATGGCCCATGCGGTTCATGAACCAGTAGAGGATGGTGACACCGGCCAGCAGGGACAGGAAGACCTCCCAGGTGGGCAGCCCCAGCACAAACAGGCTCGCCGCGAAGGTGTAGTTGCTGATCGCATGGGTGTCGGACATCCACATGGCGAAGATGCTGTACGTTCCCCACTTGCGCTCCACAGCGGGCGCGAGGTCTTCGTTGTGGAGGCGGGGGTCCGGTTCGACGGGTGATGCCATGGCGCCCTCCATAAGAGTCGTCCGGAATAACTTTTCCGCATGACGGTGCCTTGAAGGTGTTGCCGTTCGATTACGCCGACGTTGCCCGCGGACTCACCCGTGGGATCAGGACGGCCGGGCGCTGACAGGCCAGCCACCGATGGCCTTGGGACGGGGCGGGGCGAAGGTGCGCACCTTGCTGGTGGAGAGACCGAGCCCGACCACCGACTCGGCGAACCGCACCGCGGCGGCGACGCCGTCCACGACCGGGACCCCGCCCAGCGCCGCCGAGACCTGGTCCTGGAGCCCGGCCATGCCACCGCACCCCAGGCAGATCACCTCGGCGCCGTCCCGCTCCACCACCTCGCGCGCGGTCCGCACGACGGCCTCGACGGTCCGCTCCGGGTCTTCCTCCAGCTCCAGCACGCCCAGGCCGGTGCCGCGCACCGCCGCGCAGCGCTGCGCCAGCCCGGCGATGAGCAGCCGGTCCCTGATCTGCGGTACGGCCCGGTCGAGAGTGGTGACGACCCCGTAGGCGTGGCCGAGCATCATGGCCATCTGGGCGGCGGACTCGGTGATGTCGAGGACCGGTACGTCGAGGAGTTCCTGCGCCCCCTCTCGGCCCGGCTCGCCGAAGCCGGCCATCACGAGGGCGTCGAAGGGCTCGTCGTACGTGGCCAGTCGGTCCAGTACGGCGGCGGCGCTGAGATAGCCCTCGAAGTGGCCCTCGATCGACTCGGGCCCCCACAGCGGCTCGGTGGCCACGATCTCGGTGCCGGGGCTCGCGCTCGCCTCCGCGATGGCCCGGATCGAGGCCGTCATGGAGGCGGTGGTGTTGGGGTTCAGCACGAGGATGCGCATGGGACTCCCGCAGCGGTTCCGGTCCAGTGATTCAGGACGTCGATTCCGTAGGATGAAAGTTGACTTTCGGTACAGAGAACCTAGCCAGCCCCGCCACCGGCGTCGAGGGAACCCGGTATTCCGGCATCGGCCGATCATGGCCAGTCCCCCATACCGGCCGTGACCGGCACCGACAGCATTTCCAAGCCCGCTGTGGGCGTCGCCGGGGACCGGTAGGCTGCCCGTGGCCGGTCGGCAGCGGATCGTCACCGTGTGCGGGCCGGTGCCAACCGCTGTGAAAGGAACACCGACGTGCCGTCCGCCGAGTCCAAGACCGCCGCCACCACCGCCGGATCCGGTGGCGTCCAGTCCCTGGAGCGCGCCTTCGATCTGCTGGAGCGGATGGCCGACGCCGGGGGCGAGGTCGGACTGAGCGAGCTCTCCGCCAGCAGTGGACTTCCCCTGCCCACCATCCACCGACTCATGCGCACGTTGGTGGCCTGCGGATATGTGCGCCAGCAGCCGAACCGCCGGTATGCCCTGGGGCCCCGGCTGATCCGGCTCGGCGAGAGCTCGTCCCGGCTGCTGGGCAGCTGGGCGCGGCCGTATCTGGCGCGGCTGGTGGAGGAGACCGGCGAGACCGCAAACATGGCGCTGCTGGACGGCGATGAGGTGGTGTACGTCGCGCAGGTGCCCTCGCGCCACTCGATGCGGATGTTCACCGAGGTCGGGCGGCGGGTGCTGCCCCACACCACGGGCGTCGGCAAGGCGCTGCTCGCGGGCACGCCCGCCGAGGAGGTGCGCGCCCTGCTGGCCCGCACCGGTATGCCCGCGGCGACGGAGAAGACGATCACCTCGCCGGACGGGTTCCTCGAGGCGCTGCGGCAGGTCCACGAGCACGGCTACGCGGTGGACGACAACGAGCAGGAGATGGGCGTGCGCTGCCTCGCCGTCCCGGTGCCCGACTCCCCCGCCCCGGCGGCCATCTCCATCTCGGGCCCGGCGGGCCGGGTGACCGACGAGGCCACGGAACGGATCGTGCCGATCCTCAAGGAGGTCGCGGTCGAACTGTCGGGCGCGCTGGCCAGCACGGGGTCCGCCTGACGGCGGAGGGAGCGACGGCGGGCCGCCCAAGCGATGTGGCCCGCCGAGCCGCCACCGGCCGCCACCGCCCGAACCACCACCCGGCGCGCCTGACGGCCGCATAGCGATGTTTTCCCCTCCCCGCCCCTTCCCGTAACCAGGGGCTCCGCCCCTGGACCCCGGGGCCTGGGGCCTGGGGCGGAGCCCCACCACGCGGCGGAGCCGCACAGCGATGCCGCGGGGAGGTGCGGAGCCCTGCTCCGGGATCTAGGGCGCAACCGGCCCGGGGCCTGGAGCAGGGGGATCTGGGGCGGAGCCCCGGCCCGGGGTCTGGGGCGGAGCCCGAGTTTCGGGAAGGGGCGGGGAGGGGAGCAGCCCGCCGCAGGCGTCACCTGACCGGCGCGGACGGAACCGCTGAGGCTGACCCTGGGCGCCGGGCGAGAAGGCCCGGCCACCACCCGGCGCGAGCCGGACCACCCGGCCGCCCGGCGCGAGCGAGCCCCCGAACCACCGCCCGGCGCGAGCGGGGTCGCCGAGCCGGGCGGAGCGGCCTTGTCCGTTGTCCGGTCGCTCAGTCTCTCCCTATGCCCGTCCGGGGCACACTGCCGAACTGGTCGATCGCCGCGCGGACGCCCGTCAGGGCGGGCCCCAGTGCGCTGACCGAGCCCAGGGCGCCCGCGATGAGGAGCAGCGAGCGGCGCAGCCGGTGCAGCTCCGGGGCGCCGGTGCGGGCCATGGCGTCGAGCGCGGCCAGTTCGTCGTCCGCGATCGCCCGGTCGGGTAATTCCGCCGGGTGGGCGGCCAGATCGCGCCTGAGCCGGGCCACGGCACGGCGCAGTTCGGCCGCCCTCGGATCGTCCTCGGTGCCCGCCACTCGCCTGACTTCCACGACTGCGGCGCCCTCCACTGACAAGGCGCCGGGTTCACCCCAGAGCCTCGCGCCTTCGTTGGCCAACACTGCCCTTCTCCCCCTCGCGCCCTCTCGCACGAGCCTGCCCCCTCTCCCGCATGACCGCCCCAACCCTCCACCTCGCGTGGATTCGGACACAAGGGGCCGCGGATCAGTTAACGCCACTCAGTGCACGACGCGCTATACGGAGAGCGAAAATCAGACCGGCTGGGATGAAGCCCCCGCCCGGCCCCGATGTGCGGTAAGCAGGGCCCATGGAACGTACGACGGAGGACTCCGCGCAGGTCGCCGGGATCGTACTGGCGGCCGGGGGCGGCCGGCGGCTGGGCGGGCGGCCCAAGGCCCTTTTGACGCATCGGGGGCGGCCGCTGGTGGAGCACGCCGCGCACGCGCTGCGGGAGGGCGGCTGCGCCCCGGTGCACATCGTGCTGGGCGCCGCCGCCGGGACCGTACGGGCGCGGGCCCGGCTGGACGGGTACGTCCTGGTGGAGAACCCCGACTGGGAGGAGGGCATGGGCTCCTCGCTGCGGGCCGGGCTCGCCTCGCTGGCCGGTACGGGGGCGAAAGCGGCGCTGGTCGCGCTGGTGGACCAGCCGGGGATCGGCGCCGGGGCGGTGGCGCGGGTGGTGGCCGCGTACCGCTCACCGGCCACCCTGGCGGCCGCCGCGTACGGCGGGGAGCGGGGGCATCCGGCGCTGTTCGGCGCGGACCGGTGGGCGGATGTCGCGGCGAGTGCGGTGGGCGACCGGGGGGCACGCGCCTATCTGCGGGCGCATCAGTCCGCGATCACGCTCGTCGACTGCTCGGACATCGCCCGTACGGACGACATCGACACCCCCGAGGACCTGACGCTGCTGGAGTGAGGGGCACCGACGGGCACAGCGCGCAGGCACGGTTCAACAGAAGATTGAACTTCCACCATGAGGAAATTAGTATCCGCAAAGCAGAGGTATTGCGAGCGTTCAACCGAGACTCGCCCAAGGAGTGACAGCCCATGTCCGCATCAGCGCCGTCCCCGCTGGCCATCGTCGACGCCGAACCGCTGGAGCGTCAGGGAGAGGTGCTGACCGACGCGGCCCTGGCCTTCCTGGCCGAGCTCCACCACCGCTTCACCCCGCGCCGGGACGAGCTGCTCGCGCGCCGTGCGGAGCGCCGCGCCGAGATCGCCCGCACCAGCACCCTGGACTTCCTCCCCGAGACCGCCCACATCCGGGACGACCCGGACTGGCGTGTCGCCCCGGCCCCGCCCGCGCTCGAGGACCGCCGGGTGGAGATCACCGGCCCCACCGACCGCAAGATGACCATCAACGCCCTCAACTCCGGCGCCAAGGTCTGGCTCGCGGACTTCGAGGACGCCTCCGCCCCGACCTGGGCGAATGTGATCGGCGGCCAGCTGAATCTGATCGACGCCTATGAGCGCCGGATCGACTTCACCTCCCCCGAGGGCAAGAGCTACGCCCTGCGGCCCGACGACACCCTGGCCACCGTCGTCACCCGGCCGCGCGGCTGGCACCTCGACGAGCGCCATCTGCGCGACGCCGACGGCCGCCCGGTCCCCGGCGCCCTCGTGGACTTCGGGCTGTACTTCTTCCACAACGCCCGCCGGCTGCTCACCCGGGGCCAGGGGCCGTACTTCTACCTCCCCAAGACCGAGTCCCACCTCGAGGCCCGCCTCTGGAACGACGTCTTCGTCTTCGCGCAGGACCACCTCGGGATTCCGCAAGGGACGATCCGCGCCACCGTTCTGATCGAGACGATCACGGCGGCGTACGAGATGGACGAGATCCTCTACGAGCTCCGCGACCACGCCTCCGGGCTCAACGCGGGCCGCTGGGACTACCTCTTCTCGATCGTCAAGAACTTCCGCGACGGCGGTCCCGGTTTCGTCCTCCCCGATCGCAACGCGGTCACGATGACCGCCCCGTTCATGCGCGCCTACACCGAACTGCTCGTCCGCACCTGCCACAAGCGCGGCGCCCACGCGATCGGCGGCATGGCGGCCTTCATCCCCTCGCGCCGCGACCCCGAGGTCAACGCCGTCGCGTTCGACAAGGTCAAGGCCGACAAGGACCGTGAGGCCGGCGACGGCTTCGACGGCTCCTGGGTCGCCCATCCCGATCTGGTCCCGGTGGCCCGCGCCTCCTTCGACGCGGTCCTCGGCGACCGGCCGCACCAGAAGGAGCGGCTGCGCGAGGACGTCCACGTCACCGCCGCCGAGCTGATCGACATCGCTTCGCTCGACGCCGCCCCCACCCAACAGGGGCTGCGCAACGCCGTCCAGGTGGGCATCCGCTATATCGAGGCGTGGCTGCGCGGCCTCGGCGCGGTCGCGATCTTCAATCTGATGGAGGACGCGGCCACCGCCGAGATCTCCCGCTCGCAGATCTGGCAGTGGGTCAACGCGGGGGTCGTCTTCGAGAACGGCGAGAAGGCCACCGCCGATCGTGTCCGTAAGGTGGCCGCCGAGGAGCTGGCGGCGATCCGCGAGGAGGTCGGCGAGGACGCCTTCGCCGCGGGCAGGTGGAGCCAGGCGCACGATCTGCTGCTGAGGGTCGCGCTGGACGAGAACTACGCGGAGTTCCTGACGCTGCCCGCGTACGAACTGCTCGACTGAGCCGGTCCGTTCACGCGAAGGCCAGGGCCCCGGACCGCCGCCTTGGATGCGGTCCGGGGCCCTTGCCGTCGCTACGGCGTGTAGAGCTGGGTGCGCGGCACGATCTGCTGGGGCACGCTGGGGCTGGACCACAGCAGCTTCATATGGGCCTCACCGGTCTGCTCGGTGTACTCGATCCGGATGGCGTGCTTCGCTCCGGCGCGCAGCGCGACGGTCGCCTTGTCGACCTGTGGACCGTGCGGGGTGGTGGTGTCGATGACCAGACGGCCGTCGATCCACACCCGCGCGGTGTCGTCGGAGACGGTCGAGAGCGTGTAGGTCTCGCTGTGCCGGGGCTGGAGATGGCCGGTCCAGCGGACGCCGAAGTGGTCGGCGGGGACGTCGGCGGCCGGGGAGCCGGCGAACCGCCAGGTGTGGTTGACGGTCGGGTCGGTCCGGGTGACGGCCGGCGGCCCGGTGAAGGTCTCATTGGCGAAGACCTCCTCCCGCAGCCCCTGGCCCCGCCCCTGGGGTGCGGCCGGGGCCGGTTTCACCGTCAGCTCGATCACCGACGCGGTGTCGTCGGCCGGTCCGCCGGAGGGGGTGAGGTCGAAACCGTCGCCCGCCTTCGCCACCGCGACCCGCTGTCCGCTGCCCAGCACCCGGGCGCCGACCACCGTGAACGGCGCCTTCGCGGTGAGGTGGAGGGGCTGACCGGCGGTGGGCCAGGAGGTGACGGACGCGTACAGCCGGTTGCCCGACCGGCTGACCGCGCCCCAGGACGGCTCGTCGACCAGCCCGGTGGCCCCGGCCCCGTACACCGCCCGGCCCTGTCCCGAGGTCCGCAGCCAGGAGCCGATCTCGCGCAGCCGGTCCACGGAGGGCTGGGGCACCCGGCCCAGTTTGTCGGGGCCGACGTTCAGCAGGTAGTTGCCGCCGCGGCTCGCGATGTCGAGGAGATTGCGGGTGAGGGTGGTGGGCGACTTCCAGTCCTGGTCGTACTTGGCGAAGCCCCAGTGGCCGTTGAGGGTCATACAGCTCTCCCACAGCTGCCCGGCCACGGGCGCGTCCGGGATCTCCTGCTCGGGCGTTCCGTAGTCGCCGTCGACCACCCGCCGCTTGCCGACCCGGTTGTTGGTGATCAGATCGGGGTCGAGTCCGTGCAGATAGGACTGGAGCCGCTCACCGTCCTGGGCGGACCAGCGGTTGGTGGGGTTGTCCGCGTCCCATTCCCCGTCGAACCAGAGCAGCGCCGGGTGATAACCGTCGACCAACTCCTTGAGCTGGGCGTACATCCGCTTCTCATAGCGCGGGAAGGTGGCGGGGTCGGCGAAGTCGGGGTCGTGCCAGTCCCAGATCGAGTAGTAGAAGCCGAGTTTGATCCCAGCGGCGTCCGCGGCGGACTTCAACTCGGCGAGGATGTCGCGCCGTTGGTCGAACGAGGAGTGGTCGCGGAGATTCCAGCTGTTCTGCTTGGTGGGCCACATCGCATAGCCGTCGTGGTGCTTGGAGGTGATGACGATGTAGCGCTGCCCGGCGTCCTTGGCCGCCTTGACGATGGCCTTGGCGTCGAAGGACGCGGGGTTGAAGTCCTGGGCGGCGTCCTCGTACTCGTCCATCGGGATCTGGCAGTTCCGCTTGATCCACTCCGCGTCTCGGCAGACGGTCCCGTCCGCCCGCCGGTATTCGCCCTCCAGCTGGGAGTAGGCGCCGAAGTGGATGAACATCCCGAAGCGGTCCTGCCGCCACCAGTCGGTGCGGGCGGAGGTGAACGGATCGTCGGTCGCGTAGTCGGTCCCGGGTCCGGGCTCCCGCGCGGTCGTGGGCGCCGCGGTGGCGGCGGAAGGGCCGCTGAGGATCGTCGCCAGCACCATGCCGAGCAGCAGGCTGAGCGCTCGGAGGGGGATGACGGCCCGTCGTCTGGACGTACGCATGGCGGCTCCTGTGCTCGTGGGGTGGTCGGACAGGAGGGCTGGCCAGCCGCGTACGGGAACCTAGAGCCGGAAAGGTGGGATGTCAACGGGGCCCGAGCGCCCTGACGGGCCGCCCGTGACGACCGTAAGGCGGCCATCTCGGCAACCCATCCGATGAATCGGCCGCCCGCGTTCAGTCTTCTTCCGCGATACGGGCCAGTCGCCGCGCCTCGGTGCGCGCCTCCCGCGCGATCTGGTCCTCGTCCGCCGTGAGCAGCCGGCCCGACTCCACCACCGGAGCGCCGTTCACCAGGGACAGGGTCACCGGGGCCGGGGCGCCGAGCACGAGGGCCGCGACCGGGTCGGCGATGGAGGAGTGGCCGAGGCCGTCCAGCTTCCACAGCACCAGGTCGGCCAGTTTGCCCGGCTCCAGCGAGCCGATCTCCTCCTGGCGGCCGAGCACCCGCGCACCGCCGTGGGTGCCGAGGCGCAGCGCCTGACGCACGTTCAGCGCCTTCTCGCGGTGGCCGCCGAGCCGGTTGATCAGCAGCGCGTTGCGCAGTTCGGTGTGGAGCTCACCGGATTCGTTGGAGGCGGTTCCGTCCACGCCGAGGCCGACCGGTACGCCCGCGGCGAGCAGATCGGGGACGCGGGCGATCCCGGCGGCGAGCCGGGCGTTGGACGAGGGGCAGTGGGCCACTCCGGTGCCGGTGCGGGCGAACGCCTGGATGTCGGTGTCGTTCATATGGACGCAGTGGGCCATCCACGCGTCCTCGCCCAGCCAGCCGGTGGACTCGAAGTAGTCGGTGGGCCCCATTCCGAACCGCTCATGGCAGAACTTCTCCTCCTCCACCGTCTCCGAGCCGTGGGTGTGCAGCCGTACGCCCTTGCGGCGGGCCAGCGCCGCGGACTCGCGGAGCAGCTCGGTGGTGACGGAGAAGGGCGAGCAGGGCGCCACCACGATCCGCAGCATGGCGTCGGACGCCGGGTCGTGGTGGGTGTCGATGGCCTCCTCGGTGGCGGCCAGCGCGTCCTCCATGGACTCCACGGCGAAGTCCGGCGGCAGTCCGCCGTCGGAGGTGCCGAGGTCCATGGAGCCGCGGCCGGCGGTGAACCGCACCCCCAGCTCGCGCGCCGCGCGGATCTCGGCGCCCAGCAGATCGCCGCCGCCGCGCGGAAAGACGTAGTGGTGGTCCATGGCGGTGGTGACCCCGCCGCGCACCATCATCGCGAGCGAGCCGCGGGCCGCCGCGTGGACCATCGGCTCGTCGATCCGCGCCCAGACGGGGTAGAGCGCGACCAGCCAGTCGAAGAGGTTGCTGTCCTGGGCCAGGCCGCGGGTGAGCCACTGGTAGAAGTGGTGATGGGTGTTGACCAGGCCCGGGGTCACCAGATGCCCCGTGCCGTCGACCCGGCGGACGACGCCCTCGAGCCCCCCGGGCGCGCGCCCCTCGCCCACCGACTCGATGCGGTTGCCCGCCACGACGACGTGGCCGGAGGCGTACTCGGTGTCGTGGGCGTCCACGGTGGCGACGGCGCAGTTCTCGATGACGATGCGGTTCACGGCGCGTGGCCCTCCCGTCGTATCGGTCGGTGGGGATCTGTCGTGCGGGCGGTCAGTCGGTGGGGATCCGGGGCTCGGCGCCGTCCCGCAACACGGTGGCCTCGATGAGCCCGTACGGCCGGTCGGCGGCGAAGTAGACCTCGTTGTCGTTGGTGAGGCCGAAGGGTTCCAGATCGACCAGGAAGTGATGCTTGTTGGGCAGCGAGAGGCGTATCTCGTCGATCTCGGGGCGGCGCTCGATCACCCGCGCGCCCATCTGGTAGAGCGTCTGCTGGAGCGAGAGCGAGTAGGTCTCGGCGAACGCGCTCAGCAGATGGCCGCGCGCCTCGGCGTGGCCGTGGTCCCAGTCCGGCGTCGGCCGGGTGTCCTCGCTCCAGCCGTAGCGCCAGCGGGCGTGCACATCGGTGGCGAGGATCCGGTCGCGCGCTTCCGGGAGCGTTGTGTAGCGGTCCTTCACATAGCCCCAGAACTCGGAGTCCGTGGTGTTGAGGACGGTGAGGCCGGTGAGCCCGGAGACCACCTCCCAGCGCTCGCCGTCGAAGGTGATCTGGGCGGTGCGGACCTCCTGGCCGCGGCGGACGAAGGAGTGCTCGGCGCTCCCGGCCGTCCCGATCCGCTCCCAGGCGTACTCCTCGACGCGGACGCGGGCGCGGTGGATGGGCTCCTGGCTGGTGACGAAGTGGCGGGCCAGCCGGATGCCGAACTCCTCGGCCGTGTCGATGCCGTGCTCCTTGGCGAAGGCGTACACGGTGTTCTTGGTGGTGTCGGTCGGCAGGACGTTGGCGTTGCTGCCGGAGAGGTGGACCTCGTCCATCTCACCGGAGAGCGCCACCGAGACATTGAGGTCCTTGAGGTGGTGCACGGCGCCGTCGCGCACCACCCGGACGACGCGGGTTTCGGCTTTGCCGTAACTGTTCGGGCCGAGCGTGGGCATCGGTGCTAGCTCCCTCGGTAGACGGAGTAGCCGAACGGGGTGAGCAGCAGCGGTACGTGGTAGTGCTCACCCGGCTCGACGGCGAAGGCGACCGCGACCTCCGGGAAGAAGGCGTGGGTCAGATACGGCCCGGTCTCGAAGCGCAGCCGTGCGTGGGTGGTGCCGTCGGGGAGGGCGGGCAGGTCCCGGCAGCGCCCGTCGGCGTCGGTGAGCGAGTCGGCGTGCGGCGTCCACTCCGCGCCGGGCCCCGAGCGGACGGACAGCTCGACGACCACGCCCACGGCGGGGCGGCCGATGCTGGTGTCCAGGATGTGGGTGGACACCGAGGTGGCGCCGCTCGCCATCACCGCTCTCCTTCCGCCGGGGCCCGCGGGGGCTCCAGGGTCTCCGATCGGGCTTCCGATCGCGATTCCGCCCGGGTCTCCGGCAGGGCTTCCGTCAGCCGGGTCAGCCGGATGCGGTTGATCTTTCCCAGTTCGGTGCGGACGATGTCGCGCTCGGTGTCCGCGTCGTGCTGGATCCGCTCGCGCAGCGCGGCCAGCATCTCCCCGCCGGTGCGGCCGGTGGCGCAGATCAGGAAGACATGGCCGTGGCGCTCCTGGTACGCGAGGTTCAGCTCCAGCAGCTCCGCGCGCTCCGCGTCCCGTACCCCGCTCTGCTCCCGCGCCGAGGCGGCGTCGCCCGGTGTCGGCCGCCCGATGGGCGGGTGCCCGGCCAGCGCCTCGGCCAGGTCGGCGGCGGTCAGCCCGGCCACGGCCGCGTCGGCGGCGTCGAGCAGCTCCCCGACCGTGGCGTACGGCCGCCCGGCCGCCACCGCCGCGCCCCAGGCCCGGCTCGCGCACACCTCGCGGAGCAGCGCGGCGGCGTCCCGGTCGTCCACCGCGTTGAACCGGGCCAGCCCCGGCGGTGCACTGGAAGTCACTCTCGCAAGCTAGGAGGCTTCCGCACCGGACGTCAACAGTTTGTTGAAATCCCCCACGTAACGACGAGGAATGATCAGTCCCCGCCCTTCTCACGGTTGAGGTAGTTGTAGACGGTGAAGCGGCTGACCCCGAGGGCCCCGGCGACCGTCTCGACGCCATGGCGCACCGAGAACGCGCCGCGCTGCTCGAGCTGGCGGACCACGGACTGCTTGGTCTTGCGGTCGAGGGCCGAGAGCGGTACGCCGTGGCGGCGCTGGAGGTCGGCGAGGATGCGGTCGAGCGAGTCCGACAGATGCGGCAGCCTTACGGCGACCACCGGACGGCCCTCCCAGGAGAGCACCACATCGTCGCCCCGGGCCCGGTCGGGGGCGATCATCTCGCCGCCCATGGCGTCGACGAGCGGTTTCACCGCGGCGGCGAAGGGGTGATCGGCCGGTACGCTCACGCCTCGGCCTCCCCGAGGACGCTGACCTGGAGCGAGATCCGGGTGGCACCGGCTTCGAGGGAGCTGCGCAGCAGCCGGTCCACGGCCTCCAGCACGGCCTCCGTGCCGCCCTCCGCGGTGTTGCCGAAGGGGCCGACGTCCACGGCGTCCAGCGGGGCGGCCTGAACGGTCTCGCGGGCGGCCACGGCGTGCGGCGGCACCTCGTCGAGGTCGAACGGTTCGGTGGTGAACTCAACCCTCAATCTCACGCCGCCAACCTACTGCGTCCCTCTAACACGGCGCCCCCGCTACCGGGGACAGAACGCCCAAGTCCCTCCCCGCGGCGGCCCGCTTCGGGGAGCATGGACCGATACCGCATCCGCCTTCCGCCCACGGAGCGCCCCGATGACAGACAACGTGCCGGTGCGTTGTCCCGCGTGCCGTCGCGAGCAGTCGTTCACGCCGCCCGCCTTCCCCTGTGCGTGCGGCGCCCCGGTCACCCTCCCCGTCGTCCGCGACGGCAGTCCGGAGGAGCTCGGCCACCGCACCTGGGAGAACCTCTGGGTGGCGGTGAACTGCCCGTCCTGCGGCCGCCAGGGCCACTGGCCGCAGCCGGAGCTCGGCTGCGACTGCGGCGCGCTGGTCCGCGTCCCCGTCGCCGCCGCGCCTCCGGCCGGACCGGGCGCTTCGGCCGGGCCCGGCGGCCCGGCGATGCGGCGCCCGGCGTTCCGGCCGGTCACGATCCGCACCGCGCGGGACGCGGTCACCGCCGCCGCGCAGTATCTGAAGTGGCTCGGCTTCCACAGCCTGCGGCCCTCCGAGGACCGGGCCGTCTCCGGGGTGGACCTCTACGGGACGGGCGTGGTCGCCCAGGTCGATCCGACCACCCGCCCCACCGGGCTGCGGGACATCGAGTGCCTGTGGCTGAACGGCCTCCACAAGTCGGCCACGAGCGTCTTCTTCTCGCTCGCGGGCTATGCCCGGGAGGCGCGGGCGCGCGCCGACGCGCTGCATCTGCCGCTGTTCATCATGGACCTCACCGGCACCCCGCAGCCCGTCAACGACCCGGCGGACGTGCTGATCCGGATGGGCCCGCCGGACGGCTGACCCGGTCGGCCCTTGTGCTCATGACCGGGGAACGCTTCCGTTGAGGGACCGCCCTCCACCGTTCACCCGTCCCATCCACTCGACCGGCCGGAGGCCGAACGATGGCTGTTCCGTGGTACCCGAGGTCATGGGCGGCTGTCGCCGCCGCCCTGGCCCTCGTCCTGGTGACCGGATGTGGCGGCGACGATGTGCCCCCGCCCGCGGTGGAGAGCTCCTCGCCCGCACCCGGGCCGCTCTCCAGCACGCCCGCGCCGCCGACCGGCAGCCCGGGCCCCGACGGTGGAGGGAGCGTGGAGGAGGACATCCAGGCGGCGGTCTCCGTCACCAACGCCTACTGGCAGACCCACTGGTCCCAGCTGTTCACCGGCGGCTACGGCCCGCCCCGGGTCGCGGGGGCCTACGACGGCGACACCCCGGGCACCCCGGTGTGCGGCGGTGCGCCCCTCCCGGACGACAACGCCGTGTACTGCCCGGACGGCGACTACATAGCGTGGGACATGGATCTGATGCGCTGGGGCCATGCGCGGGGCGACGCCTGGGTCTATCTGGTGATCGCCCATGAGTGGGGCCACGCGGTCCAGAACCGGCTGGACGCGGGGTTGGTCGATCTGGCCCGTGAGCTCCAGGCCGACTGCCTGGCCGGGGCGGTCCTCTTCGGCGCCGCGCAGGACGGGACGCTCACCTTCGAGGACGGCGACACCGAGGAGCTGGCGGACGCCCTGACCGCGCTCGCCGACCGGACCCCGTGGACCGATGTCTCCGACCACGGCGACGCCTCCCAGCGGGTCTCCTACTTCAGCCGCGGCGCGCGATCCGGGGTGAAGTCCTGTCTGCCGAACGGCGTTCAGTGACGTGAGCCCGGTGATACGTGGCGCTTCCGGCGCGGGGGTGTGGGCCCCTGCTGTGGTAGAGGGGCCCGCATCTCATCAGCTGGGCGCGGCCTGGGGCTCGGCCCGCTCGGCAAGCGCTTCCGGTCTGGCCGGATCGGCCTCGGACCGGGTCTCGGGCAGCAGTTCCCGGGCGGCCGTCTCACGCAGCTCGACCTTGCGGACCTTGCCGCTGACCGTCATCGGGAAGGAGTCCATGAGCCGCAGATAGCGGGGCACCTTGTAGTGGGCGAGGCGGCCCCGGCAGAAGCGGGCGAGCTCGTCGCGGGTGAGGGTCCTGGCGCCCTCGCGCAGGATGACGCAGGCCAGGATCTCCTCGCCGTACTTCTCGTCCGGTACGCCGACGACCTGCACATCCGCCACCTTGGGGTGGGTGTGCAGAAACTCCTCGATCTCCCGCGGATAGACGTTCTCCCCGCCGCGGACGATCATGTCCTTGATCCGGCCCACGATCTGGACGTAGCCCTCGTCGTCCATCACCGCGAGGTCGCCGGTGTGCATCCAGCGCGCCGAGTCGATCGCCTCGGCGGTCCGCTCGGGCTCCTGCCAGTAGCCGAGCATCACCGAGTAGCCGCGGGTGCACAGCTCACCGCGGGTGCCGTGGGGCACGGTCGCCCCGGTCACCGGGTCGACGATCTTGACCTCGACATGCGGCAGCACCCGGCCGACCGTCGAGGTGCGGCGCATGAGGTCGTCATCGGGCCGGGTCTGGGTGGAGACCGGTGAGGTCTCGGTCATGCCGTAGCAGATGGACACCTCCGCCATGTGCATCTCGTCGACCACCCGCCGCATCACCTCCACCGGGCAGGGCGATCCGGCCATGATCCCGGTGCGCAGCGAGCTGAGGTCGAAGGTGGCGAAGTCCGGCAGGGCCAGCTCGGCGATGAACATGGTGGGCACGCCGTACAGCGCGGTGCAGCGCTCCCGTTCGACGGCGGAGAGGGTGGCGACGGCGTCGAAGGTGGGGGCGGGGATGACCACGCAGGCGCCGTGGGTGGTGGCCGCGAGGTTGCCCATCACCATGCCGAAGCAGTGGTAGAAGGGCACCGGCACACAGATCCGGTCCTGGGCGGTGTAGCGGACCGTCTCCCCCACGAAGAAGCCGTTGTTGAGGATGCTGTGGTGGGAGAGGGTGGCGCCCTTGGGGAAGCCGGTGGTGCCGGAGGTGTACTGGATGTTGACCGCGTCGTCGCAGCCGATCCGGGCCTCGCGCTCGGCCAGCCGCCCGGGGGCGACATCGGCTCCCGCGCGCACCAGCATGTCCCAGGTCCGGTCGCCGATGTAGATGACGTCGCGCAGCGCGGAGCAGGCCGAGCGCACCTGCTCGACCATCCGGCGGTAGTCGCTGGTCTTGTGCTCGGTGGAGGCGACCAGGACCGAGATGCCCGCCTGCTGGAGCACATACCGCAGCTCGTGTACGCGGTATGCGGGGTTGATATTGACCATGATGGCGCCGATGCGGGCGGTCGCGTACTGCAACAGCACCCATTCGGGGCAGTTGACGGCCCAGATGCCGACCCGGTCGCCCTTGGCGACCCCCTTGGCCATCAGCCCGAGCGCGACCTCCTCCACCGACCGGCCGAACTCGGCGTAGGTCCAGCGGCGCCCGGAGGGGATGTCGACGAGCGCTTCGCGCTCGCCGTACAGCTCGACGGCGCGGGCCAGGTTGGCGCCGATGGTGTCGCCGAGCAGCGGGAGGTCACCGACCCCACTGGCGTAGGAGAGCCCGGCTGGGCTTGGTGGGTCGGACGTCAGGTCGGTCATGGCAGCTCCTTGGTGTCACGGTCACGGACGCCTTCACGTTCGTGAGGGTGGGTCATCATATGAGCGTTAGTCATCAGATTTCCTCATGAAACTCGATACCGCCGCCCTGTGCCGTGCGTTCACGCAGCTCGATCCGGCGAATCTTCCCGGAAACCGTCTTGGGGAGGTCGGCGAACTCCAATCGGCGGATCCGCTTGTACGGCGCGAGCACCGCCCGCGAGTGCGCGAACAGCGCCTTTGCCGTGTCCGGGCCGGGCTCCCAGCCCTCCGCCAGGACGATGTACGCCTTCGGCACGGCGAGCCGCACCGGGTCGGGGGCCGGGACGACGGCGGCCTCGGCGACCGCCTCGTGTTCCAGCAGCGCGCTCTCCAGCTCGAACGGGGAGATCTTGTAGTCGGAGGCCTTGAAGACGTCGTCGGCGCGGCCGATGTAGGTGATGTAGCCGTCGGCGTCGCGCGAGCCGATGTCCCCGGTGCGGTAGTAGCCGCCCGCGGTGGCCTCGGCGGTGCGCCCCTCGTCGCCCTCGTAGCCGGTCATCAGGCCGACCGGGCGCCCCTCGGGGCCGGTGAGGTCGAGGCAGATCTCGCCCTCCGCACCGGGCCGGCCGGTGACCGGGTCGAGCAGGGCGACCCGGAACCCGGGGGTCGGCCGTCCCATCGAACCCGGCTTGAGCGGCTGCCCGGGGGTGTTGGCCACCTGGACGGCCGTCTCGGTCTGGCCGAAGCCGTCCCGGATGGTCACCCCCCAGGCGCGCCGCACATGCTCGATGACCTCGGGGTTCAGCGGCTCGCCCGCGGCGACGACCTCCCGGGGCGGGGTGCGCAGCTGGGTGAGATCGGCCTGGATGAGCATCCGCCAGACGGTGGGCGGGGCACAGAAGGTGGTGATCCCGCAGCGGTCCATCTCGGCCATCAGCCGGGCGGCGTCGAACCGGGTGTAGTTGTGGACGAAGACCGTGGCCTCGGCGTTCCAGGGGGCGAAGAGATTGGACCAGGCGTGCTTGGCCCATCCGGGCGAGGAGATGTTGAGATGGACATCGCCCGGTTCGACCCCGATCCAGTACATCGTCGACAGATGTCCGATGGGGTACGAGATGTGGGTGTGCTCGACCAGCTTGGGGCGGGCGGTGGTGCCGGAGGTGAAGTACAGCATCAGGGGGTCGGTGGCGAGGGTGGGCCCGTCGGGGGTGAAGGGCTCGTCGCCCCCGGTGCCGTCGGCCGCGGCGCCCGCCGTGCCGTCCACCGTGATGGCGGCGGTCCCGGCGTCCTCGTAGGCGAGCCACCCCTCGGCGGCGCCGCCGACCGCGATCCGGGTGTAATCCCCGGCCACGTCCGCGAACTTGCCGGTGTCCCCGGCCCGTACGATCACATGCCGCGCCCGGCCGCGCTCGATGCGGTCGGCGAGGTCGAGCGGCCCGAGCAGCGGGGTGGCGGGGATGACCACGGCGCGCAGCTTCATCGCGGCCAGCGCGGTCTCCCACAGCTCGACCTGGTTGCCGAGCATGACCACGATGCGGTCACCGGCCCGCACGCCCCGCTCGCGCAGCCAGTTCGCGGCCCGGTTGGAACGGCGGCGCAGCTCCTCGAAGGTCAGCCGGACCTCGCCGCCGTCCTCCTCGACGATATGCAGGGCGGTACGGTCACCGGCGCGCCCGGCGATCCCGTCGAACCAGTCCAGCGCCCAGTTGAACCGCTCCGGGCGGGGCCAGCGAAATCCCTCGTACGCCGCCGCGTAGTCCTCACGGTGACCGAGCAGGAAGTCCCGTGCCGCGCGGAAGTCGTGGGCCGGATTCATCAGGTTCCTCCGTGGTCGCTCCGCCGTTCACGGCGGAGAGGAAATGGGCTCTTGCGGCGCAGGGTGAGGAGCGGGGTTTCGCCGCCGTGGCGGAACCCCGTGCCCTGGCCCGCGGATTTGGCCTTCACTCGCAGGCCCGCTAGCTTGTGAGCATGGCCACGGCATGTGTGAAGCGGGCGTATCGGTACCGCTTCTATCCGACGGATGCGCAGGCAGCGGAGCTGTCGCGCACCTTCGGGTGTGTCCGGAAGGTCTACAACCTGGCGCTCGCGGCCCGGACCGAGGCGTGGGCCCGGCAGGAGCGCGTCAACTACAACGCCACTTCGGCGATGCTGACGGCGTGGAAGAAGACCGAGGAACTGGCCTATCTCAACGAGGTCTCCTCGGTCCCGCTCCAGCAGACCCTGAGGCACCTCCAGACGGCGTTCACCCACTTCTTCGCCAAGCGGGCCAAATACCCGCGCTTCAAGTCGCGGAAGAAGTCCCGGAAGTCCGCCGAGTACACCACCAGCGGCTTCCGCCTCCGTGACGGGAAGCTGACACTGGCGAAGATGGCCGAACCACTGGACATCGTGTGGTCCCGCCCCCTGCCCTCGGGAGTGAAGCCGTCCACGGTGACCGTCTCCCAGGACAGTGCCGGCCGCTGGTTCGTCTCGATGCTGTGCGAGGACCCCGGCATCCAGCAACTGGCCGCCACGAGTGCGGCGGTCGGTATCGACGTCGGCCTGGACCACTTGCTGGCCCTCTCCACCGGGGAGAAGATCGCCAACCCCAGGCATGAGCGCCGTGACCGTGCCCGGCTCGCCCTGGCCCAGCGGCGCCTCGCGAAGAAGGCAAAGGGGTCGGCGAACCGGGTGAAGGCCCGGCACAAGGTCGCCAGGATCCACGCTCGGATCACCGACCGTCGGCATGACGGGCTGCACAAGCTGACCACTCGTCTCGTGCGTGAGAACCAAACGCTCGTGATCGAGGACCTGACCGTGCGGAACATGGTCAGGAACCGGAACCTGGCCCGCGCCATCAGCGATGCGGCATGGTCGGACTTCCGAAGCATGCTGGAGTACAAAGCCGCCTGGTACGGGCGGGAAGTGATCGCGGTCGACCGCTTCTTCCCCTCCTCCAGGCTGTGCTCCGCCTGCGGCGCCCTCGCCGGGGCGATGCCGCTGCACGTCCGCACCTGGACGTGTGGCTGCGGCGCCATCCACGACCGTGACGTGAACGCCGCGAAGAACCTTCTGGCTGCCGGACGGGCAGTGTCGGCCTGTGGAGCCGGTGTAAGACCTCAACGGAGAACTCCGGGCGGGCAATCGGCGACGAAGCAGGAAATCCACGGGGCGACCCGTGGAACCTCCCGCCTTTAGGCGGGAGAGCGTCAATGCTGTCACTTGTCCTCAGCGCAGGGCAGGGGGTGGGCGCCAGTAGCGGCTTCCGCGACCCGGTAGGCGAAGGCCCCTCGGGACTGCGGGCCGGTGGGCCCCAGTGCGGCCCCTCCGGGTACCCCTTCCGAAAAACACTTGACCTGAAGCAACTATCGCGTCAAGCAGCCCGCCGCTCCCCCAGGGCGCACCACGGTCATATAGGGCGATATCCTGCACTGAGGTCAGTGCTCGCGACAGGAAGGTGAGGACCCCCTATGTCCGAGCGCCGCCGCACCCCGCGTCCCACGAAGCGCTACCCCTGGCGGCGCCCCGCCGGGGCGGACCGGGCCGATGCCACACCCCGCCCCGCCCCGGGCCCGCCGCGCGGCGAGCCGCCGGCCGCGGCGGCCGACGGGGCCCCGCCCGAGGTCGACGAGCGCAGTGTGGTGGACGCCGCGGTGTACCGCGACGGCCGCCGGGTCGGCACCCCCGGCTCCCTCGCCGCCACCTACCGGCGGCTGCGCGAGGAGACGGGCGCCATGGCGTGGATCGGGCTGTTCCGGCCGAGCGAGGGGGAGCTGCTCTCGCTCGCCGAGGAGTTCGATCTGCACAAGCTGGCCATCGAGGACGCGATGGAGGCCCATCAGCGCCCCAAGCTGGAGCGCTACGGCGAGACCCTCTTCGTGGTGCTGCGCGCCGCCCGCTATCTCGACGCGCCCGAGGAGGTGGACTTCGGCGAGCTGCACGTCTTCGTGGGCCCCGACTTCGTTATCACCGTCCGGCACGGCGCGGCGCCGGACCTGTCGGCGGTGCGCGCGCGGATGGAGTCCACCCCCGAGCTGCTGGCGCTGGGCCCCGAGGCCGTGCTGTACGCGATCCTCGACGCGGTCGTGGACGGCTACGCACCCGTCGTGGCGGGGGTGCAGAACGACATCGACGAGATCGAGACCGAGGTCTTCCGCGGCGACCCCGAGGTCTCGCGGCGCATCTATGAGCTCTCCCGCGAAATGGTGGAGTTCCAGCGCGCCACCCGCCCCCTGGTCGGGATGTTGCACGGGCTGATGGCGGGCTTCGACAAGTACGGCACCGACGAGGAGCTCCAGCGCTATCTGCGGGACGTGGCCGACCACGTCACCCACACCAGCGAGCGGGTGGACGGCTTCCGCTCCGCCCTCACCGACATCCTCGCCGTCAACGCCACCCTGGTGACCCAGCAGCAGAACGCCGAGATGCGGGCGCTGGCCGAGGCGGGCTTCGAGCAGAACGAGGAGGTCAAGAAGATCTCCGCCTGGGCGGCCATCCTGTTCGCGCCCACGCTGGTCGGCACCATCTACGGGATGAACTTCACCCATATGCCCGAGCTGCACTGGGTGCTGGGCTACCCCTTCGCGATCCTGCTGATGGCGGTGGTCTGCGTCAGCCTGTACCTCATCTTCAAGCGCCGCGGCTGGCTCTGACGGCGTCACACCTCTCCGGGCCGCGTCTCTCCGGTCGGCCCGGCGGTTCTAGGGAATCCCTCGATGAACCGCTGATTCAGCCCTTTTCCGTAGCCCCTCCATGCCGTTTGTGCTTCGATGCCGTGCGATACGGCACGGCGGGCGAGCGACGGGAGTGGACGTATGGACCGGCGAGGGTTCCTCAGGGGCGCGGCCGCACTGTCCACCGCGGGGCTGGTCACCGCCGTCGGCGGTACCGCGACGGCGACCGCGGCGCCGCCCCGGCTGCTCGCCGCCCAGGACTGGCTGTCGGCCATCGCCGACGCCACTCCGGTGCAGCGGCTGACCCTGCCCGGAACCCATGACTCCGGCGCCCGGTTCGGCGGTCCGTGGACGGAGTGTCAGAACACCACCATCGCCGACCAGCTGGCCAGCGGCATCCGCTTCCTGGACATCCGCTGCCGCGCCTTCGACAACGCCTTCCCGATCCACCACGGCGCCTTCTACCAGAACCTCAACTTCGACGACGTGCTCGGCGCCTGCCGCTCCTTCCTCTCCGCGCATCCGTCGGAGACGGTGCTGATGCGGGTCAAGCAGGAGTACTCGGAGGAGAGCGCCGCGGAGTTCCGCCGGATCTTCGACATCTATCTGGACGACAAGGGCTGGCGCTCGCTGTTCCGCCTGGACAGCACCCTCCCCGCCCTGGGCCAGGCCCGGGGCAGGGTGGTGCTGCTCGCCGACTCGGACAACATGCCGGGGGTGCGGTACGGCGACGGCGCGCTCTTCGACATCCAGGACGACTACATGGCGGAGCCGATCGGCAAGTACCCGAAGATCGAGGCGCAGTTCCGCAAGGCGGCGGCCCAGCCCGGCAAGCTCTTCATGAACTACGTCTCCACCGCGGCCCTGCTGCCGCCCCGCTCCAACGCGGACCGGCTGAACCCGCGGGTGAAGTCGTTCCTGGAGGGCGCCGAAGCACAGGGCTGGACCGGGCTCGGGATCGTTCCGATGGACTTCCCGAACACCACGTCCGGCCTGGTCGACGCCCTCGTCCGGCACAATCCGGCGGGCTGACCGCGGGGCGTCAGCGGCCGCGGGGCCGGCGGAAGAGGTTGACCGCCGGGTCCGCGTAGCGCACCAGCTCCAGCGCCTGCTCAGGGAACCACTCCCCCGCCTCGGGGTTGACGGTCCCGCGCACCGGGTCCAGGGGCCCGTCGGTGCCGCGCAGGCAGCGCCCGTCCGACTGGCCCGGCGTCTTCACCCACAGCGCGGCGTCCATCAGCGCCTCGCCGGTACGGGTGGTGGGGCGCCGGCCCAGGCCCCGGCCCGGCGGATTGCACCATGACTCGACGTCGTTGTACTGGTGCGACGCGGCCCTCGGGGCCCAGGCACCCTGGCCGTTGCGGCTGGTGTCGGTGACGAAGTGCTTCATACGGGCCGGGTCGTCCGGTACGTGGTGGCGCAGCCAGCGGCGGACGTGCCGCCGCGACCAGCTCTGCTCGGCGCAGTCCTCGGGGTCCCCGCCCTCGTCGGCGTAGGCGAGGCAGGAGGAGACCAGCCGGCCGAACCAGACGCTGTCCTGGTCGGTCTGGTAGTGGGAGACATTGAGGGCGAAGCCGGTGGCGCGGTCGATCCCGGCCTTGATCAGGCGGGGCACGATGCTGCTGACGGAGTGCCAGCCGGAGTGGCCCGCGTCCAGGTACACCGACGCGTTGGCGAGCGTGCTGAGGACGTCGACCGCGTAGTTGATTTCGGAGTAGCGGGCGGCGGTCTCCGGGTCCTCGACCACCGGGGTGTCCGGGTCGCCGGTGCCGCTCGTCTCCTCGGAGTCGGGGGTCACGGGGTCTGGCTTGGGCAGCGGGGGCAGCTCGGGCAGGGTGCCGGGCTGCTCGGCGGAGGGCTCGGGGTCGGGGCTCTGGGACGCGGCGGGCTCGGGGCCGGCGGTCTCCAGGGACTCGGGGAACATGGGCGCCAGGAGCTCGGAGGCGTCGGGGCGCGGGTCGGTGGACTGCGGGTCGTCGGACTGCGAGTCGGTGGACTTCGGGTCCGTGGACTGCGAGTCCGTCGACTGCGAGTCCGTCGACTGCGGGTCCGTGGCCTGCGCGGCCCCCTGGCCGGTGCCGGAGGCGGCCGACGCGGCGGGCGGGGCCGTGGAGGCGCCGGGGTCGGGCAGCGGCGGCAGCTCGGTGGGCGATGCCTCGACGGCGGGCTGCTCCTCGACGGCGGACTGCTCCCCGCCGACGTTCTGCTCGGGCTGCTGCGACTCGACGGCGGTCTCCTCGGCGTTCGAGGCGTCCGCGCAGTCGGAGGGCAGCAGCGCCAGCGAATCGGGTTCGAGGACGATCATCACCTTACGGTCGCCGATGCCCTCGGCGACGGCGTCGATCCACGCCTGGTACGCGGCGAGACCGTCCGCTCCCCCGCTCGAGTAGCTGCCGCAGTCGCGGCCCGGGATGTTGTAGAGGGCGAGGACCGGCAGCTTCTCCTGCCAGCCCGCGCTCCGCGTCGTCCGGCGGACCAGCCGCGTGACCTGCTCCGGAGTCTCGTCCCCGAACCAGACCGCATGCGGTGTCCGCACCATGGCGAGGAGCCCGGCGGAGTCGCGGAAGTCGCCCCGCCAGGCGAGCCGGGCCACCTGGCGGTAGGAGTCCCGGTCGGGGGGCGGGGCGTAGAGGCGGGTCACGCGCGAGGACTCGTCGTCGTCCTCCGGCACGGCCGCGCTCACCACGGGGCTGATCAACAGGGGCAGGGTGGCCGCGGCCACGACGGCCGTCGACACGGTGAGGATCTTGCGTCTCTTACGCACGTGCGCACTCCAGGGGGGCGGCAGGACCAAGGTCGGTTTCTGACTCTCACTCAGAAACCGGCACCCGGCAAATGAATCCTCCGCCAGATGGCGGAGGGTTTTTCCCGCTCAGGAGTGGCCTTATGTCAGACGATCCTTCTGTGATCTGATGCGATTTCAGGTGCGCGAAGTGTCGGACGGCGACGTTCGACGGCGTTTCAGGCGACCGAGCCGATCCGGTCCGAGGGCGCCCGGGTGTCGTGGTGGATCGGGGTCCGGGCCCCCGTCAGCGGCGTACCGCTGCCGCCCCGTCGGTTCGCGACGATCTCGCCCGCGATGGACAGCGCGGTCTCCTCGGGCGTACGGGCGCCGAGGTCCAGCCCGATCGGGGAGCGCAGCCGGGCCAGCTCCGGCTCGCCCACACCCGCCTCGCGCAGCCGCCGCAGCCGGTCCCGGTGGGTGCGGGCGGAGCCCATCGCGCCGACGTACGCCACGGGCAGCAGCAGCGCCCGCTCCAGCAGCGGGACGTCGAACTTCGGGTCGTGGGTGAGCACGCACAGCACCGTGCGGCCGTCCACCTCGGTCCGGTCGAGATAGCGGTGCGGCCAGTCGACGACCACCTCGTCGGCGTCCGGGAAGCGTGGCCCGGTCGCGAAGACCGGACGGGCGTCGCAGACCGTGACGTGGTAGTTCAGGAACTTCCCGATCCGCACCAGCGCGCTCGCGAAGTCCACAGCGCCGAAGACGATCATGCGCGGCGGCGGCACGCTGGACTCCGCGAGCAGCGTGACGGGCCGCCCGCAGCGGCTTCCCTCGGCGCCGATCTCCACGGTCGCGGTGCGCCCGGCGTCCAGCAGGGCGCGGGCCTCCGCGGCGGCCGTACGGTCCAGCTCGGGGTGGCCGCCCAGGGTGCCGTCCCAGCCGCCGTCCGGGCCGACGAGCAGGGCGCGGCCCAGCAGCTCGGGCGGGCCGTCCACGATCCGGGCCAGCGCGGTCGTCCGGCCCCCGGCGGCGGCGGACGCGGCGGCGGCGAACACCGGGCGCAGCTCACGGTCGGCCGCACGCACCGGGCTGACCAGGACATCTATGACTCCGCCGCAGGTCAGACCGACCGCGAAGGCGTCCTCGTCGGAGTAGCCGAAGGTCTCCCGCACGCTCTCGCCGGTGCGCAGCGCCTCCTGGCACAGCTCGTACACCGCGCCCTCGACACAGCCGCCGGACACACTGCCGACCGCCGTGCCCTCCGCGTCCACGGCGAGCGCGGCGCCGGGCAGCCGGGGTGCGCTGCCGCCCACGGAGACCACGGTGGCGACGGCGAAATCCCGGCCCTCCGCGCACCAGCGGTGCAGCTCGGCGGCGATGTCCAGCATGGTGATCAGCTCCTCGGACGGCCACGTGCGGGCCACCTATATTCGCGTCAACGCGCCGCGCCCGCGAAATCTGCCCTCAGGTGCCGGTCAGATGCTCCGGGCGGACGGGCACGCGCCTCAGGGGACGGCCCGTGGCGGCGCGGATCGCGGCGACGACGGCCGGGGTGGAGGAGAGCGTGGGCGCCTCGCCGACGCCGCGCAGCCCGTACGGGGCGTGGTCGTCGGCCAGCTCCAGCACCTCCACCGGCATGGCCGGGGTGTCCAGGATGGTGGGGATCAGATAGTCCGTGAACGACGGGTTGCGCACCCGCGCCCCGTCCCGCGAGACGACGATCTCCTCCATCACCGCGAGCCCCAGCCCCTGTGTGGAACCGCCGTGGATCTGCCCGACCACCGACAGCGGATTGATCGCCTTGCCCACGTCCTGCGCGGCCGCCAGCTCGACCACCTTGACCAGGCCCAGCTCGGTGTCCACCTCGACGACCGCGCGGTGCGCGCAGAACGAGTACTGCACATGGCCGAAGCCCTGCCCGGTGCGCAGATCGAACGGCTCGGTCGGCCGGTGCCGGAACTCCCGCTCCAGGTCGATCGCCTCGTCGCCGAGGATCCCGGCGAGGTCGCCGATCACCTCGCCGCCGTCGGTGACCACCTTGCCGTCCGCCAGCCGCAGCCGTTCGGGCTCCGCCCACGCGGGGTGGGCGGAGCCGAACCGCTCGCGACCGCGCCGCAGCACCTCCGCCCGGACCGCCTCGCAGGCGTGCTTGACGGCGCCGCCCGTCATATACGTCTGGCGGGACGCGGAGGTGGAGCCCGCCGAGCCGACCCGGGTGTCGGCCGGGTGGAGGGTGACCCGGTCGACGCCCAGCTCGGTGCGGGCGATCTGGGCGTGCACGGTGACCCCGCCCTGGCCGACCTCGGCCATCGCGGTGTGCACCAGGGCGACCGGCTCGCCACCGATCACTTCCAGCCGGATCCGGGCCGTGGAGTAGTCGTCGAAGCCCTCGGAGAACCCGACGTTCTTGATGCCGACCGCATAGCCCACCCCGCGCACCACGGCCTCGCCGTGGGTGGTGTTGGACAGCCCGCCCGGCAGGGCCCGTACGTCCACCGGGCCGCCCGCCGCCTCCCAGGCGCGCTCGGGCGGCATCGGCAGCGCCTTGACGCGGCGCAGCAGCTCGGCGACCGGCGCCGGGGAGTCGACCACCTGCCCGGTGGGCATGGTGGCGCCCTGCGCCATGGCGTTGCGCTGCCGGAAGTCCACCGGGTCCAGGCCGAGTTCGGCCGCCACCGCGTCCATCTGCGCCTCGTAGGCGAAGCACGCCTGGACGGCGCCGAAGCCGCGCATCGCTCCGCAGGGCGGGTTGTTGGAGTAGAGGGCGATGGCCTCGACGTCCACATTTTCGACGACGTAGGGGCCGATGGACAGGGAGGCGGCGTTGCCGACCACCGCCGGGGAGGAGGAGGCGTACGCGCCGCCGTCCAGGACGATCCGGCACTGGACGTAGAGCAGGGTGCCGTCGCGGGTCGCGCCGTGTTCGTAGGTGAGCTTGGCGGGGTGGCGGTGGACATGGCCGAAGAAGGACTCGTACCGGTTGTAGACGATCTTGACGGGCTTTCCGGTGCGCAGCGCCAGCAGACAGGCGTGGGCCTGCATGGACAGGTCCTCGCGCGCGCCGAACGCCCCGCCGACGCCGGACAGCGTCAGCCGCACCTTGTCGGCGGGCAGCCCGAGCACCGGGGCGAGCTGGTCGCGGTCGACGTGCAGCCACTGGGTGGCGATGTAGAGGTCCACCCCGCCGTCCTCGGCGGGCACCGCGAGCCCCGACTCCGGGCCGAGGAACGCCTGGTCCTGCATGCCCACCTCGTAATCCCGGCGGACCACCACATCGGCGCGGGCCCGGGCGGCGGCCACATCGCCGCGCCGGATGGGCTGGCGGTGCACGATGTTCGGATGCGGGACGTGGGACGCGTGGTGGTCCCGGCGGCCGGGGTGGAGCAGCGGTGCGTCCGGCGCGGTCGCGGTGGCCTCGTCCACGACCAGCGGCAGCTCCTCGTACTCCACCGCGATCCGGGCGGCGGCGCGGCGCGCGGTCTCGGGGTGGTCGGCGGCGACGATCGCGACGGGCTCGCCGTGGAAGCGGACCCGGTCCTTGGCGAGCACCGGCTGGTCGCGGATCTCCAGGCCGTAGTGGGTTGCGGCGGGCAGGTCGTCATGCGTCATGACGGCGTACACCCCGGGCAGGGCGAGCGCCCCGGCGGTGTCGATGGACCGGATAGCGGCGTGCGCGTACGGGCTGCGGAGGGTGAAGCCCCACAGCATGTCCTCGTGCCACAGATCCGAGGAGTACGCGAACTCGCCGGTCACCTTGAGGGTGCCGTCCGGGCGCAGGGTGGACTCGCCGACGGTCCCCCGGGTGGCGCCGGTGGCCTGGGTGAGGGTGGTGGGGGCGCTGGTGGTGCGGTCGGCTGCCACGGTCAGACCGCCTCCCCGGTGCGGGCGGCCGCGAGCCGGACCGCGTCCAGGATCTTCTCGTAGCCGGTGCAGCGGCAGAGGTTGCCGGAGAGCGCCTCGCGGATGTCGGCGTCGGAGGGGTCGGGATTGCGCTCCAGCAGCTCGTCGGCGGCCACGAGCAGTCCGGGGGTGCAGAAGCCGCACTGGACGGCGCCGGCGTCGATGAACGCCTGCTGGACCGGTGCCAGCGGGGCGACCTGCCCGGGGCGGGACGGCTCGGGGCGGGATGGCTCGGACCGCTGCCGGGCGTGGTCCGCGAGCCCCTCGACGGTGACCACCTCGCACCCCTCGGCCTGCCCCGCCGCCACCAGGCAGGCGCAGACCGGCACCCCGTCGAGACGGACCGTGCAGGAACCGCATTCGCCCTGCTCACAGGCGTTCTTGGAACCGGGGAGCCCCAGCCGCTCGCGCAGCACGTACAGCAGGGACTCGCCCTCCCAGACGTCATCGGCCTCGTACGGCCGCCCGTTGACCCTCATGTTCACGCGCACGGTGCGGTCCTCCCCTCTCCCTCGCGGTACGCCTCCCAGGTCCAGCCGAGCGTGCGGCGCGCCATGACCCCCACCGCGCGGCGGCGGTAGTCGGCGGTGCCGCGTACGTCGTCGATCGGGCGGCAGGCCCCGGCGCACAGCTCGGCGAAGCGCCGGACGGCCGACGGGTCGAGGGGCGCGCCGCTGTCCCAGAAGCCGCCCTCCTCCAGCGCCGCGCCCAGGAACTCCTCGGCCTCATGGGCCCGCACGGGCGTGGGCGCGGCCGATCCGATGCCGGTGCGCACGGTGCGGGTGCGCGGATGCAGCGCGACGGCGAAGGCGCAGACCGCGATGACCATGGCATTGCGGGTGCCGACCTTGGAGAACTGCTGCGGTCCGTCCGCCCGTCGGATGTGCACCGCCCGGATCAGCTCATCGGGCTCCAGGGCATGGCGTTTGACCCCGGTGAAGAACTCCTCGACCGGGATCCGCCGGGTGCCGCGCACCGACGCCACCTCCACCTCGGCCCCGGCCGCCAGCAGCGCGGGATGGGCGTCCCCGGCGGGCGAGGCGGCGCCGAGGTTGCCGCCGACCGTGCCGCGGTTGCGGATCTGCGGTGAGCCGACGGTGTGCGCGGCGAGCGCGAGACCCGGCAGCTCGGTCCGGAGCTCCTCGATGATCCGGGTGTACGGGACGGCCGCGCCCAGCCGGACCGTACGGTCGGTGGTCTCCCACTCGGCCAGTTCGGCGACGCGGGTCAGGTCGAGCAGATACTCGGGCCGCCGGTGATCGAAGTTGATCTCGACCATCACATCGGTGCCGCCCGCGATGGGCACGGCGGTGGGGTGCTCGGCCTTCGCGGCGAGCGCCTCCTCCCAGCCGGCGGGGCGCAGGAAGTCCATGGGTCTCTCTTCTCGAATCGTCGGCGTCGGCGTCGGCGTCGTGGGGAGGGGCTTCCCGCACGTGGCCGCCGATACGTGGCTCCCCACGCGCGGGGGCGTCCTCCAAGAACTCTGCACACGGCTCACCGCCAGTAGACCGAGGTGTGGGCCACTTGGTGCAGTCACCAAAGACATGAAGCAATTGGCTGGCCAGGCGGCGGGTCTTGTAGATTCGAACGAACGGCGGGGACCGGAAACCTCGCGGTATTCGACCGGCGACACGGAACAAAGATCGGCTGGCATCGCATGCGGCTGCGCGCACTGCTGGAGAACGACACCCTGGGGCTGCGCCTGCTCTCCGGCGAGGACGAGCTGGACCGCACCGTACGCGGCGTGATGACCACCGATCTGCGCGACCCCAGCCGCTATCTCTCCGGCGGCGAGCTGGTGCTGACCGGGCTCGCCTGGCGGCGTGAGCCGGAGGACTCCGAGCGGTTCGTCCGCATCCTCGCGGCGGCCGGGGTGGCGGGTCTCGCGGCGGGCGAGGCGGAGCTGGGCGCCGTGCCCGAGGATCTGGTGCTGGCCTGTGGCCGCCATCGGCTGCCGCTGTTCTCCGTGGTCGAGGACGTCGCGTTCGCCACGATCACCGAGCATGTGGTGCGCCAGGTCTCCGGTGAGCGGGCCGGGGATCTGGCGGCGGTCGTGGACCGGCACCGCAGGCTGATGACGTCAGGGCCCGCGGGCGGCGGCCCCGAGGTGGTCCTGGACCTGCTCCGCTCCGACCTGGACCTGACCGCGTGGGTGCTCTCCCCCACCGGCCGCCGGATCGCGGGCCCGACCGCCGCCAGGGCGTCCG